>JBBSNI010000152.1:0-11662 GCA_038232695.1 Cytophagales bacterium
AATATCAAAAAGGTAAACAGGTAGCCAAAGATTTCTTGAATGACTGTAATATTGTCTTTGACCAAGTTCTGGGTAAATGGAATTATGTTGTTAAACCTCAAACCTGAAATTAGACATTTATTCCTTCTCTTTTACTTAGGTTTCTACCGCGACATCAAAACAATGCATATGTCGAGTCCAATAAGCACATACTTTACGGTCTACTGTTGAATGATAAGTTTCCGATTGATTTCAGACAAGAAAGTGGGACGGCGTTAGACAACGAAATTTTAGAAAAAATAATACATGAAAGTCCTGTTCCAAAATCGCCAGATGAGAAGTTAAACCATTTGCTGTCATATTTACATTCACTCCAAGAGTACGAAGGGGCAGATATTGAATATCCAAATAATGAAGATCGTCAAACCTTAGCAAAACGTTTGTACTTCAAGAATTACAATGAAATGACTTTTTATCTTTTCACGCTTGCTAAATTAGAATTCATAGAAGGTATAGATGGTTCATCAAAAGATGGAAAAAATTTAACAGATATTCATTTAACGTATAATGGTTTGGCTCGTGTCATTGAATTGATTGAATCTGGTGATCATTCCAATAGATGTTTTGTAGCAATGTCATTTTCTAAAGAACTTAACGACACGAGGTCTACTATAAAAGAAGCTATTAATGAAGCAGGCTTTCAATCAATTCTTATTGATGAAATTTACTATAATTCTGATATAACAATTAACGATGCAATTGTAAGTGAAATTAAAAAATGTAAGTTTTTAGTTGCAGACTTTACTCAGCATAAACATGGAGTTTACTTTGAATCAGGGTTAGCGTTAGGTTTGAAGCGTCCAGTGATATATATGTGTGATGCAAGTGATTTCTCAAATACACATTTTGATACTAATCACTATCCTCATATAATTTATGACAATACGGATGAATTAAAAAACAAGCTCAAAACAAAGATTGAAGCTTGGATAAAATGAAATAACGTCGCACAACATAAACTGAGCTTGAGGGCTAGTTGCTCCAAGCACCTATTGTTGCTCATTGAATGAGAAACTGTTTACAAGCCCAACCTGTCGGCTGCTCTTGGTCGTTATGGACTGTGTAAAGAAAATTGAAAAAATCCGTACAATGGTAAAAAGAATAAAGATATGAGTAAACGAGGATTAATTAACAAAACTGTTGAAACGTTAGAGAAACTGCCCGAAGATAAAATAAATGAAATTGCCACCTTTGCTGATTTTGTACTGAAAAGATATGAGGAGCAAATTCTTCAAAAGGGTATTGAAACCATCATTAGCCAATCTGATAGTTTTGCTTTTTTGCACGACGAGGAAGACTTATATGACGAGCATGATCTAAAAGAAAAGTATTGATGCACAAAGGCGATATTATTCTCGTTCCATTTCCTTTTACTGATCTGACAGGTAGTAAAAAGCGTCCAGCGCTAATTTTAGTAGTAGACAACCTGGATGTAACAGTAAGCTTTATATCCACCCAACTACACTGGCAAGAAACAAATGATTTACTGTTGCAACCTGATTCAACAAATGGACTCAAAAAGCCATCTTTGGTAAGAATCAGTAAGATATCTACGATTGATAAAACCTTGGTAATTGGTAGATTAGGAAGTATTGACTCCAATCAAATAGAAGATTTGGATAAGAAGCTGATTCAACTCTTTGACATCAAAATAAAACACAGCGGGTCACCGTGACGCGGGCTGCCTAAGTCCATAACATCGTGCAGCGGGTCACCTGCGGTTCCCCGCCGGGATCGGTCACACCGTGATGTGGGCTGCCCTTGTCGGTAAGAGAGATTTACCAAAATAAAGGAAAGAAAATATTAACTCCACATCGCTACATGACATCTTCTTGTCTAATGAGCAGCAGAACCGCTGCTTTGTATACTTATTTTAAGTACATTCCTTTTTTTAATACTAAATAAATAGTAGCTTTGAACATCTCAAAACGGGATTTTCTGCCCGTTTTGCCTGTTTTTAAATGATGACTATGGCAAACACCAACACGACCTACAACGAAGACAGCATCCGCTCCCTGGACTGGCGCGAGCATATCCGGCTGCGCCCCGGCATGTACATCGGCAAATTGGGCGACGGCTCCTCAGCCGACGATGGCATTTATATGCTGGTCAAGGAAGTGATCGACAACAGCATCGATGAGCATGTGATGGGCTTTGGTAAAGTGATCAACGTGCACGTCTCCGACCACCGCGTAGAAGTGCGCGACTATGGCAGGGGCATCCCGCTGGGCAAAGTGGTCGACTGCGTCTCTAAAATTAATACGGGCGGAAAGTACGATTCCAAAGCTTTTCAGAAATCCGTCGGGCTGAACGGCGTGGGTACCAAAGCGGTTAATGCGCTGTCTACTTATTTTAAAGTGCAGTCGTTCCGGGAGCAGCAGACCAAACTGGTGGAGTTTGAGCGGGGTACACTCAAACGGGATGTACGCATTGCTAAATCTGAGGAAAAAGAGGGTACGCTGATGGTTTTTGAGCCGGATGAAACGGTGTTCAAGCATTTTCATTTCCGTCCCCAATTCCTGGAAAACCAGATATGGAACTATGCTTTTCTCAATGCCGGGCTAACCATCGTTTTTAATGGCAAAAAGTACCATTCGGAAAACGGCTTGCTGGATTTGCTTTCCAACAAAACGTCTGAAGACAACCTGCGTTACCCCATCATTCATCTGAAAGGGGAAGATATTGAGGTTGCTATGTCGCACACCAACCAGTACGGGGAAGAATACTATTCCTTTGTCAACGGGCAGTTTACCACGCAGGGCGGCACGCACCTATCAGCCTTCCGCGAGGCGGTGGTCAGGACGGTGCGTGACTTTTACAAAAAAGACTTTGATGCTTCGGACGTGCGCGCCTCTATCGTGGCGGCGATCTCGGTGCGGGTGCAGGAGCCGGTGTTTGAGTCGCAGACCAAAACCAAGCTGGGCTCCCAAAATGTAGCACCTGAAGGGGTCACAATGCGTTCTTTTGTCAACGATTTTGTCAAAGAGTCCTTAAACAATTACCTGCACCGCAACAAGCAAATTGCTGCTGCCCTGGAGAAGCGTATTTTGCAGTCGGAGCGGGAGCGTAAAGAGATTGCGGGTATTAAGAAGCTGGCTAATGAAAGAGCTAAGAAAGCTAACCTGCACAACAAAAAGCTGCGCGACTGCCGCCTGCACTACGACCACAAAAGTGAAGACCGCGCCCAGGATACGATGGTCTTTATTACGGAAGGCGACTCGGCCAGTGGTTCTATTACCAAGTCGCGCGATGTGCAGACGCAAGCCGTCTTTAGTCTGCGTGGCAAGCCGCTGAACTGTTTTTCGCTTACCAAAAAGATCGTGTACGAAAACGAAGAGTTCAACCTGCTCCAACATGCGCTCAACATAGAAGACGGGCTGGACGGTTTGCGCTACCGCAAGATCATCATCGCCACGGACGCCGACGTAGACGGGATGCACATCCGCTTGCTGCTGATGACCTTTTTTCTGCAATTTTTCCCCGACTTGGTGCGCAACGGGCATGTGTTTATCCTGGAAACGCCTTTGTTCCGGGTGCGCAACAAGAAGGAAACGATTTATTGCTACAACGAGGAAGAGAAGCAGAAAGCGGTGAAGAAATTAGGCAATAAGCCTGAGATTACCCGCTTCAAAGGGTTGGGCGAGATTTCTCCCGGCGAGTTTGGCAAGTTCATCGGGGAAGACATCCGCATCCAACCCGTGATCGTAGACGATAAGATGAGCGTGGCGCGGCTGCTGGGCTTTTACATGGGCAAAAACACGCCGGAGCGGCAAAACTTTATCATCGACAGGCTTCGCGTAGAGAAAGATCTGGCGGAAGAACCTGTATAACTTCGCTAACTATGCGCCTGATCCGCCATCTGAACAACCGGGAAAAAATGATGCTGTCTTTCCTGGTTTTATTGATCGTACTGAATGGACTGACCATCCTGGTGTCCAGAAATCTGGGCGGATTTTCGCTTTCGTTTAAGTCTATGCTCGAGGACAGGTTAATTCCTTCCTATGATCTGGGAAACATGGAAGAAAGGTTATATAAGAACCGGCTGGTATTATCGGAAAGACTTGTTTTATTTCCTTCGGAAAAGCCGTTGGTGCAGCAAATGGAAAGTAATGATGCAGACATTGACCAGGTAACCCTCAAATATGCTGAAACATATCTGACAGCCGATGAAGCACAGGTTTTTGAACAATTTAAAAGGCAGTTGAAAGCCTACAGAAAACTGGAACAGCAAATGATCCATCTGGCAGAAAAAGGAGACACACAAGCAGCAAAGACTATCTATCTGGAACAAGGCTTGCCTGCTTTTGACCATTTATTATCTACCATCCGTAAACTGAAAAATATACAGGTCAAAGTAGGAGAGGAGCTTTACCGGGAGGCAGGGCGTAGGATCAACATCCTGCAACTGATAGGATACCTCAGCCTTGCGATTGCCCTGATGCTTACGGTCTATATGCTCAAAGTGTTACAGTTTAAAGTAAAGTAACTTTGTATGGAGACGATTCAAACGATACCTAAAATGTTGATTTACGAGACAGTAAACGATAAACCAATCTACTATAAGCATTATCGTGATTACCTGGATGGAAACAAACAATTAGACGAAATTATGGGCAGTAGTTATTTGCAGTCAGACATCATAAGCCTATTGCTTTATATATTGATGTCATCTTTAGGCAAAGAATATAAAGTATTGACGAATGAATTAGGATTGCAATTAGCCAAAGGCAGCACAAGAGCTGCGGATATAGCGATCATTTCCAAAGCCAGAATCAAACAGGAAGGTATCAAGGACAAGAAAAAGTATCTAGCGATTCCACCGGATGTAGTCATAGAAGTTGACATCAAGGCCGATCTTGAAGAAAAGCAGGAATTTAGCTATATCAATGAGAAGATAGAGCAACTTTTTGCCTTTGGCGTAGCCAGGGTGATTTGGATATTGTCCGATTCGGAGAAGATCATCGTGGCAGAACCGGGCTCAAACTGGGAAATTGTTTCCTGGGGAAAAGATGTCAAGATAGTGGATGATTTTACGGTGAATGTAGAGAAGATACTTGGTGAAGAATAATTTAGCTACTTATGATAAAAAAAATTGCCATTTCGTTTTGTCTGCTGCTGCTTTTTACAAATGTATACAGCCAGGATCGCTATAAAATAGCCTTTGATGGTACGCATTTTTTGCTTGATGATATGTCGGAAGCAGTCGCGTTGTACAAGTTTTCCGGTAAATCCTTCAAGTATGAAAATGAAAGCTATGAGGTTAAGTTTCCGGAAAATTTTGATATGGAAGACACTGCCTTTGCTTTTATCTTTTTTCAGGGTTGGAAAAACGCACCCATCGCTGACGAGACTTTGGTTTTGATAGGAAACTACAAACAATCGCCCACTGTCATAGTGGATGCTAATAATAATCTGGATTTCTCAGATGATGCTGCTACGCAGTTGTCAAGCCTGAACGAAACTTTAAGGTTTAAACTGTTTAATTCAGAACATAAGGATGCCTTCTGCCTGGTTGAGATGGGGAAGATAGTGTACAAAGACAATGAGCGTAAAAAAAAATCGGAGCATTTCATAGCAGCTAATCCGGCTTTTAATAAAAATGAGGCTGTCAGCGCGGATAACTGGCTCTCGGTAAAACGTATTAACTATGTCACTGCAAGATCAGCCATAGCAAATGATAGCGTTTACATTGGCTTGGTCGACGGCACAGGCAATGGCTTGTTTGATGATTTGCAGTGGGACAGGGTCATGGTCGGCGACTATCAAACCGAATCTATTTCAGATGAATTTTCAGAGGGCGGGTATATAATAGAAAAAGATCTCAACATTCAAATCAATGGCAAAACATATGTTGTCAAAGAAGTAGACCCTACTGGCCGATTTTTAGAATTAGAAACATCTGACATAGTATCAGCGCGCTTGGAAGAAGGAAGTGTCGTTCCTGATTTTGCCTTTCAAGACATGGAAGGTAACCAGCAGAGCCTGTATGATTATCTTTCTGATAACCCATTCATACTGTTAGATTTTTGGGGCACCTGGTGTAAACCTTGTATAGCCAACATACCCAAGCTAAAGAAAATATCTTCTGAATTCAGCCAGTTGGCTATCATAGGACTTGATGCTCATGACCAGGAAGATAAAGCAAAAGCGTTTGTTGAAAAAAACAAGCTACATTGGCACAACGGTTTCGCTACAGAGGAAATGTTAAAAACTCTGCGCGTTGATCATTTTCCTTATTACGTCCTGATTGGGAAAGACGGAAAGATCATCAAGCTAAATGCTGATTTGAATGAATTGAATGAATTACTGCTAAAATTTGATTAGTCAATAGTAAAAGTTAAAAGCATGGACTTGCAAACAGAAAAATTAGAATTGTTTCGCTTACTGTTAGATACGAACAATGAGAAATTACTAAAGAAGATAAAAACTATGCTCACCCAAGATAAAGGGGATGAGACACACTATCTTTTATCTACAGAAGCAAATAGAAAACATTTGGAAGAAGGCATGAGACAAGCAGCAGAAGGAAAAACTACTCCGATAGCTATAGAAGATCTATGGAAATAGCGTATTCTGATACTGCCAAAGAAGACTTGCGTTACTGGAAACAATCAGGTAACAAAGCTATTCAAAAGAAAATAACATCCCTCCTTCAAAACATTTCACAAAGCCCATTCACGGGGATAGGAAAACCTGAAGCTTTAAAGCACCAGTTTTCTGGATATTGGAGTAGGCGTATTAACAAAGAACACCGGATTGTCTACCAGGTAGAAAAAGAAAAAATTACTGTTATCTCTCTTCGTTTTCATTACAATCGATAGCACAACATAGGATTTTCTTAATAGAAAAAAGAAATGCCACACAACCCACAAAAATTAATGACAGAAGAAACCCTTTTAGATTACAATTTCAATAATGACGACATCGGCGGGATGTATGAGAACTGGTTTCTCGAATATGCCTCCTATGTGATCCTGGAAAGAGCCGTGCCTGCCGTAGAAGACGGACTCAAACCCGTACAACGCCGCATCATGCACGCCATGAAGGAAATGGACGATGGACGCTACAACAAGGTAGCCAACATCATCGGGCAAACCATGCAGTACCATCCGCATGGCGACGCTTCCATCGCCGACGCCATCGTAGGGTTAGGGCAGAAAGACCTGCTCATCGATACCCAGGGCAACTGGGGCGATAACCGCACCGGCGACAGTGCCGCCGCTCCCCGATACATTGAAGCCCGCCTGTCTAAGTTTGCCCAGGAAGTGATCTTCAATCCGCAGACCACCCCCTGGCAACTCTCCTACGACGGACGCAAGCGGGAGCCGGTCACCTTTCCGGTGAAGTTTCCCCTGCTGCTGGCGCAGGGCGTCGAAGGCATTGCCGTAGGGCTGGCGACCCGTATCCTGCCGCACAACTTCTGTGAACTGATCCAGGGCTGTATTGACCTGCTGAAAAACAAAAAAGTCGACCTTTTCCCGGATTTTCCGACGGGCGGTATGATCGACGTAGCAGATTATAACGAAGGTCATCGGGGCGGCAAAGTCAGGGTGCGGGCTGCTATTGAAGAGCTCGATAAGAAGTCGCTGGCCATCCGCGACGTGCCGTATGGGGTGACGACCAACAGTTTGATTGAGTCTATCGTCAAAGCCAATGATAAGGGAAAGATCAAGATCAAGAAGGTGGTGGACAATACCGCCAAGGAGGTAGAGATCATCGTATCCCTGGCGCCGGGGCAGTCGCCTGAAATTACCAAAGATGCGCTCTATAAGTTTACCGACTGCGAAGTGTCTGTCTCGCCCAACGCCTGTGTGATCATAGCCGACAAGCCTCATTTTGTGAAGGTCAGCGAACTGCTGCAAGCCAGCACCGAACAGACCGTCACGCTGCTGACGCGCGAACTGGAGATCAGAAAGCACGAGCTGCTGGAAAAGATACTGTTTTCCTCGCTGGAAAAAATCTTCATCGAGAACCGCATTTACCGCAACATAGAAGAAGCCGAAACCTGGGAAGAAGTCATCCGCCGTATCGACAAAGGGCTGAAACCTTTCAAAAAAGACTTTTACCGTGCGATCACAGAAGACGACATCGTACGCCTGACAGAGATCAGGATCAAGCGTATCTCTAAATTCGACAGTTTTAAAGCCGACGAGCAGCTAAAAAAACTTCAGGAAGAGCTCAAACAAACGGAGCACGACCTGGCGCATATCAAAGAATACGCGATCAAATATTACAAAAACCTGCTGGACAAGTACGGCAAGGGGCAGGAGCGGAAAACCCAGATCAAAACCTTTGATACCATCGACGCCAACATCGTAGCCGCTAACAACGAAAAGCTCTACGTCAACCGCGCCGATGGCTTTATTGGTTACGGGATCAAGAAAGATGAGTTTGTCACCGAGTGTTCAGATATTGACGACATCATTGCCTTCCGCGCCGACGGAAAATGTACCGTAACGCGCATCGCTGACAAAGTCTTTGTAGGCAAAGACATCATCCACGTAGATGTGTTCCGCAAAAATGACGAGCGCCGGGTATACAACCTGGTTTATTTGGATGGGCAAACCAAGCGCGCAATGGTCAAGCGTTTCCAGATCCTGGGCGTCACCCGCGACAAAGTGTACGACCTGACCAAAGGTACGCCCGGCTCCAAGGTGCTGTATTTTTCGGCCAATCCGAATGCAGAAGCCGAGACCATCACCGTCTATCTTTCTGCCCGTGCCAAAGCCAAGATCAAAGATTTTGACTTTGATTTTGCCAGTCTGGAGATCAAAGGGCGCACTTCGCAGGGCAATATCCTGACCAAGTATGCCATCCGCAAGATACAGAAAACCGCCGAAGGCGAATCTACGCTGGGCGGACTGGACATCTGGTACGATGCCGTTGTGGGTACGCTCAACACCGACCAGCGGGGTCGATACCTGGGTACTTTTGAAGGAGACGACAAGCTGCTGGTGGTGTACAAAGACGGCAGTTACGAACTGAAAAGCTACGATCTGGTCAATAAATTTAATCCGGATGATACCGTCGTGTTGGAAAAATTTGTGCCCCAACGTGCCATCAGTGCGGTGTATTACGATGGTAATTCCAAGAACTACTACGTCAAGCGGTTTTTGGTGGAGACTTCCACGGCAGACAAAAGATTCACCTTTATCACCGACGCCCGCAGTTCCAAGATGATCGTAGCTACTACGCAGGAGCATCCGCAGGTAGAAATCACCTTTATCCGGGAGGGCAGCAAAAAGTACGAAAAGGAGTTTTTTGATCTGGACGTATTGGTAGATGTCAAAGGATGGAAAGCCTTGGGCGGTCGCATGACCAAGCACAAAGTGAAGGACATTCAACTCATAGGAGAGCCTTCTTCTCAGCCTGTCAAAGAAGAAAAAAAGAAAAAGAAAACTTCGCCCAAACCGGCCGGGGAGGTGAATGCTGTAGGCGATGAGGTTGTTTGGGATTTTGATGGAAACGATAAAAAAAACGGCAAAAAACCAAAGGAGCAATTGAATCTGTTTAAAGGTTAATCAGACAAGTTAAACAAAAAAGACTCTGAGTAGAGCCTTTTTTATGATAAAATAAAGCTGTTTTCACAAACATTTTGGCGTGTAGTTCTTTTAATAGGTGTAACTCATTTTTTCAACCTTTGTATCAATAGTTATGAGAACGAGAAGAAGTCCAAAGATTTTTATAGTCCGGTTCCTGTTGTTGGTTTCCTGCCTTTCAACAGGCTTGTTTTTTAGCGCAAATGCCCAGAGCACCAGCGGAGGGCAGCCGGGTGAGGCAGGGCAGACGCCCAACCAGCAGCAGAACGTGACCCAGGAAATACCTACCGACGGACAGACCGTAGCCCACGGAAGAGAGTTGTTCAGCCAGCACTGTACGGCTTGCCACCAGATCAAGCAGCAGCTGATCGGCCCGGCGCTGGCCAGTGTACATCAGACGCGCCCTTTACCCTGGCTGCTGAAATTCATCAAAAACTCTCAGAATGTCATTCTTAATGAAAAGGATGAATACGCCGTACAGCTATTTCAGCAATACAAACAGCAGGTCATGCCCCAGTTTGAGTTTTTGTCTAACGATGATATTGTTTCCATTCTGGCTTATATCAAAGCAGAGTCTACCGCCTCTACGGCTGTGGGGGGCGTCAACGGCGCCAGCAGTGCCAATAACCCTGACGCCATACAATCAGACAACGGAGCAGATGAGGCTTACTCGCAAAAAGACGACAACGAACGCGGAGAAGGCGATGTCTCCTCCGGCTTGCCTGGCAGCCTTACCTTCGGACTGGTCGCCGGGATGCTGCTGCTCATCGGCGTGATCTTCGCCGTAGCCCGTAAGTCAGGCAAGCCCCGGCACAACAAGGCGGAGTAAGCAGGAACAGCCGTTTATACTTTTGGTAGTTATATCACTTGGATCCTATAAATTTATCTCCGTTAAAATGGATCATGTGGTCTGGGAAACTGACGATCCACACTTCAGTCTCCCAGGCTATATCAGAAGTATGGCGTTTGAATTCTTTAAAATCCGGAAAAGCGGATACATAGATTTTCCCTGCTTGGCAACTCTTTAGCATCTTTTCTATTTCAATCATTCTTTTGGGAGATACCGGGCCGTGCGAAGTAACTGCTTCAATGAGAAATAGCCACTTTCGTTTTCTGTCGTACAATATGACATCAGGCAATTTGCCATGCTGGTCCATAAGAATTCCTAAATCTTCCAATCCCTTTTTATCCATGTATAAGTCTTTCTTTGCCGTATCGCCGACATACAGCAAATCGCTAACTGGAGCAAAGCGGGCAGCAAATTCCTCGATAATGACAATCTGCACTTTGTTGTGCTTGCCAGGAGAAAAGTTAAGGGTCGTACCATCTTTTAACTTTACTGGAATTTGATACCATTCTCTTTTTTTGTTATACTTTTTGTTGTCTTTCAGGGAGACCTAACGCTTTTAAAACCTGTTTTGCTTCTTCTATTTTACTCATGCATTGTACACTGGTTCAAAGTTTTTGTTTACTATCTGGTTTATGTTTTTTACAGAAAGATCGTTGGAAAGAATAAGCGTATTGCCAATTTCCTGAATAGTCTCTAAGGGAGGCAGTGGTATTTCTCTCAACTCGGTAGCACTCACATTAACGTTGCCGTTAAAAATTCGGAAGTAGGTATCAAAAAGACTGCTGTTCAGTAAGGCACATAAGCCAACCACTTCATTGCTGTACAAATGTCCTTTTGGACGATAGATATAATTGACCTTGTTTTCCACGCCAACATAATCCGACTCAATGAGATCACAGAAGTAAGGAGCGGCCACTAAACGGTTTTTGTCGTCCTTACTGCTGAAACGCCTGAGCAAAACGTAGTTTTTGTTAGGAATGAGAACAGATTTTGATTGATCCGAAACGCGGATATACTGTCCTTTTTTAGGTTTGACAAGCGGCCATTTAAAAACCATTTGCTCTACGTTGTGCAACCAGAACAAAGGCGCCACCCATGCATTTTTACTTTCGCAATGATCCTTAATATAATCCAAAGACCGGAAAGCGGTAGTGTTATAAATGTAAGGATGCAATTTTTGACAAATTGTAATCCACAAGAAAATAATAGATGGCATCAATATGGTTATCTAAAT
>JBBSNI010000153.1:0-11650 GCA_038232695.1 Cytophagales bacterium
ACAGGAGTCGGAAGACGGAAGTTGGGTGCAGGATGTCTGCGGATTTCCGTCTTCCAGCTTCGGACTTCTGTCTTTCTACTTCCGTCTTCCAGCTTCGGACTTCTGGCTTTTTACTTCCGTCTCCCCGCTTCTGTCTTCCAACTTCCTGCCTTCGCTATAATGCCATACCCGGGCAGCGAGCGTTTCCAGGTCTTTGGGCTGGTGCAAGCTGTTGATCACGACCCTGGTGACAGGCTGGCTGTCCGGGTCGGGATAAGGAAAGCTGGAAAGCAGGCAATCTTCTTTGACCGCTTCGCAGAGCGCATTGTCCGGGGTGTAAAATACAGGATAATGTTCAAAATACCGAAAAAGATGCGTGGCTTCTACCAATTGGCGAAAATGTTTGATGTTGGCAAACAACTGCTTTCTTGCCCGGTGATAGATAGCCTGCGCCTGCATAAAAGCTTCCAGATAAGCCGGTGGAATAGGCGAGCCTGCCGTAAAAAAATAGCTTTTCCACAGCCTCTGTACCAACGCATGGTTCCCCAGCACCATACCGCCAGGAATACCACAGGCTTTGCCAAACGAACTGACGACCACTAACTGTACTGCGCCTTTAAGCTTTGCGCTGATCTCAGGATAAATACCTGAACCATCTTTGCCGATAATACCAAAGCCGTGTGAATCGTCAACAAGCAAGGTGACTTCTCTGTCTTCCGGTAAGTATTCTACCCAATCGAAGCGGTATTTTTCTGCCTCTAAGGGGTTCAGGGAGTTGGAGACGATCACCAGTTCGCCTTGGGTAGCAGCCAGGGTGGCGGGCAAGCCCAGCGCCCAGGTTTTGTAGTCTCCATGCCAGCCGTCCTGTGCCTGGCGCCACACCGCAGGGTGCGTATCGGGTGCATACACAAAGGTTTGCCCGCGGTTCAGCGCATGGACGGCCGCCTGCCCGGCTAAGTAGCCCGAAGAGAACGTGAGCGCCGCCGGTGCCCCGGTGAGCGAAGTAAGCCGTTGCTCTGCCTGCTGATAAACGGACAGTTGCAGGTTGGAAACCCGCGAACTGGAATAGCTGGTGCCATACCGTTGGATAGCTTCGAGCAGCACCTGCTCAAAGTCAGGGCTTTTGCTGATACCCAGGTAAGACGTGCCGCTAAAGTAAAGCCGCTCGCGGCCTGCTATCGTCACCGTTCTTCCGGGAAGGATATGGGTTGAATACATGAATTAGATGTTTTTACAAAGTACTCCCTTTCATGGAAATATGGTACCAAGAAAGAGAATATTTTATCAACACCCTTGAAAAAGCCTCCTGACGTATCCGCTAACGCTAGTTTGTCTGTTCTAAAAGCAAAAGCTACCACTTCGTAGATCGCACTTGAGCATTGAATATTGATTGTTGAATATTCAATCTTTCATATTTTTGGCTTCAGCTTCTCCTGTTTAATCAGGCGGGCGCCGGTTCCATTTTCTTTAGCAAATTCTGTATGGTGTTCTTTTACCTTCACGCCTGTAGCTATGTCTTCTGCCAGCAGCAGCGCGCCGTCCATGTCTACATAGTCCAGCATAGGGGCCAGGTGGGCAATAGCAGAGGTGCCGACGGTCGTCTCGGTCATGCAGCCTACCATTACACGCATGTTCAACTGGCGCGCCTGCCGGATCATACGCCGGGCCGGGGTGATGCCGCCGCACTTGGTGAGCTTGATGTTGATACCATGAAAATGTCCGTGGCATTTTTCCACGTCTTTTTCAGCGATGCAGCTTTCGTCCGCCATCACCGGTAGACGGGCATGTTGGAATACTTCTTTCATTCCTTCCATATCGCCGGCTGGCAGGGGTTGTTCTATGAACTCTACGTTCAGCTTTTCCAGTGCTTCCGAGTAGCGGATGGTCTGGTCTACGCCCCAGGCGCAGTTGGCATCTACACGAAACACCGCATCGGTATGTTTCCGTAAGGCCCGCACAATGTCCAGGTCTTCCTCAGTGCCCAGTTTGATCTTATACAAAGGCCAGGCAACGGCTTTCATTTTGCGAACCATATTGTCAATGGTATCAATGCCTATGGTATAGTTAGAGGCCGGAGCCGTGGCGGGGTCCAAGCCCCAGAGTTGGTACAAAGGTTTGCCCAGCTTCTTACCGAACAGATCGTGGGCTGCCATATCCAGCGCACACAGTGTAAAAGGACTTTGCGGCAGATGCGGGTGTAGCGCTTCCCAAAAGTCTTCGGGCGTTCCGGCTTCGGCCGGATTAGCGCGGTCTTCTGTAAGCTGGTAGCTTTCTACCAACTCGCGAAGTGTATCCAGTTCACGCCGCATCGTCTCGATAGTAAAACCGTAATAGGTATTGGCCGTAGCCTCACCCAGGCCGCTAAGGTCAGGCCGCGTAGTATCTTGCAACTCGACGATAAGCGTCTCCTGCGAATCCCGCACCGAATGGGCAATTTTAAATCTTTCCTTGAGCTTGAGGTCAAATTCATGTAGCGATAGTTTCATACGGAATAATCTGTTAGTTTTGCGGAAAAATAAACTTTGACTGAAAATAACTATTAAAAATGGCAGGAAACAAGACATTCTCTATGATTAAGCCCGACGCTGTGTCGGCAGGAAATACCGGCGCAATTTTAAAGATGATAGAAGAAGCCGGTTTTAAGATCGTTGCTTTAAAGAAAACAGCACTGACCAAGACCCGCGCAGGGCAGTTTTACCAGGTACACCAGGAAAGACCTTTTTATGATGACCTGTGCCGGTATATGTCTTCCGGTGCGATCATAGCCATGCTCCTGGAAAAGGATAACGCTGTGGCTGACTTCAGAAAACTTATTGGCGCTACGGACCCCGCCAAAGCCGAAGAGGGTACTATCCGTAAGCTGTTTGCTACTTCTATAGAAGCCAATGCCGTACATGGCTCAGACGCCGACGATACCGCCAGCCAGGAAGCCGGCTTTTTCTTCTCCGATATGGAGCGATACTAATGTGTTGCTATAAATTTTAGCCTTATCCAAAACACTTGAGCCCATGCGCGGTTTAATAACAGCATGTAGAAATATGCTTTTGCGTTTCTATAGGCTGTTATTTATTTTTTAAATTAAAGCAACCGAGCATCATGGCATCTACAAAGGATTTTATTCCACAACCTGGGTCTGAAAAACCACAACACGAACAGACGAAAACTACTGAATCTATAGTTATTCCTGTCATTGAGGAGCATGTACAGGTCGGCAAGAAAGTTGTTGAAAAAGGTAAAGTGATCGTCACTAAAGTGGTACACGAAGAGCAGGTAGATGTAGACCTGTCTACCACGCACGAAGAGATTGATGTTGAACGGGTCGCTGTCAACCAATATGTTGAAACGCCGCCCCCGGCTGTCCGGCATGAAGGCGATACGATGATCGTTCCTGTCCTCAGAGAAGTAATAGAAAAAAGGCTGCTGTTGGTAGAGGAGTTACACATTACCAAAAAATCAGTGCAGGATGATCAGCAGAAGCAACAAGTAAGGCTGCGCAAAGAGGAAGTCAACGTCAGGCGTACTTCTGATGAAGAGACATCCAACCCGTTGTAGAGAAAAACAATTTTTATTTATTATATAATTTTTTAATCCTAACCATATACAAATCATGGAACAGACAGTAATTGGAATTTTTGACAATGCAAGTGAAGCGCAAACAGCCAAAGAAAAACTTTTGAACTTTGGCTTTTCAGAATCGAAAGTAGATATTTCTTCTCAAAGCACTACTAGCACAGAATCAACGACCTCTAGAGATAGGGACAGGGATGATGATACCGATAGTATTGGTGATTTTTTCAGGTCGTTGTTTGGTAGTGGCCATGAAGCTGACAGGCATTCCGAAGTAGCTAAGCGTGGCGGTACTGTTGTAACGGTACATGCACAGTCTGAGCAGGAAGCTGAGCGCGCTACAGATATTCTGGACCAATACGGTGCGGTAGATGTAGATGACCGCGCTATGGACTATCACGATACAGATAATACAAACCTTGGTTATACTGACGATGAACTCAGAGACAAAGAGAGTTATAGAGACAGAGATGTCGACGTAGACGCTGACAATAAGATCAATGTAATTGAGGAAGACCTGAAAGTGGGCAAACGCGAAGTAGAAACTGGCGGTGTGCGGGTTCGCAGCCGTATTGTAACACGCCCGGTAGAAGAACACCTGAGACTACGTGAAGAGCATGTGCATGTGGAACGCCAGACCGTGAATCGCCCTGCTACAGAAGCAGACCTGGCAAACTTCAAGGAAGGTGATGTTGAAATGACCGAACATGCCGAAGTGCCGGTGGTTTCTAAAGAAGCGCGCGTCGTAGAAGAGATTACGCTTAATAAAGACGTAGAAGAGCGTGAGGAAACCGTACGGGAAGATGTCCGCAAGACCGAAGTAGATGTAGATGAGACCCGGGGAGAAGCCGGGCGCGATCGTGACGTTCTTGACAGAGACAGGGACGCTGATGCTCTTGACAGAGACGGGGACGCTGATGCTCTTGATACAGACCGAGACGTCCTTGATAGAGACCGCGATGATAACTATGCGGAAAACCGCGACATTGATGTAGACATAGAAGACGACCGTGATATTGAGATCAAAGAAGACAGAGACCGTGATCTTGATACAGATCGGGATTCTGATACAGATCCTGATCTTAATAGAGATCGTGATCGTATCTGATTTCTTATAAACAACTATACCCTAAAAAAGCGGCTCTCCAAGGAGAGCCGCTTTTTTTATGATAATCTCAAAATAGATATTGAAAAATGCTACAGGCAACCTAAAACCCAAACCCTAACTTCTATGCAAATTAGCTATACTCCGCTGGAAAGTTTGTCTCTTACGCTTTCAAGCAGCTTTTTGGTGGCTATAATGCCATCTTCTTCACCCAGGCGGTTGCCTTCATACTCTACGCCTACAAAGCCACGATAGCCTGCGTCCAGTACGATCTTCATCATCTTCATGTAGTCGATCTGTGTTTCTTCACCCTGCTCATTGAAGTCATAGGTTTTAGCACTGACGCCTTTGGCGTAGGGCATCAGCTCTGTGACGCCCTTGTAGCGGTCGTACTCTTCTTTACAGGCAGGCTGCGGATTACTGGCGGTTGGCATTTCCCTTTGCATACAGAAGTTGCCAAAGTCGGGTAGGGTGCCCACGTTTTGCCTGCCGGCCATCTTCATCACACCGGCCAGCCACCCGCCGTTGCTGGATAGCTCGCCGTGGTTTTCTACAATGATGTTGATGTTGTCTTTGGCGGCGTATTCTCCCAGCTTAGCCAGACCGTCGGCAGCCAGCTTTTGCTGTTCTTGGTAGCCGCCTTCGCTTTTGGCGTTGACACGGATGGAATGGCAGCCCAGAAACTTGGCGGCATCTACCCATTTGTGGTGGTTTTCTACCGCCTGCATCCGGGCGGCAGCACTCGGGTCGCCCAGGTTGCCTTCCTGGTCGCACATAATCAGCACGCTGGTGATGCCTTCATTTTCGCAGATGTTTTTAAGCTCAGCTAAGTATTGGGTGTCCTTGGCTTTGTCATAAAAGAAAGTGTTGACATACTCTACGCCCTCGAAGCCCATCTCGCGGGCTTTTCTGGGAAAATCCAGGTGGCTCATATGGGCGCCCTTGATAATAGTAGGATAGTCGCTTTTAAATTTTTCGCCAATGTCTTTCCACGACATCTTAAACAGCTCCGGATTGAACAGGTTTTTGTGAAAAGACCACTCTGCCAGAGAGATTTTATAAAGAAGGTCTTGGGCAGCCTGCTTGGGTACTTTATTCCCGGCAGTTTGTTCAGCAGCGTCAGAAGTTGTGCTTTGGCAGCTTACGCCCAGTAGCCCAAAGCCTGCTGAGATCGCTACAGATTGTTGAATAAATAGTCTTCTTTTCATTCGTCAAAATTTACACTTGTTTACATTTTCGTGGGAGCCAATTTACTGTTTTCCTGCAAAAAACCAGACATCATATCTCAATTTCTCCGGTAAGATAGGTGACCGCCTGCCCGCTGATGGCTACACGGTCTTCCAAGTACCGGCAGCGGAGAAAACCGCCCCGCCTGGAAAGCTGCCTGGCTGTAAGTTCAGAGCGACCTAACTTTTTAGCCCAATACGGGATCATAGTGGTATGAGCAGAACCAGTTACCGGATCTTCGTCTATGCCAGACTGTGGATAAAAGCAACGGGATACGAAGTCGACAGTTTCTCCCAGCGCCGTCACGATGGTTCCTCTTGTATCTTTCTGCTGCGCCAGCCTTCTGAAATCAGGCTGCAAACTTTCTACCTGCGCCTGCGAGTTCAGCACAACCAGAAAGTCTGTTTTGCCCCGGTAGGCTTCTTGTGGCTCTGTGCCCAATCCTTCTGTAATGGCAGCGGGCAACGCCACCGGGCGGATCGTATCTGCCGGAAAATTCAGGGTCAGCCACGAACCATCTTTTGCCACGGTCAGCACACCACTTTGGGTATGAAACCGGATTTCCTCTTCCTGATGATCGTACATATTGAACAGCACATGAGCCGTTGCCAGAGTAGCATGACCGCACAAGTCTACCTCCATCGTGGGCGTGAACCAGCGCAGATGAAAATCATCTTTCTTGGGCACATAAAAAGCTGTTTCTGCCAGGTTGTTCTCTGCAGCGATAGCCTTCATCTGTGCATCAGGCAGCCAGCTTTCCAAAGGACATATAGCGGCAGGATTTCCACTGAAAAGCGTATCTGTAAAGGCATCTACCTGGTAAAGCTTAAGTCTCATGAGTTTTAAAAGTTGATATTCAGGTATAAAGAGATCGAGGGCTGTAATATACGTTTATATCGTTATGCCCTGAAGAATTAAACATTTTAATAATTCAAGATGATATTACTTTGTGAGGTATACACTAAAGGGTAAAGCACTTGATAAAAATTAGCCCCGCAAATATCTTTTATAAAGCTAAAAACCGAACCTTTACCTGTTTTTATAGTGTTCATAAGTTGCATAAAATAAAGGAAGAAGGGTGCTATTTATAACACTTCTAAATTAGATCATACGCTTTATCATTTGCCTTTTTGCTTTTAATTTTGCACACTGATTTGACCGCATCATGCATCGCCACTTTAAATCCATATCGTTAACCTACAAGAACAGTCCCCTGGAGATCAGGGAACGGGTAGCCCTTAACGAAGAGGAGACGATCCGGCTTCTCCGTCAGATCAGCGCCTACACCGAAGCGCAGGATGTACTGGTACTTTCTACCTGTAACCGCACCGAAGTCTATTATGCCGCCAGGCAAGTGCTGGATGAAGAGATCATCAAACTGATTGGCATCATCAAGGGTTTTGCGGAGGTTGAGTTGCTCAAAACACATTTCACGGCCCTTCATGACCACCAGGAGGCGATGCGCCATCTTTTTTATGTAGCTATGGGGCTGGAAGCGCAGGTCGTGGGCGACATGCAGATCACCAACCAGGTAAAACGCGCCTACCAGGCATCGGCCAACGAAGATATGGCAGGACCTTTCCTACATCGACTGATGCATACCATCTTTTTTACCAATAAGCGCGTCGTTCAGGAGACAGCTTTCCGCGATGGGGCGGCCTCCGTCTCTTATGCAGCTACAGAATTGGTCAAAGACCTGGTGGCAGAGCTTACCCACCCAAAAATCCTGATGGTTGGCTTAGGAGAAATCGGTGCCGATGTCTGCAAAAACCTGGGAGAGTCTGCCGAAAAAAACAGGTTCGAAAAAATAACCGTAGTTAACCGGACGCTGGAAAAGGCAGAAACCATAGCGGTTACCTACGGCTTCCGGACTTTACCCTTTGAGAGCGTAGACGACGCCATCAGAGAAGCCGATGTTATTATTTCTTCTGTGGTTAGGCCGCAACCCTTGATTACCAAAAACATGGTCGCGCAGACCGGTTTGCTTCGCTATCAGTATTTTATCGACTTATCTGTTCCCAGAAGTGTAGAGGCATCCGTAGAAGATATTCCCGGCGCGTTGGTCTATCATATCGACGATATTAAGAGTAAGGCAAATGAAGCCTTGCAAAAGCGACTGGATGCGATTCCCGCTGTCAAAAACATCATCGCCGAATCGCTGGATGATATGAAGGAATGGGGACAGGAAATGGCCGTTTCGCCTACTATCCACCGCCTCAAAAATGCGTTGGAGCAAATCCGCCAGGAAGAAATGGCGCGCCACCTCAAAAAGCTGAACGAGAAGGAAGCCAAGTACCTGGAGAAAATTACCCGGGGCATGATGCAGAAGATCATCAAGTTGCCTGTCCTCCAACTCAAAGCAGCCTGCAAGCGGGGCGAAGCCGAAACCCTTATCGACGTCCTCAACGATCTTTTTAACCTGGAAAAGCAGCCCACCCAAAAACCCTAATCCAAATATTTTTTGATAGCCTCTTTGATCAGACCGGGGCTTCGCCAGGGCAGCAGATGCCCCAGTTCCGGCGCAATGATCATTTCCACCGGCGCGTTGCTGATTTGCTTTTGAATAAAATCAGCATTTCCTACCGGAGCGATCTTGTCTTTTTTTCCATGAATCACGGTAGCAGGAGCTCGTATGTTTTTCCATAAGGGCAGCATTCTGTTGAGTTGCGCCACGTGCCCTAACTTTTCTTCATTGGTCACCCGCAGGCAGGTAGGCACCAGCTTTTTTAGTAAAAACCAATCGGCTGGATACGAAATACCAAATATCTTTTCCAGGCGCGGGTCAGCGGCAGGCGCAGCCATTACCAGCGCGCCTACCTCTGCGGGATAGTCCATCGCCATACGGGCTACGATGGTGCCTCCGTAAGAATGCCCTGCCAGGATAGGCAGCCGCCCAGCCTGTGTTTTGTGCAGCAAAGGGCGCAGCATGGCTGCCTGCTGTTCCAGGGAAACCACGGTATTGCCAAAACCTGAATAGCCATAACCAGGACGGTCTACTGAGATCATATGCGCCTTGCCCAGCAGTTCTTCGTCGCACATGAAATGAAGGAAGGCATTAGAAGAGCCGGGTGCGCCATGGACAAATATTACCAATGGCTTGGTATGATCACCGGTTTCCAAGTAGCGGATCCAATAGTTTGAAACCTTGTAATATCCGATACTGCAACGCACCTGCTTTTGGTGGAAATACCGGGCAATCGCCTGGTTGTCTTTTCTGTAGCCGAAGCAGCCTTGCAGATAGTGTAAGATCATGCCTTGATAGATTGTAAAGGGTCGGGATGCAGAAACCGGTAGCCAAGCTGTTTTTTTAGCTGGCTGCTGTTGACAATTTTAAAAGCTTCTTGCTCTTCTCCAAACTGCGGCGCTTCCCACCCAAAAGCTTGTGCCGCCAAGGGATAGAAATCTTTTTTGGCAGGATGCTGATCTGCGCAGGCATTGAAAACTGCTCCCCAGACTTCTTGCGCTACCACCTGGCTGATGATCTGTATGCAATCGTCCAGATGGATCAGGTTGACGCCTGCTTCGCCTGTATTTGGCAGTGTTTTGCCCGCCAGAAACCTGCCCGGATTCCTGTCTGGTCCGTACAGCCCGCAGAAGCGCAGTATCGTTGTTTGAAATTGTTGGTTTTGCAGAAATATAGCCTCTGCCCGGAGCAGGGCTTTGCCGCTAGGCTTGACAGGATGCCGGGCATCTTTTTCCGTCACTTCCCGGTTGAGGTCAGGATATACGGAAGTGGAGCTAATAAACAATACTTTTTTGACAGGTGTATTTTTTAGGGTGGCTGCCAGCGATTGCATTTGTGCCGGATAAAAGCTTTCCACATCCGGGCGGCGGGCAGGCGGCACATTGACCAGCAGTATTTCGCTGTCAAAAAAGGCAGCTTGGTGGTCGGCATTGATCTGTGGGTTTAACTGAATCAGATAAGGCGCAATGTTGTTGTCTTGTAGCAAAGCAAGTTTTTCGGCATGGGTAGTAGACCCTTTCACCTGAAAGCCAAGCTGTAGAAAATGCCTGGCCAGCGGTAGCCCTAACCAGCCGCATCCCAGGATGCTGATTGTTTTTTGAGAATAAATCATAGATACCAATAAATATGACAACTTACGAAGGAAATTTGTTAAAAATGAAAACTCAACTGGCTACGCCGGTGCAATATACGCTGACGCTTCACGACGTGCCGGTAGACATGAACAAGCTGGTAGGCAATACCATTCATATCTGGTTTGATGGCCTTATTAACTGCATTGCCTGCGGCAGGGTAACCAAAAAATCCTACGGGCAGGGCTTTTGCTACCCTTGTTTTATCAAATCGCCGCAAAATGCCGAATGTATCATCCGCCCCGAACTGTGCCGGGCGCATCTGGGCGAAGGCCGGGATGTCGCCTGGGAAAAGGCACACCATATGCAGCCACACATTGTCTACCTGGCTTTGACCGACGCTGTGAAGGTAGGCGTCACCCGGCAAACACAGGTGCCTACCCGCTGGATAGATCAGGGCGCCTGGAAAGCCATTCCGGTCGTAGAAGTGCCGTATCGATACCTGGCAGGCAAAGCTGAAGTAGCCATGAAAAGCTATTATACCGATAAAACTAACTGGCGCAATATGCTACGCAACCAAATAGCAGACGGCGTTGACCTGCATGAGTACAGCCTCAGCCTGGAAGAGAAATTACCGGAAGACCTCAAAGAATACTTTTGCGGCGGCTGCGAGATCACGGAGATCATTTATCCTGTAACACATTATCCTGACAAGGTAAAAAGCCTTAGCCTGGACAAAAACCCGCACATCAGCGGCGTACTTACCGGCATCCGCGGACAATACCTGATGTTTGCCGATGGCGCGGTGCTGAATGTGAGAAACCACAGCGGTTATTATGTGGAGCTAAGTGTCGGCTGATGTTGCTTTGTGGCAGATCAATATTACCTTTTGCTCCCGGCAATCGGTGGCAGCAAAAAGATATACGTCCCCGCCCTCCCGGATATTCAGTTTTTTTCGTACTTCCGCTACCGACGCCGGAAAGTTTCTGACTGTGATGTTAGCTTTGCCTTCCAGTAAGTAGGCGTGTACCTGTTTTTTTTGATAAGCGACCACCGCTTCGCACCGGAAAATCCTGCCCGGAAAACCAGCTACAAGCTGATCTGACGTATAAAGGTGAGTGTTAGGATGAAGCTTATACAAACCAAATGTTTGAGCTACCGAATGGAAAGCGCCTGCTTTCATCATAGCAGCATGGGGTTCGTAGATGTAGCGTAAAGGTTCGCTATAAGTTACAGCCATTTCTGCTTCCCGGCTTTTGGTAAAACCAAACTTCTGATCTTCCTCTTTTTGCAGATGCATGGCAATGATCTCCGGTTCGGGTAGAGGTTCTTTTTGCAACAGGTATAGCACTTCTTTGCACTCATTATTCACAGCTACCACATACACCTGCACTACATACAGCAGTTGCCGGATAGCCGCGTCAATATCCAGCATAGGCGAGGTTTTGATCAGGACGGTATGCGCTTTCGCCATCAGGGTATCCACCAACAGGGTTACATCAGGGGTGCCTTCCTGCAACCGGAAGACTTTACCGGCATGTTGATCTCTGCGGGCAGGGTCTATATAGATGCAATCTACGGGGGATGACAGGCTTTGCAGAAAATCTTCAGCTTGTGCTGTGTGCGTGGTAATGTTTTTAGCGCCCAATACCTGAAAGTTGTGTTGAGCAAGCCGTGCTAAGTCTGCCTGTTTTTCTACATACTCTACCTGTTTGAAAGATTGGCCTAAATAGTAAG
>JBBSNI010000154.1:0-11551 GCA_038232695.1 Cytophagales bacterium
GTTTGGGCATAGCTAACGCAAAAAGTAGAGTACAGGAGCAATCCTACTAAAAATTCTTTCATAAGCTTGCAATATTAATCATCTTGGAAAATCTTTATTTCATTTGATTCAAAAAATTAACCCTAAACCTTAAAGTGATCAAAAACAAAACAGATGTTCTTCGCAGCGCTGGCTTTACCTGTTTCTTCTTGCTGACTATTTACGCTGCAAAATCTCAAAAAATCGCCTCCGACACAATAACGCCCAGGGCTATGGGCATCCACTTGGGTATCGTGCCGCCCGGAAAAAACAATGCGATCACTGATGTAGCCGGTGTCAGGGTAGGACATACAACCCTCATTCGGGGCGATAGCATCCGCACAGGCGTAACAGCCATACTGCTACATCAGGGCAATATTTTTTAGGAAAAGTCTGGTATAGTAGCACAAGGTAATGTAGGGGCAGGCACAGGTACACAATGTTTTGGCTACAAAGGTGGCATCGGCACGGCTTCCAGGGTATTGCCTAAGGAGATGGGCGGCTATACGGTAGGCGTGTTGGTACAGACGAATTATGGTGGTGTTTTACAGATCGCCGGTTTGCCCGTAGGTGTAATGCTTGACTCAGCCCTGGAAAAAAGGTATCAGAGAGATGTCGACGGCTCCTGCATGATCGTAGTAGCGACTGATGCGCCGCTGGATGCGCGTAACCTGAAGCGGCTGGCCAAAAGAGCGTTACTGGGCCTGGGACGCACCGGCGGTATTGCTTCCAATGGGAGTGGAGAGTATGTAATTGCCTTTTCTACGGCTGCCGCGCTCCGCATTCCTTACGAGGCACCGAAGTTGCTGAGCCAACAAGTATTAAGCAACGATCAGACAACGCCGCTGTTTCTGGCAGTGATAGAGGCTACGGAAGAAGCCGTGTTGAACTCGCTTTTTCTGGCGGAGACAATGACCGGAAGAAATGATCATCAGGTACAACAACTACCGGTCGGGAAGGTAAAAAAATTATTGAAAGACCACGGGCTGCTGAAGCCTTAGAGAGCATCGCTCATGAGCAGATTGATCAGGTTAGACACTTTCTCTTTGGCTTCAAAAAACCTGCGCATCAACTCATAGTATTCCTTTTCTAACAGCATCTGTTCTGTTTCATCCAGGAATTCTTTGATGAAAATGGCAAACAAAGCCAGCCGTTTGATATGTCCTTTGTTGTCCAGAAAATATGTTCTGACCTGGGTATGCAACTTATAGGAACTGCTTTGTTCGGTCATCAGATACTTATTGAACGTCCACTGAAAATCGTCGCAATAGTTCACAAAAACAAAGTCGGTGAAGAACTCGTCTTTGGGCAACACTTCTTTAAACTCGTTATAGAACCTTTCTGCAGATTCCGGTAACTTGAGCAATTCTGGATATTTTTGCATCGTTGATAACAATAAGGAGTCAACTTTTATTAATACAATTTTATAAAGAATTAATTCAATATAAAAGAAAGTTGTTTAAGAAATACCACACCTTGTATAACTGAAAGTTTAACGTTTAAAAAAGATAAAAAGCTGTTTTGAATCGATTAAATTACTTTTAATAAGTATATTCTTTTTTATATTATTGAATAAATGATAGTCAGGATTAAACAAAATCAAGATTATATCTTAACAAAGGGGGTAGCTTTGGGGCATTCTTATATGAAATGTATAGCAACTCTGTAAAAAGTATTACCTTCAAAAATTTTCCGCTAAAAACCCAGCAATTTTGAATAAACCAACGGCTCAGCAGATAAATACTACCCATTTTGTTGGCACATCAGCCCAAAAAACTCTTTAAAATATATCCCGTACATCTAACAAATGCTTTTATAAGTACCTTACGCTGTCTTTTACCCACCTAAATTAACTCATATGTCTATCCACGCCTCCGACAATATCAAGCGGATCACTACCCATCAGATGCTGAGCATGAAAGAAAGAGGAGAGAAAATTGCCATGCTGACCGCTTACGACTACTCTATGGCAAAGATCATCGACGAGGCTGGCATTGACATTATCTTAGTGGGCGACTCTGCCTCCAACGTGATGGCAGGCAATGAAACCACGCTTCCTATCACGCTGGATCATATGATCTACCATGCCACCTCGGTCGTAAGAGCCATCAGCCGGGCTTTCGTGCTGGTGGATATTCCCTTCGGGTCTTACCAGGGCAACTCTTCTGAGGCTTTGCGTTCGGCAATCCGCATTATGAAAGAATCCGGGGCGCATGGCGTCAAAGTGGAGGGCGGACGGGAAATTAAAGAGTCGGTCGTCCGCATTATCAGTGCAGGCGTACCGGTGATGGGGCACCTCGGACTGACGCCCCAGTCTATTTACAAGTTCGGCACGTATTCGGTGCGAGCCCGTGAAAAAGAAGAAGCTGATAAACTGCTGGAAGATGCCAGACTGCTGGAAGAATGCGGCTGCTTTGGCATTGTGCTGGAAAAAGTGCCGGCCGATCTGGCAACGCATGTTTCCCAGGAAATAAAAATACCAACTATTGGGATAGGCGCCGGGGGCGGCACCGACGGGCAGGTGCTGGTGATGCACGACATGCTGGGCATTACCCAGGACTTCAACCCACGCTTCCTGCGGCGGTATGCTGATCTGAAAACTACTATCGATCAGGCGGTGAAAGATTATATTAAAGATGTGAAGTCGCAGACATTTCCGAACGAGGAAGAAAGTTACTGAGGCTGTTATCTTTCCTATATAGCCGTCCTTCGAGTGCTTGCTTCGCTTAACTTTAAAAAAATAAATCTAATCTTTCGCTTTTTGGTTAACATAGAAATGCAAAAAAGTTTTGTCTGTAGTTTTATCAACAACAGGAAATAAAATTCACCCTGCTGCGTTACATTAAGTTGCAAAAAGAAAAGCGTGCCAGCCGCAAGATGCTGTCGTTTTTAGCCGTACTTTACCTATTGTAAACCGGTGCTTTATACAAAAAAAGAATCTCCTGCCTATGCCTAAAGTTCTGATCATAGATGATGATACCGCGTTTTGCTCATTGCTCAAAACATTTCTCCGAAAAAATCAGTACGACACCGAGGAGTATCATACGGGGAAAGATGGCATAAGAGCCGTCTACGAAAAGCCTTGCGACCTGGTGCTGATTGACTTCCGCCTGCCCGACCTGGACGGACTGGATTTACTGAAAAATATTAAAAAGAAATACTTTCATCTGCCGGTCATTATCATGACCAACTATGCTAACATCAAAATAGCAGTAAAGGCGATGCAATTAGGTGCGTTTGAATATGTTACTAAGCCTATCAACCCGGACGAAATTCTGCTTTCTATCAAGGGAGCTTTGGATGCTGCCAAAGAGAAACGGGAAGAAAAAGTAAGCGTGCCTGCTAAAAAATCTTCTACCAGGACCTTGTCCTTTGTGCAGGGGAAAAGTGCCAGCGCACAGCAAGTGCAGAAACACATTGACCTGGTGGCACCTACCAACCTGTCGGTCATTATACAGGGAGAGAGCGGTACGGGCAAAGAGTATGTCTCGCGCATGATCCACCAGCAGAGCCCCCGCAGGGACAAACCTTTCGTGGCGCTCGACTGCGGCGCCCTTTCCGAAGAACTGGCAGGCAGTGAGCTGTTCGGTCATATCAGGGGAGCCTTCACCGGTGCGCTGCATGATAAGATAGGTGAATTTCAGGCAGCCAACGGCGGCACCTTGTTTCTGGATGAAATTGGTAACCTCTCTTATGAAATTCAGATCAAAATGCTGCGGGCTATCCAGGAGCGGGTCGTCCGGCAGATTGGCAGCAACAAAGACATTGCCGTCGACGTAAGGCTGATCGTAGCCACTAATGAAGACCTGGACGATGCTGTCAAGCAGGGAAATTTCCGGGAAGATTTGTTCCATCGCCTTAATGAATTTAAGATCAAAGTACCGGCGCTTAGAGAAAGGGCACAGGATATTCCGTTGTTTGCCGGACATTTTCTGAACCTTGCCAACCAGGAGTTAAACAAGGAAATGCATAATTTTGAGCCGGAAGCTATGCAGAAGCTTCAGGATTATAGCTGGCCAGGCAACATCCGCGAGCTAAAAAATGTAGTACGCAGGGCGGTGCTGCTTTCTACCTCCGACTATATCACGACGGAAGTATTACCCCCTGAAATCTTAACGCCTTTTACCCAACACATTCTGAAAGAGCCCACTGCTTCTGTCCGGGAGGAAGCTGACCTGAAGGTAGTCAAGCACAAAACCGAAAAAGCTATCATAGAAGAAACGCTTGTCAAAGTACGCTATAACAAAACCCTGGCAGCCAAAGTACTTAACATCGACCGCAAAACCCTTTATAACAAGCTCAGGCGGTATAATCTGGATATTTAACACTTATTTCCTGACCGCTACCGGGTCTGCAATAGTTTTGCCCGCAGCAAAGCGTTGTTTTCCTTCATCCAGAAAATCTACAAAGTTTTTTACGCTCAAATCATACGCCTTAGGCTGTTTGAGCAACTGCCCTTCGTGGTTGAGCAGGACGTAATAAGGCTGGGCGTTGTTGTTGAAGCGGGTGATTTGAAAGTCGGCATGTTGTTTTCCCAGCGTTTTCTTTACTTTGCCGTCGTATTCCGAAGTATACCATTCGGCTTCGGGCAACTCGAGCTTTTCGTCTACATACAAAGCGACCACCACGTAATCTTCTTTGAGTCTCTTGAGCACTTTCGGATCAGACCAGACACGGGCTTCCATCTCCCGACAGTTGACGCAGCCATGGCCGGTAAAATCAATAAACAAAGGTTTGTTTTGTGCTTTGGCGCACGCCAGTGCCTGCTCGTAATCAAAATATCCCTGGATACCATGCGGAAAATGCAGGAGGTCTGCATATTTGGGTGGTTCGCAAAGAGCGTCGTCCTTACTGGCGGTTTGAGCGTTGATAGGCGTCGCTTGTTCAGCGATGAGTAAGGGTACGTTAAAGTCATGGGTATGCATGGGGGGCAGGTAGCCCGCCAACGCTTTCAGAGGAGCGCCGAACATGCCCGGAATCAGGTAGACCACAAAAGAAAAGGTAAGCATCGCCAGCATCAGGCGTGGTACGCTGGTCACTTCCGGCTTACTGTCGTGGGGCAAACGTATTTTCCCTAACAAATAAAAACCCATCAGCAGGAAGATCACAATCCACAGCGCCAGGTAGATGTCCCTGTCCAGCAGATTCCAATGGTATACCTGGTCGGCCACGCTGAGAAACTTCAGGGCAAGGGCCAGTTCTATAAAGCCAAGCACCACTTTCACAGCATTAAGCCAGCCACCCGACTTAGGCAGACTGCTCAGCCACTGCGGAAAAGCGGCAAAGAGTGCAAATGGAATGGCAAAAGCCAGGGAGAACCCAGCCATCCCGACGATAGGCTGGACAAACTCACCACCCGCAGAAGCTACCAGTACACTGCCTACAATAGGTCCGGTGCAGGAGAAGGATACCAGCACCAGCGTAAAAGCCATAAAAAAGACGCCATAATACCCGCCGCGATCTGCCTGTTGGTCTACCTTGTTGACCAGGCTGCTGGGCAGTGTGATCTCAAACAAACCTAAAAAAGATAAGGCAAATACCAGGAACACCCCAAAGAAAAACAAGTTGGGCAGCCAGTGAGTACTCAGCCAGTTGGCAAAAGCCGGTCCGAAGATCAGGGAAACCAAAATGCCTGCTACCATGTAAATAGCTATAATAGAAAGTCCATAGACCAATGCTTTGGAAAGAGCCTGCCCCCGGCTTGCATTACCGCCGGTGAAGAAGGTAACCGTCATGGGAATCATAGGAAACACGCAGGGCGTCAGCAAAGCGGCCAGGCCGGCACCAAAAGCCAGCACAAAAATAGTAAGCATATTGTAAGGCGTGTTGCCTTGTCTTTGGTTCAAATCGCTACCTGTCGCAGGCTGGACTATGTCTCCGGCAACAGCTTCCGTGCTGTTCTTTAGAGTTTCGCTTCTCACTGTCTGGCTCGTATCTTCAGAAAGCACCTGGCTTGCTTTTGCTCCCTGCCGGCCTGACACATTTAGCTTAAAAGTAAAATCTTCTTCAAAAGGAATACATTGTCCATCTACATCGGTACACACCTGGTAGGCATAACTTCCTTCAATTTTTTTCAGGTCGGAGCTAAGCACTTTGATGGTTTGGCGAAACTCGGCGGTTTTGGTAAAATAGGTATAAGTACCTTCCCAGATGTCATCATACTTCTCTTTGGCGCCTACAGGTTTGACCTTGCCGACCAATGCATACTGGTCGCTGGGGGTAAAGGTAAACTCCGTGACCATAGGACCTAACTCAGGGTCAAAGTCGGAGGAATATAGATACCATTCATCCTGGATGGCTACGCGGAAGATAAGGTCTACTTCTTCGCCTACTGCCGCCTTAGGTTGCGAGAGCTCGAAAGACCACTGAGCAGGCTGCAATATCTGGGCTGTCGCCGTCAGGCTGGTGAGTACAAAAAACAGCAGGAAACGAAGTGTTTTCGCAGAAGTAGCCAATGCCATGCGCTAAAAGATTAAAACAAACGGGTTTGAATTACAGGGGGAACACGGAGAGGAATAATAAAGTTGCCGCTCAGCCCGGCAAAGTACGAACTATCCTAACAGCAAAACTACTCTAAATGAATAGGTAAGAAAAAAGTATATCGTAATCAGGCGAGAAGCTCTTCCGGCTCTTCTATACGCCGGTAGCGTCTGGGGCCGCGGTCGTCGGGCAAGGTGACACCGGGGGGTAAATCCAAATCGGGAGTGGGGGTGATAGAGATACCTCCATCATCATCGTCGTCGTCATCGTCTCTAAAGCGGAAGTTCCTTCTTTTCATAAGTACCACCATAAAATAGACCATGATGACATAAGCAGCTCCACATAGTAACATGTCAATCATACGACTCTCCTCTCGATAAATATTACCTAAATCTATATAAAAACGGTTGAAATGTCTAATAGTTCAGAAAGTTTTAACTTAATAAAAAATTTGAAAAAACCAAGCGATACCGCCTATACCTGCGCACTTGCAGAGGCTGATGTGAGTAAATCTACTATAATTTTTAATTTTCTACAAAATATCCAAGGGTAAATTCTTTCAAAACTTCTCTGTAACTGATTGATAATCTGCCCTTTTGAAGATTATGATGCTACTAACTTCCGGTATCTGACGATCAGCATCAACGCTGAAAAAGCAGTAAATGCTCCCAAAATACCATACGCAACGGTGATGTTTGATCCCACACTAAAAAAAGTAGCTGAAAACAACATGATGAATACAACACGCAACATGACATTGGTAATGCTAAAAAGACTGTTGACCCTGCCAATGATGCCGTTAGGCACCTGGCGAAAGAGGTAAGAAAGCCGCAGCACCCGCGCCCCGGCATTGGCAAAGCCGATCAGCAAGCCAACCCCCAAAAAGATGGGTACCGACTGCGTCAACGCACTCAGCCACAGGGCAACAGTAGCCGTACACAACAAAAAGATGACAGAGCCTACGGTGGTAAACCTGCTGAAAAGACTGCCCACAAAGATACCTGCCGACAAAGCACCTAAGGCATACAGCACTTCCATCGTACCGAAGATGCTCCCGCCCTCGTGCAGATGGTGGGTGATGTACAAAGGCATCAGCGCATGGAGTTTGACAAGCAAGACCACAAAGATGCTGTAAGAGAAAAATCCGAAAGTAAAGATCAGGGGATTTTCTTTGAGATAGAGCAACCCGGTTTTCATCCGCTTGACGATGTTTCCTGTTTCTATCACCCGCTTTTTTTGCGGCTTATACGTGATGAAAGAAATCAGGGCAATGGAAATAAGATAGGTAATGCCGTCCATCAAAAAGATTTCGTGCATCGCCCATTTATCTATGGTTAGAGAAAAGGTAAAAGTGGTGCCTAATAAGCTGACGGCTTTGTCAATGTTAGCGCCTTCCAGCAGCAAGGCAGCCATCGCGCCCGCCAGCACATTGGTCGTTTGCCCCACGATCTCTATATAAGAAGTTACTTTGGTATAAGCTCCCACCGGACTTACTTCCTGCGCAAAAGCATACAGGTTAGGATAATGCAGGTAAAACCCCATAATGGTCGACGCAAAAGCGAGGATGATCAGGGCAACAGACAAGCCCCCGGCCACAAAGCCATACAAAGCCACCGACAAAAGAATAAACCCTTCTGCGGCATTGTTAATCAGAAAAACCGATTTGCGGTCGAAACGGTCTACGAGCGTACCGGCAAATAATCCCCAGAAGACCGTGAGAAAAGTGATGAGGCCGTACATAAAGTTGAACTGGGAAGAAGCATCCTGCTGGGCAAAATACCAGGGGACGGACAACATCGTGATGCCCTGGGCAAAGCCTGAGATACCATTGGCGGTAAACAGTAAGATCAGTGCTCTTTTGTTGCTTATCTTTTTGGTATGAACCTGAACGGAATGCATGTAAAAAGAAACTGTGGAAGCTCCATTAGGTTGTTAATAAAACAGCTAATTCTGAATATATTTGGCAGGCATTGCCCGAACAAACGTACGCTATGAAAATTTTTGTAAACGATACGCCGCTCAATATTGTCCGAGACACAGATATTGCCGCAGACAGCGACTTCGACAAAGTGGTAGATGCCCGCAAAGTGGCGCTCAAAGACGTAAAACTAAAAGATGATGTGCTGGTTCGTTATGCCAACGAAGTGTATATCAAAACCTGCCTGGATTATTTCAGCAAAGGAAAAGTAAAAAAACTCGACAGTATCACCTTTGCCGTCAGGGATCTGGAACGCGCCCGTACCTTCGTCAAAGAACAGTATGAAGTCATTGAGGCGGCCGGCGGCCTGGTCAGCAAAGACGATAAAGTGCTGATGATCTTCCGCCTGGGCAAGTGGGACCTGCCCAAGGGAAAGATAGAAAAAAAAGAAAGCCCTGAAATGGGCGCCCTGCGCGAAGTAGAAGAAGAATGTTCGGTAAAAGTTAAAATCCTGGAGGAAATCTGCCATACCTGGCATACCTATAACCGTAACAAGAAAAAAATCCTCAAAAAAACCTACTGGTACTATATGGAGTGCCTGGACGACTCAGGAATGAAAGCTCAGCAAGAAGAAGACATAGAAGAAGTAAAATGGATGACAGAGGCGGAAGCCAGGCAGGCGCTGTACAACTCTTACTTTTCTATCCGCCACGTCTTCCGTACCTACCTGCGGAAGATCAAAAAAAACCCCCACGCTTTGTAGGCGCAGGGTTTTAAAGATGTTAAACTACCTCTTTTTTAGCTCAACTTTGGACTTAAGATATTTGATCAGAGAACTCTCCGGGAATAACAAGCGTACATTTGAATTTTATCCCTCGTGGAGCTGCCAATCCGTATTTATGCATTCTCTCAGAGTTCTTCTTATCTCTTCTCTTTAACTTGTAAAAGGCTAAAGTCGAGTGTAGGGTCTGTTGAAATAATAACCTACCCATTCCATTGCCCTGGGTTTAAAACCCCTGGGCAATGGAAATGGTGGGACTTCTTTCGGTTTAGGGTGTGTTTATTTTTCTATACTTCTTTACCACTACCTCTGTCAATATTACTTGATCTTTATGGCAAAAAATGTGCTCCATGAACTTCCGGCGCTCGTAGAGGCCGGGGTTATTTCGGAAGAAGTGGCCGGCAGGATACGCCAGTATTACCAGCAGCGGGAGCCTTCTCACAGGCTTTTTACTGTATTCAGTATGTTGGGCGCTTTGCTGGCAGGACTGGGAGTTATACTGCTGGTCGCTCACAACTGGGATGAACTGACCCGGCTTGTCAAGACAGGGCTCGTTTTTCTGCTGCTGCTCACCGGGCAGGCAGCCTGCCTGTATGTGCGGCTCAGAAAGCCCGGCAGCACCTCGTGGAGAGAAAGTGCCGCTGCTTTTCTGTTTCTTGCCGTAGGGGCAAGCATCGCCCTGATCAGCCAGATATACCATATTCCTGGCAACCTTACTGCTTTTATCCTCACGTGGATGCTGTTGTGCCTGCCGCTGGTGTATACCATGCCCTCTTCGGTTGTCTCCATGCTTTATATCATCGGCATTACCTGCTATGCCTGCGAGCGCAGCTACTGGTCGTATCCTTCTGCTACGGCTTACCTTTACTGGGGGCTACTCCTGGGGGTCGTGCCCTACTACTATGCTTTGTGCAGGAGAAAGGCTGACAGCCCGCTGACGGCACTGCATCACTGGCTGGTGCCGCTGTCTGTGGTTACGGCGCTGGGAACACTCAGCCGTACGACGGAAGAGTTGATGATGGTGGCGTATATGAGCCTGTTTGCGCTGTTGTACCTGGCAGGAAATATACCTTTTCTTAAAGAGCAGAAAACAGCCAACAACGGCTACCTGGTCACCGGCGCTGCCGGGACGCTGATCTTGCTGCTGATCCTGAGCTTTCATGGCTTCTGGCAGCACTGGCATGAGCAGGATTTTGCGCCTGCCCGTCTTTTCGGGTCGGTGGAGTTTGTGGCGGCTTTCGTTTTATCGCTGCTGGCGGGCGTTTTCCTTTATAGGTTGTACAGAGACAAGCCGTGGTACACAATAGATCCTGCCGCTTATGTCTTTATCCTTTTTGCCGCTACCTTTGCCCTGGGGGTGTCCTCTGCCGGTGCGGCTATCCTGCTGGTCAACCTGCTGGTACTTTTGCTGGGAACTTATACCGTGGTGCAGGGTGCCGGAAGGCAGGACCTGAAGCTTCTGAACTACGGACTGCTGATCATCCTGGTGTTGGCGGTGTGCCGGTTTTTTGATACCGACCTGAGTTTTGCGCTAAGGGGCAGCCTCTTTGTGCTGGCAGGTACAGGGTTCTTTTTGATCAATTACAGCATGTTCCGCAAAATAAAGGCAAACAAAAGCTAATGATAAACCGCAAACTTTCTTTAAGTATGCTTGTGGCTGTCTTCCTGGTACAGTTATATGTTCCGGCCAGTATGATCGCCGAACGTGAGGAGATATTGAACACGGGCAAAGCCTATAAGTTCAAAACGGCTCCGGTAGACCCTAACGACCCTTTCCGGGGAAAATATATTGCGTTGCAATTTGCAGAAAACGAGTTTTTTGCCGGTCCAAAACAAGCCTGGCAATACAACGAACCCGTATATGTGCACCTGTCTGCCGACGCGGAAGGCTGTGCTACGATACAGGGTGTTTCCCGGGAAGCGCCCGGCGAAGATACCACCTACATAAAAGCAGCTATAGACCATGCCCTGGACAACGGGCTGATCGGGATTGCCTATCCCTTTGACCGGTATTACCTGGAAGAATCCAAAGCCTATGAGGCAGAGGAAAGCTACCGGGCTTCTTTGCCGAATACTACGCAGACTACCTATGCCCTGGTGATGATCAAGGCAGGAGACGCGGTGCTAAAAGACGTCATGATCGGCGATGTTTCTATCAAAGAAGTAGTGGAGAAGAACCGGAGGGAACAAGACAGCCCTTAATTCAAAATTATGGTTCTCTGACAATTTTGGCGGAAGCTAAGGGGAACTCGCTAAGATGCGTAGTCTCATATGCTCAAAGTTGGGCAGCCCGAAGGAGAGTCGTCTCATGTAGCGAACCAAGTTGTTGAGCCCTTCGGTAAGAGCATTGGAAA
>JBBSNI010000155.1:0-11538 GCA_038232695.1 Cytophagales bacterium
CATTGCGGGGTTAGACAAACCAAGGTGCTGTAAAGTTGCATTGACATCCTCCCCACCCCTAAAGGGGAAGAGATTCCCTTCGGCGCACAATGCCCTGTGCGGAAAGTAGGATATTCATTGCAGCATTGACATCCCTGTGGTGGGATGTGTTGCAACTCGAACATATCCACTCTCTTATTCCCAAACAGCTTAACCCTTTCGGGCCGGTTCGCTCTCCACACGTCGAACACGTGACAGTTGAGAAAGACTCGTTGACCTCCTTCACCTCCACGCCAAGCGCAATCGCTTTATAGGCAAGCATGGTTTTGAAGCTTGACCATCCTGCATCCGATACAGATTTAGCCATGCGGGTCTTTTTAAGTTTTGAAGAACTGACATTGCCAATAGCGATTACATCGTATTGCTCTACCAGTTCAGTCGTTTTCTTATGATTCCAATCTTTGCGCTTGTTTTTGATCTTAGCGTGTATGGTTTTGATTTGCCTTTTCTTACCCGCTCTTTGTGCCACTGCCAATTTTTGCTCATACTTTTTAGTCAGGTTCTCCCTGCTCAACTCTGTACCATCTGATAGGCTTGCTATAGTTTTTAATCCAAGATCAATGCCCACTCGCTTATTTAGTTTTTACACGGCATCTATCTGCATCTTCTATGACAAGGTTGACATACCAATTGCCCTTTGCATTTTGTGCAAAAGAACCAAACCTGACTATACCCTCAAGGGCGCGTGATAGCCAGAAACGAAATGCTTTTCCCTGATACTGAATTGTGTCGTTTTCTACCTTCACACCAGAAGCTTTAAACGGTATCCAACCTAACGAACGTTTCCAGCTACGCCAATTGAGTTTAACCTTTTTAAACTGCTTGCAACGTGTGTGAAACTCTTTGGTGATGGCTTGAATAGTCTGCGAATGCAGTCCAAGTTCTTTGCTGCATCCAGCGGTCATTTTATCCAACTCCGACCAGTGATAGGTTTTGTGAAATTTAGCCCAACGTTCCCCGTTCACTGCATTGCAATAATTCCAGACGTAGGACACTGAACCAGCCATTGTGTTTAGGTGCGTTGCGCTGGTTGAGTCCTTAATTCTATACTGCAAAGTCGTTACATTCATAGTAGTAATATACAAAATTTAGCTTATTTTTCCTAACATCTCCGCTCCTCATCCTGCACCTAAAGGAAGCGGACTTTCGCCCATTTGCGTAACATTTTTCATGTTGCTGCAACTTATGACAAACAATGATTGTCCAACGGGCATATTTTTCACTTAAACCAAATAAAATCATGTCTGACGGAATTCAAGGGGCAATCATCATAGGCGTACTGCTGTGGGGCATTGCTAACATTATCAAAACGTTTACCGATTACCGCCTCCGGCGCAAGCTCATCGAGATGGGTCAGGTAGATGAGAAAGTATCGCATATACTGGCAAGCAAAGAAGACACCTACTACAATGCCCTCAAGTGGGGCATGATCATACTGTTTGGCGGTCTGGGTCTGATCGTGCTGGAGTTTATGGAGTATGATGCCGATTCGCCCTTTCCTTTTGGCGTGGAAGCCGTTTTTGTGGCGGGTGGTTTCCTTCTATATTATTTTATGATCAGGAGAGATGTCAGCAAAAGACCGCTGTGAAGCGACTGGTCCCGCGGATGAATCTGAACTGTCCATAGTAGGGAAAGGTCTGTGCGACACCTAGAGTATATACACATCTCTGTAAAGAGTTCATTATCAAATAGTTACTAGCAAAAGCCGAAGGCTAAAATCTGGACACATTCACTAATAAAATGCGGTTAGAAATGTTTAAAACCAACTTTTTCAAACCCCTTATTTGCATTGCATATTTGTGTATATACTCTAGGCATTAGTTTTTCGGATTAAGCTGTTGCCCTGAAGAAAGGTGGTGAGAACATTGATCATGCCCCCTTAAAAGGGGCTTTTTTAAATTGTGCAGAAATAATTTGCAAAAAAGTTTAAATTTCTGCTACTTTGTAATGCATTGTACCTAACATTAGTTAGTACTTTACGTAATTAAACTTATCAACCGTGCAACGTATCGCCGGATTCTCTCATCTGTTCTCATAAAACAGGGGTTTTACTCAACGCCAAAAACTATTTATGATGTGTACCCTCCCTAACTTCAGACTTCGCACAGGCAGGCTTTCGCAGCAGATGCTCAAAAAAGGCATCGCTGATTTTCATGCCGCCATCCGTTACGTGCGCCAGCTACCTTACGGCAGAACCTCCAATTGCCGCCATCCTGAGCTGCTCATGGTCGAACGATGCGGCACACGTAGCGTCAAACATGCTTTCCTGGTGCAGCTTGCGCATGAAAACCAAGCCAGCGACCTCCAACTTATTATGTGTACCTTTAATATGAACGCGCACAACACAGAAGCGGCTGCCCCCCTGCTGACAGCCAACCAAATGGAGGCCATACCGGAAGTCACCTGCCTGCTCAAGTACAAAGATGAAATCTTTGACCTGACGTCTCCTACCAGTTATCCTGGGTTTGAAGTGATGTCAGACATAGAGATCGCTCCGCTACAGATCGGAAACTTCAAGCGGCGCTATCACCTCAACTATATAGAAAGCTGGCTGGAACTGGAAAAGATACGCCACAGCAGCGTAGAAAAGATATGGCAGATCAGGGAAGCCTGTATAGAAGCTATCAGAAAAAGCCACAGCACCCGAACGCAGCCCTTGTGCTGCGTCTGATCTCTTTCCCCCCTTCTTCCACTGCCTGATTTCATTACACTATAGACTTCTGAAGTTTTCAGACCCGGAAACTTTTGAAATAACACAAATATCCGGAAAGCATACTGCGCTGGCTCGACAATCTCTCAGACGGCAGACAACGCCGACTTTTTCAGCAGGCTGATCTGCCCCAAGTGAGAAAGATCGTGCTGGATGATGCCGTGCAGCAATACATAAAAACTATACGGGCGGTTGGCTACTACTTCCTTAAGTTTATCATCTTCTATACTTTCCAGCAATATGATCAGCTTTTGCTGGCTTTGTTCCAGGCGGTCAATGGCTTCCTGCCAGTCTGCTTTCTCTACGAAGGGAATGTGCTGCCAATTGTCTTCCTCTCTTACCTCGTAAGCATCATCACCTTCCAGCCGCGCTATAGCAAACTGCCGCCAGGCAGTCATATGCCGAATCAGCTCGCTGATGTTATGGCTGCCGGTCACGCGCCGGGAGGCGGTCATAATATCCACATCTGCTAACACCTCCGTCACCGAGGGTCCATGCCAGGCTTCGCCGCTATAGGTGCGGGTCAGCAAACCTCTGATTCGTTGGCTTTCCTGATTTTGTGCTGCTGATCCGCCGTTAGAGGGTATTTCGGCAACTGTCTTATCGGCTGTTTCCAGCGCTTTGGCGACGGCTTTGGCAGCGTTTACCTTGCCATAGCCAAACCACTCCGAATGACCGTCCGCATCGTATGTTCCTTTGGTGTTGCCCAGCACCGGGTCGGGGATAGGGTCGGTGATCTTGTCGGCGGTTTGCTGCAGGATTTGTTTGACTTCTTTAGCGGTAAGGGTAGGATTAGCAGAAAAGACCAATGCCGCTACGCCAGCCGCCAGGGGCGTCGCGCTGGAGGTTCCCCCGAAGTCGCCCGTATAACGGCTGTTGGGGGTAAAGCCTTGTCCCTGTACTTCATTGTCGGTCGTCCAGATACCCCTGCCGGGTACTTTTTGGCGGTAGTTGATCGGATGAAAGTTGTTGCTGGGTGCAGAAACGGAGATTTCTTTTCCCCAGTTGCTATAGGCGGCTTTGCGGTTCTGGCTGGTGGAGGCCGCCACTGCCATCACATCGGGGTGGGCGGCGTTGCCATTGAGAATGGGACCGGTTTGGGTTACCTCGCCGTAGTCTGGATGATACCAGACGAAGTACTTGTTGTCAGGGTCATGGATAGGCGCATTGTAGTTGCCGGCAGCAAAGAGGATCAGGCAGCCCTTGCCACGCGGGCCGCCGGTTTCGCTGAGTTGGGTAAACTTTTCTTTCAGGGAGGAAGGCAGCGGCGCATAGACCGGCACAGGCCCCCAGCTATTGGAGATCACGTCGGCGTGTTGCCCCGTCTCATCGAATACCTGCCAGAGTTCATGATCCTGGATCGCGCCGATGTTGATGCGGACAGGCATGAAAGCACAGCCAGGGGCCGCGCCCACAATGCCTTCTCCGTTTTCTTCTCCAATAGCTACCCCGGCGCAAGGCGTTCCGTGGTAATCCCCGTCTTCTACGGTGGGGAAGGGCTCCTTATCACCATCTACATAATCTTTGGCAAATACAATTTTGCCTTCGCCACTTAGATCAGGATGTGAAAGATCAAAGCCATCGTCGATGACGGCGACGACCACTTGCCGTGTTCCTTTGGTCATGTCCCAGGCTTCGGGGGCTGATATGTCGGCACCGGCTGTCAGTTCTACATCTTCCCGGCTTTGGAGGTGCCATTGTTTGTCAAACAAAGTATCTGTAGGAATGTAGAGCGGCTTAAAGCGGTTGATCAGTTCGGGCTCAGCGTAGATAACTTCTTCCCGTTCGGCCAGGTCATTGGTCACTTTGATCGGGTTTTTGCCAGCGGAGTCTGTTACTTCAAAAAGATAGAGTTTATCCTCTCCCGGGTATTGCCTGAAAAGTTTAAGCCCGGTTTGCTGCATAATGTCTTCTATCTCTTGGTGGGAGGTCTCCGGCTTAAACCTGACGGTGATCTTATCGGTCAGGTAATAACGGGTAGCCTGGTTGCCTACCGGATGGTACGCATGATGCACCACTTCGTTGATTGCGCCGGAGCGAATGGTATCCATCGCTTTGTCCAGGGCTTTGGCGTCTGCTTTTACCCGGTAAATACCATCCTGAATACGAACTACTTCCTCCACACCTTTGAGTTGTTCGATGCGCTGCAAAGAATGGGCGTTGGCAATGATCGCGGTGAAATATTGAGGCTCTTTCTGGATAAAAACTTTTTCTCCGCCCCGCCAGAAATAATCTGCCATATCCGTAAGGTTTAAAGAGTTATGATGCTTTAAGGGATTATTTTTCTTAACCACAAAGTACACAAAGGTCTACACTAAGGGCACGAAGGTTTAGCATGTTTTCTCTTGATTTCACGTAATTTTTGCCCTTGTGGTTTTCAGCCCGGCTGTTTTTTTAGGTCAGGCAGAAAGGCGGTGATCAGTCCCATGAGTGGTAGGAAGGCGCACACTTTGAAGACTGTTTCCATGCTCATCTGGTCGGCTAAGTAGCCCAGCAGGGCAGAGCCGATGCCGCCCATGCCGAAAGCCAGTCCGAAGAACAAGCCCGAAACCATCCCAACCCTGCCAGGCATGAGTTCCTGTGCATATACCAGGATCACCGAAAAGGCAGAAGACAGGATAAAGCCGATCAGCACACACAGCACGCCCGACCAGAACAGGTCGGCATAAGGCAGCATCAGCGAGAAGGGCGCGGTGCCCAGTATAGAAAACCAGATCACGTACTTGCGGCTGAAACGGTCACCCAGCGGGCCACCCATAAAAGTGCCTGCCGCTGCCGACGCCAGGAAGAGAAACAAGTACATCTGCGACTGCCTGACCGTGACCCCAAACTGGTCTATGAGGTAAAAAGTAAAGTAGCTGGTAATGCCCGAAAGGTAAATGTATTTGGAAAAGATCAGCAAGACCAGGATCAGCAGGGCAAACCTTACCTGGCGGCGCGGAAGCGGACGAACATCTTCCGGAGAACCTGTTCTCCTTTTATGTTTGCCCGACAGATGATGCTTGCTGTACCATTTTGAAATATTAAGCTGTACGATAATCGCAGCCATCGCTGCCAGCGATACCCACTTCAAGCCCGACTGCCCCAGAGGCGCAATAAACAAGGCAGCCAGCAGCGGCCCGATCGCGCTGCCCGTGTTGCCGCCCAACTGGAAGATAGACTGCGCCAGTCCGCGCCTGCCCCCGCCGGAGGCCAGGTAAGCCACCCGCGAGGCTTCCGGATGCAACACCGCCGAGCCAATGCCTACCAGCCCAACCGACACCAGGATCAAAACAAAGCTGGGCGCCATCGCCAGCAAGAGTACACCCGTCAGCGTGAATCCCATCCCGATGGGCAGAGAATAGGGCTTGGGCTTGATGTCTGTGTACAGGCCGATCAGCGGCTGTAGCAGCGAAGCGGTCAGGTTAGAGGCCAGCGTGATTAGTCCTACCTGTGTAAAGCTCAGGTTCATGGAATTTTTCAGCACCGGGTACATCGCGGGTATGACCGACTGTATGGCATCATTGAGCAGATGCACAAAGCTTACGGCAAAAAGAATAGGATAGACCGTAGTCGTAACGGGGGCTGGCGCCAGATGCGCCACACTGTTTTTCATGGCTGGTAGCGTGATTTTTTGCAAAGGTATGGAAGCCCAGTCTCTTTCACACAACCATATCTACTTTATTTTGGAGTAATTTTTTGGGCATTTACAAAAGATTGTAGATTTATTAAATATGCGTATTATATTTTTAGATTAACTATTTTTATAAAATATTACATAAAAATAATTTGCTTTATAAAAATCTGTTTATGATTTTGCAACCTTACCTTGTAAGATATTCGCCCATTTTGTATGGATGTTGTTTTAAGATGCTTTCATATTGCCAGCCATAAACTTTATCTATTCCCATGAATGACATTTTCGCCTTCGACGAACTCTCCTTTTCACAAAAAACCGACTGTACCCTGATCTATGGTACTTTCATCATGGAAAGAAATTTCAGAGACTACCGTACTGTGCTTTATGAGTTGAGCGGCTATTTTGTAGAAGTGCTGTACAAGAACCACGGCAACATTATCGTAGGCGTAGCCAGCCTGCCGGCAAAAGCCGTATTTCAGAAGTATACCGAACATATTGCATTAGAAGACTTATGGTAAGCTGTCTTACCCGACTGATCTGAAAAACCGCACACTTTTTTCTACGATCAACGCGACATCGGGTGGCAGGCTGTCTTGTTGGTAAGGATGACTGCCGCCAAACGTGTGGTTGGCTGCCGGTATAATTTCTACCTGTGCCTGCTCGTTCCACTTGCTGATCTGGTAAGCCATAGACACCGGCACGGTTTCATCCGCCGACCCGTGAAAAGCCAGCAGCGGCACTTCCAGGTTCTGAAGCGCCCCGGGTACATCAAAGCGGTCTTTGTGCTGGTAAAAATCCTCCACGATCTGGTAGTTCATCGGCATAAGTTGCCCGGTGCGGGTATTTTCTACGTACTGTATCCCTTTTTCTTTCCACTCCGCCAGGTAGGTTTTTGACCACCTCTTCTCCAGGTTAGTCACGGCGGCCAGCGTAACGACTGCCTTCACGCGGCTGTCTTCATAGGCTTTGAGAATAGCCAGCGAGCCTCCCCGGCTATGCCCTATCAAAAAGATTTTTTCCCGGTCGAACTCTACATCCGGCAGGCTAAAGTCGGGAGCGTTTACATAATCGATGATGGTGCCTACGTCGTCCAGTTCTTTGGTAAAGTTGTTATGGGCAAAAGCTTCCAGGTCTGCAAATACTGTCGGCTCATCGGGCGTAGTTCCGTTGTGTGAAAGGTTCAATTTGATCACTACGAACCCCGCGCTGGCCAGCGTGTCAGCCATCAGGTTGAAATAGCCCCAGTCTTTAAAACCTTTAAACCCGTGGATAAAGATGATGACCGGCTTGCGCGATTGGTCGGGCAAATACCGCATGTCGTAGCCTACAGGCAGCCCGTGCAGCGAAGCGATCGGATCGGGATAAAGGATTTTAAGTAAGTCCATCTATTAAATAAGCAGTTTGACGGGCAAAGTGTTCAGCGATATATCCATACAATTATGAAAATTAGTGACCAAAACCCTGCTAAATAACGTTAGCCATTTTGGATTAGGACGATGAGATGGTAATATTGTACTGTTGCAGCCCACAAACCACATGACCGAAGACATTCAGGCACCGATCAAAGTAGAAATGGGGAATTTTGAAAAAAAATTCCGCGAGTTTATGAAAAGCAGGGTGCTGCTGCTGGATAAGATCATGGGCTTCATCGTCAAGCGCAAGGGCAAACAGCTACGCCCCATGTTTGTATTCCTGACGGCTGGCGTGACTGGCGAAATTACGGAAGCGACCTACCGCGGCGCGGCTCTCATAGAACTGCTGCATACGGCTACGCTGGTACACGACGACGTGGTAGACGCTTCTAACTACCGCCGGGGTTTCTTTTCTATCAACGCATTGTGGAAAAACAAAGTAGCCGTACTGGTAGGCGACTACCTCTTGTCGCGGGGGCTGCTGCTCTCCGTAGACCACGGCGATTATGACCTGCTCAGGATCGTATCCCAGGCTGTGCGTGAGATGAGCGAAGGAGAGTTGTTACAAATAGAAAAAGCCCGCAGTCTGGACATTACCGAAGCCGTCTATTTTGACATCATCCGGCAGAAGACCGCCTCGCTGATCAGTTCGTGCTGTGCCGTAGGGGCCTGTTCGGCGGGTGCTGACCCGGAAACTATCAAGAAAATGCAGCTATTCGGAGAAAAGGTAGGCATTGCCTTTCAGATCAAAGACGACCTGTTTGATTACGGCAACGCAGAGATCGGCAAGCCGGTAGGCATCGACATCAAAGAAAAAAAAATGACCCTGCCACTGATTTACGCGCTGCAACAAGCTTCCTGGCGGGACAAACGCCGTATCATTTACATGATCAAAAACCAGAGCGAAAAACCGCGCAAGGTGAACGAAGTCATTGATTTTGTAAAAAAGTCAGGCGGCATCACCTACGCTACCCGGGCCATGCAGCAATACCACGAGGAAGCCAAAAGCATCCTCTGTACTTTTAAAGATTCTGCCTACAAACAATCCCTGCTGCTTTTGCTTCGATATACTATTGAAAGAAAGGTGTAATCTCCGATATTCGTAAACAGCCACTTTTTTAAAGATCAACGATGAAAATTAATGCATTGCTTTTTACTGTATGCTTTGTGACACTGGCATTCTACCAATGCGCTTTTGCCCAGGCAGGCTACTGGCAGCAGCGGGTAGCCTATGTCATGGATATTGACATGAACGTGCAAACGCACCAGTTTACAGGCAAACAAAAACTCACTTACTACAACAACTCACCCGACACGCTCGACCGGGTATTTTACCATCTGTACTTCAACGCCTTCCAGCCGGGCAGCATGATGGACGTTCGCTCCCGCACCATTGCCGACGCCGACGGGCGGGTCCGTGACCGTATCTTTTACTTGGATGAAAAAGGTATAGGATACCTGCGTATTGCCTCATTAAAACAAGGCGGCAAGCCTTTGAACTATGAGATAGCCGGTACCATTCTGGAAGTGCCGCTTGCTCAGCCCATCCTGCCGGGTGGTAAAACGGTCTTTGAGATGAACTTTACCGGGCAAGTCCCTTTGCAGATACGCCGCTCCGGGCGCGATAACGAAGAGGGCATTGCCTACTCTATGGCGCAGTGGTATCCCAAGCTGGCAGAATATGATGTAGAAGGTTGGCACGCCGACCCTTATATCGGACGTGAGTTTTATGGCGTATGGGGCAATTACGACGTCAATATTACCATTGATTCGTCTTATACCATAGCTGCTACCGGCATCCTGCAAAACCCGCAGCAGATCGGGCATGGATACCAGGCATCCGGGCAAAAGGTGAGCCGGGCGCAGGGCGGTACGATCACGTATCGCTTTAAGGCAGAGAATGTTCATGATTTTATGTGGGCCGCAGACCCTGATTATACTCATACGAAGGTGCAAGTGCCCGGCGGGCCGGAAGTGCACTTCTTTTATCAGACCGACACGCTGGCGGAGAACTGGAAAAAACTGCCGGAGTATACTGTCAAGGCTTTTCAGTACATGAACAAGACTTTTGGCAAATATCCTTACGCAAAATATTCGGTCGTCCAGGGTGGCGACGGCGGGATGGAATACCCGATGGCTACTTTGATTACCGGGCACCGCAACCTGCCCAGCCTGATAGGGGTTACCGTGCATGAGATGATCCATAGCTGGTATCAGGGTGTGCTGGCGACCAACGAGAGCCTGTATGCCTGGATGGACGAAGGGTTTACCAGCTATGCCTCTAACCGCACCATGGCGCATCTGATGGGCAGCAAAGACCCCAACGTACACGCCAGCTCCTATGGCGGCTACTTCTCGCTGGTAGAGTCAGGGATGGAAGAGCCGCTCACTACCCATGCCGATCATTTTAACACCAACCGTGCCTACGGACTGGCTTCTTATGCCAAAGGTGCCGTATTCCTCAGCCAGCTTAGCTACATCATCGGGCAGGAGACCTTTGACCGGGGGATGCGAAACTATTTCAACCAGTGGAAATTCAAGCACCCCAACGCTTCCACCTTCAAAAGAGTGATGGAAAAAACATCGGGCATAGAACTGGATTGGTACTTTGAATATTTTGTCAACACGACCCGCACCATTGACTATGGCGTGAAGACGGTAGAAGATAAGAAGGGGTCTACCCACGTCACCTTAGAGCGCGCAGGGCTGATGCCTATGCCGCTGGATGTGGTCGTGACGTACCAGGATGGCAGGCAGGAACTGTTCTACATCCCGCTACAGATCATGTGGGGCGAAAAAGAAAAGGAAACAGAGATGCCGCGTACGACGCTCAAAGACTGGCCCTGGGTATATCCTACGTACCTGATGGTCATCCCCCGGCAGGCCAACACCATCAAAAACATCACCATTGATCCGTCTATGCGTATGGCGGATGTAGACAGAAGCAATAACAGCTACCCCGAGAACCAGCAGGTACGCTTCGACAGCCAGCAGAGCCGGGAGTGAGGATAGATAGGGCATAAAATGTAGATAAGCCCCGTGAGATGTTTATTGATAGACAGAAAAGAATTATAAAATATATGGACGGAACAAGTCTGACACCAGAACAGGAAAAAATAAATGTATTGCGACAGGTATTGCCGGAAGCATTTAGCGAAGGCAAAATAGATTGGGAAAAACTGAAAGCTACACTTGGAGAGGATATTAACTTCTCCAATGAACGCTATGTACTAAATTGGGCTGGAAAAAGTGATGCATTTAAAGTGCTGCAAACCCCAACCACAAAAACGCTGATTCCTGCCAAAGACGAATCGATAAATTTTGACGAAACGGAGAACATTTTCATAGAAGGCGAAAACCTGGAGGTGCTGAAAGTGCTGCAAAAAAGCTACTTCGGCAAGATAAAAATGATCTACATAGACCCGCCTTACAACACCGGCAACGACTCCTTTATCTACCCCGACAAGTTTTCTGAAACCAAAGCTGAATACGAAAAACGGGTGGGCGACAAAGACGAAGAAGGTTACATGACCAAAGATGGTATGTTCCGCAGAAACAGCAAGGAAAACGGACAATACCACAGCAACTGGCTCAATATGATGATGCCCCGTTTGTACCTGGCTAAAAACCTGCTACGGCAAGACGGCGTAATTTTCGTCTCTATTGACGATAAGGGTGTAGGACAAGTTAGCTAAGCAGCGTTACGGACAGCCTTTTGTAAGTGAAGCCACTGGTTTGTCAGATAAGCTACGCGTAAG
>JBBSNI010000156.1:0-11530 GCA_038232695.1 Cytophagales bacterium
AGCAGCAAGAAAACGATGCCGACTTCCCGCACCAGCGCATCGTCTTTTTTCAAGCCATAATAAATGGCTCCGATACTCAACCCTGCCAGCAATATCGCCCAGTACAGAAACCGGTATTGGGCCACGGCTGCCCAGGCATCATAGTCGCCATAGTTGCCGAAGATAGAGAGCAGCCAGAACGAGATAAACACCGCCAGCAACCCGGTCATGGCGGTACTTCTGACAAACTTACCCGTATAGGCAAAGCGGTTGAAGGCGTAGCTGAGCAACAGCAGCAAACATCCGAAGAAAAGGTAGCGCAAGGGAAAATTCATGCCCAGGAAGTGAGATTCCCAACCGGAGCGGTAAGCCGTTTCGGTGCCAAACCAAACGGCCAGTGAGCCCAGCGCCAGGTACCATGTCAGGGAAGAGCGCAGATAAATACCTACAGTGCCGAAGATGCCCGCTGCCAGCAGTATGAACACCGGAAAGTCGCCTTCTTCCATATGCAAGGCAAAACTCAGGTAAGACAAAGCGAAGGCGACGCTCACCGAGCCCAGGATAAACAACGCCTCGTTGCTGTACACTCTGCCGGGCATGTTCTTTTTGCGGCGGTACGCCCAATAATAAAGCAATCCGGAAAGCAGGGAGAAGAAGATAGTTTTGAGCGTATCGGAAGCATCTACCAGCGCATCTACAAAAGCCACCAGCCACTTATCGGCCAGAAACATCACCGTGGCCAGCAGAATACAGAGGACAGAAAAGAAAAAAGCGATCAGGGAAAGGTTCTTCCAGTCGAAAGTAAGCTTGGTGTCTTTCACCTGGTAAGAATCTTTCAGTTTGTCAGCCGTATGGCTGTCTATATGCCCCTCTTTTTGCCATTGCTCAATACAATGGGCTAATAGTTGAGCCTGTCTCTTGTCTACTATCATCGCATAAAAATGATTTTGCCACGAAAATTAATAAGATTTAGGCAAGTATACCAATGGTCATTCCAACTTCCTGAAAACTATGGCAGGCAACCGGCAACAAAAAGCCTGCAAACATTGGGTTTAGCTTTGAAGTTGTATCTATCTACAACAAACCTACAACCGACATGGAAAAAACACAGGAAAAAGTAGTCTCTGCCCAAACCATCGCCCAAGACCTGGTCGCCCAGGTATCGGCCATGATCAACCAGGATGACATCAGCAAAGAAAGCGTTGTCAAGTTAAAAGGAAGAATCCTGGAAATGTCAGAAATGCTCGACAGCATCGACACCGAAAAGCTGGATTTTTAAGAGGTGGTACGGTTAAACTCAAGTGGGTATAACTACCATTTGTCATACTTGAGCATTGAATATTGAGTGTTGAGTGTTGAATATTTTTAAACACTCAATATTCAACCGGGCGCGGGGCGCACTCAATGTTCAAGGGACAGAATTTACCAGCAACACATCAGCACCGTAACACCTCATCACCGGCGAAAGCTTTCTCCTATAAACCTGAGTCCGTCTTTGATGCCCGTGCGCCAGTATACCCAACTGTGGGTGCCGTTTCTGACACGGTATTCATGCTCAATCTCCCGGTCTCTGAGCGTAATATGCATGATGCTGTTGCCTTCGTAAAGAAAATCCTCGTCGCCGCAGTCGATGTACCAGCGTACGCTTTCCAGCGAGTCTTTGGGCATGTTTTTGGCCAGGTACTGCGGACTGTTCCGGTGCCAGTGTTCGGTCAGCCGGGCTTTTCCCTTTAGATTTTCCCCATAGAGTTTTCCCATCACCTTGTCATAGCTTTTGCCCATGTTTACCATTTCCTCATCGGTACGATAGGCGCTGCTGAACGCTACGCAGGCGGCAAACAGGCTGGGATGGTGCATGGACAGCACCGTAGCACCATAGCCGCCCATAGAAAGCCCTGCTACGGCGCGAAACTCTTTCTTTTTCCTCACGCGGTACTCCTTTTCTATAAAAGGCATAAACTCCTGGATGAACATGGTTTCAAACTTTGCCTTGCCCTGATAATCATCGATGAAAAAAGTAACCCCACCGTCAGGCATCACAATGATCATGGGCGGCACTTCTCCCGTTGCAATACCCTCGTTAGCAGCATGGTCTACCTGCCCATACTGCACCCAGGCGGTCTCATCATCCGTATAGCCATGCAGCAGATACAGCACCGGGTAGCTCCTTTGCGATGTTTCATAACCCGGCGGCAGGTACACAGAATAGGCTACCTCTTTGCCCATCACCTGGCTGTTCATCTTCAGACTTTCCAGCACCTTACCCGCAGGGTAACTGCCGGAAGACGGCGACGGTTGGGGCGATTGACAAAAAGCGGTGGTGATAGAAAGCAGTATGCCGATGAAGTGTAGTTTGCGCATGGGTTATCTGTTGCAGTATTTTTAGGTATGCTGGCAATGAGTTTAGCGTAATGGTTTTCATCACCCAAAAGCTATTCCCCCCGGATAGAGCTAAACCAGGGCGCCACCATCTGGTACATGACCTGCGTACCCGAGCCGTGGGAAGTAGCTTCGTTAAACGGAAAGTAGTAGACCTCTGCCGCTCCACGGGCGATCATTGCTTCATAGGTACCTTCTGAGTTAACAATCGGAATGATCTCATCGTCCTGTTCGTGGTAGAGCCGTACCAGCGAGCGGGGCGCCCAGTCGCTGACGCTGTTGGCTTGTATGGCTTCTAAAAACTTTGCTTCCGTACCTTCACGTATGCCCGCCACAAAAGCCGGGTTGCACAACACATCCAGCCTGTTAGGCAGTCGCTGGTTGATGCTGCCAATGTCCAGACTGCCATCGAAGAGGGCAGGAACCTGGCTGGCGTAGGGCTCCTGGAAGAAATCTGTCAAGGGACGGTTCCAGCCGTTGGTGCGGTTGTAAGCATGTATGATATAAGCCAGGTAAGCTGTCCTGGGGTACTCGTTGTTGCTTAGTATGCTTTGCATCAGGGCGCTGATGTCATACCCTCCAGCGCCGACGGCAGTGGCTTTCACCCTAAAGTCCAGGTTGTTTTCCTGTATATAGCGTAAAGTAGCCATGGCCGCATAGCCGCCTTCTGAGTATCCGGTAATAAATAAATCCTTGCGGTAGGAGATGGCTTCTTTTTCCAGCATTTCCTGCACAGCATACAGCATGTCTACGGTCGTGCGGCCGGTGTGCAGGTAATCATAGTAGGGATGCAAAATATTTTCAGAGGTACCAAAGCCCAGGTAATCCGGAATGGCAGTGATAAAGCCGAAGGCGCTGAAGAGTTCCAGCCCGGTCCTGCTGTCCAGGTTATCTACATTTGAAGGCGCCTGGTCGTGGCGGCTAAGCGTACCATGCAAGCCTGCCAGCAGCGGGGCTTGTCCTGTCATACCCTGGGGAATGGTCACCAGCCCGGAAGCCGTGATGGTATCATCCTGGTAGGTAGTTTGGTAGGAAATCTTGTATATATCCACCCCGTAAGCAATCAGCGGCTGGTAGTTGCTGTACCCATAGAGCTGCGCCACCAGCCTGAGCTGGTCTGCCGTGAAAGAACCTGCGGGCGTATATGCTTTGAGATAAGACTGTGCCGTATCCAGGGTGTCTGTTTTGGGAGGAACCACCCCCGTTTCATCATCCCCACAGGCAACCATCCATACCATGAGAGAACCAAAGCTTATCCATTGAAGCCATCTGCTTATTGCCATACGTATCATTTTATTTTCTAAAAAACAGGAAACCGGCAGAAAGTTCCTTCCCAGATTTAGCCCTAAGAGCCGCCTGCAGGTATTGCACGTCCTGAAGGCTTACATTGAAACGTGCCAGCGTAGAGAGTATTTCCTGTGGTTCATCTTCCGATAATTTTCCTTCCAGCAAATCCTGTATCTTTTGCGCCTGCCGGTTAGCCTCACGGATAGCGTTCTCTACAAAACCCGTGATCTCCTTTTGAAGCAGGGCGCTGGATAACGTCTGCTTTTTGCCCACAGCATACAAAAGGTACTGGTTAGCCTTGTCCCGGTACAGGGTACTCCCTCCGGGTACTGTCTCTGCTTTCATGCCTGTATTGTCTTTATTGGCAAACATGGCTTGCAAAGCGGGTTCCATGATCTCCTCTTTCAGTTGGGTGGCAAACAGAGCAGGATTAGAGGTAGGATGCCTGACTTGGAAGGCGGCAAAATGGCAATGTTTGGCTGCCAGCAGCGTCACAATTTCCGAAGGTTCCACTTTCGTCTTCTCTGCCTGTGCATGATTGCCCGCATCACCCACCAGGATGAGAACATTGGTCGCTTCCCCGGGCAGGGCGCCGGACTGCAAAGCCTCGCGCAAGCCATAGTAGACAGCTTCCGGCTCGTCTTGGTCGTAAACGACGGTGGTAGCCAGGTTTTGCAGCCAGGAGGCAGGGTCCTGGTTTCTCGTGGCGCTGCTTTCGTAGAGCCAGGCTCCTTCCGCAGCATCGCGGTAGCAGGCAGCCGTCACGTTGGCAGAGATGGTATTGATTTCGCGGGCTGCCTCCGACAAAGCGGGCAGGAAGGTCTGCATACCGGGGGTAGCGTCTACCAGCAGCATCACATAAGGCGTACGCAGACTTTTTACGGCAGCCTGTAGTTTTTGCTGAATGGCAAGTACCCGTTGGGAATTAAGCGTATCCGGTTGGGGCAGGTTGGTCGAGGGCTGTGTGCGTGAGGGGCTGTCAAATAGCTTAGGCATACGATAGTATACCAGTACGGTTGCAGAGAGCAAAGCCAACGTAAAGAAACCGGTCAGCAGAAACCTGTAGATCGCTGCTTTTCTTTCCCTGTTGTTCAGGGGTTTTAACATGTCTTCCGGGCTATCCATTCAAAAAAATCCTTCGGGCGTTGATCAATGCACTGTCTTTGAGCTCGTTGCGGTAAATACTCAGGTTAGGATTGATGGCTCCTTTCTTTTGCCACCAGGGCGTTTCTATATAAAAATACCATCCAAAAGGTCTTTTGGCAGTATGGGTCAGGATAGGCTCTTTGGGATGCTGCTGGTTGTATCCATAAAGAAAATAATGGAACACATCGCAGAACCTCATGTTCATAGGCGCCTGTACGGTAAACCTGGACCAACTGCTGTCTTCGTCTTTAGAGATACGAAACCGTATCCTGATGCTATCGCTTTGTATGACTTCAGGCACCTCCAGGCTGTCTGCGTACTGCCAGATGAAAAATATCTTGGTAGGAATGGCTTTCCACAAGGCAAACGTCTTATGCAGCAGGAAAGGAGCCATAAACGGAAGCACGATCATCGCCGTTAAGAAAGAGTTAACCGCTGTCTGATGTATGGCCATCGCTATAACTGTATATCCGACACTGCCCAGCAAGGCTGTTGCCAGCGTAAACAAGGTTTCCGCCAGCGAAAGATCGTAGCGGCTCCAGGTCTGAAACCTGTACAAAGCCCAGGTATGCAGTACCCCCAGCATGGCGACAACGAGCAGAAAAATAAGCGGCAAGCTGGCAAGAGAAAGGTTCCCTGCCAGGGGGATCAGCCCTGTCAGCGATAACACAAAGGCAAAGACCAGCAGGTGAATAAGCAAGGGAAGTTTTTTTGCTCTTTTTCTCACGCTAAAAAAAACAAGCAGGAGCATGAACGCCAGTGCTGTCAGGACGAGAGGAAAGTAATTGGCAAAATGCATGGGTTCAAGCAAATGATCAGGCAAAGTAGTGCTAAATGCTCAAATAGCAAGCATAGATACAAAAAAAGGCAGGGGATCATACCTGCCTTTTTTAAGAAACTACAGAACTTCACTGCTTCACGATAGCAGGCTCTACTTTCACCGTATCGTGATGGACGTCGATAGGCTTGACTTCTCCACGCAGAGAGCGGATCGCCAGGAAGCCTGCAATGCCTGCCAGCACCACGAGCACGTAAAAGGCAATGAGCAGCGTCCGCTTCAGTACGTCCATGTCTGGTTCCAGTTATATTTGGTAAACTGATGCCTGAGTTCGTCGGGCCGGTCAAAGAGCGAAGAGTAGTACATCCACCCGATCAGCCCTGAGGCCAGCGTCGCTACGATCACTGCATTGACCAGACTGCTGACAAACAAGCCCAGGAACAGCATGGTGAACAGAAAGGTCATCAGCATCCAGTGGCAGGTCATGCGTGGCAGGTCGCGGCGGCGCCATGCTGATACATAACGGAACAGGTTGAGGTCTGCGCCCCACTGGTGTACCAGCCTGTAGTAGTCGCCATTGATCCTATACAAAAGAATAGGGTCTATATCGACGATGGGGCGCTGTCTTTCTTCCAGGGCGAAGGTTTCGGGCGGTGCTACGATGAAGAACTCCGTTTCCAGGGTTTCCTCACCCAACTGGTACTCCTGCCTGAACCGCTTTACCTTGCTGGCAAACAGCGGATCTACCGGCCCGCGATACAAGGCGCTGGGCAGCATCCGCATTTGATATTCTATGCAAACCTTGCGGATGTCGTTTATATAGTAGACACCCCCCTGGTACTTCTCATTGAGTTGGCATTGTGTAAGCCAGCTACGTTGGTCCAGGCTGATCCTGTTTTGCAGTAAGCCCATACGCTGAAGCGTGTTTTGCTCCAGTTCACCCTCTTTCTGTAGCAGCGATTCTATGGCTGACAGAGAGATTTGTTGCGAAAAAGTCTGCTGACGCTTCTGGTCAGCCCTGACGAGTTCTTCTTGAAGATTCATGACCTAAAAGTTAAGTTGTACATAAAAAATTATTTCCTACATAAGGTAAAAATATATGCAGACAAAAGAAAAATTTATTTACAAATATTTTTGTGCCCGCAGGCAGGACTGCCCGGGCAGGGAAAGAATAAAAAGGTATTAACAAAGCTTGGCTCAGCGCGTTATCATTAGAAAAGACTTAGGCAGAAGGCTAAACGATTGCGATTATGAACAGCAAAGAATTTTGTTTGTGCATTCCGGATACGGATAAGAAAAGAGTGGTCGTCATAGGCGGCGGATTTGCCGGGATGAACCTGATCAAAACCATTGACGAAGGTGCTTTTCAGGTGGTGTTTTTCGACAGAAACAACTACCACACCTTTATCCCTTTGCTCTACCAGGCTGCCACCGCAGGCATAGAGCCCGACTCTATTGCTGATCCTTTGAGAAACCTGGTAGAAAGCGGCAAAGACATCCACTATCGCATGGCCAAGGTAACCTCTATAGACACCACCCGGAAGAAGGTGCAAACGCCTATTGGCAACCTCTCTTACGACTACTTAGTGATTGCTACCGGCAGCAAGACCAACTTTTTTGGCAACCAAACCATCCAGGAAAACGGACTTCCCCTGAAAACCCTGCGCAATGCCATCAATATGCGCAGCAAGATACTGGAAAGCTTCGAGCAGGCAACTATTACGCAAGACCCTGAGGAGCGGGACATCCTGCTCAACTTCGTCATTGTAGGCGGTGGCCCTACCGGGGTAGAACTGGCTGGTACACTCTCTGAGATGCGGCAGTATGTGCTGCCTAAAGACTTCCCCGAGCTTGAAATTGCCCACATGCGTATTTATCTCATTCAAAGCCGCGACCGGCTGCTGCCCCAGATGTCGGAAAAAGCAGGCGAAAGAGCGTATGAATATTTAAAGGATATGGGCATTGACATCATCCTCAACAGCAAAGCCACCCATTACGATGGCAAAACAGTTACCCTGAGCAGTGGAGAAGAACTGCAAGCCGCTACGCTGATCTGGGCTGCCGGCGTGCAAGGCGAGACCATTCCCGGCATCCGCGAAGAAAGCATCGTTGCAGGCATGTATGCGGTAGATGAATACTGCCGCGTCGAAGGGTACGAAGATGTTTTTGCCATCGGCGACGTGGCGCTGCTTAAAAACGATAAATATCCTGACGGACATCCCGGGGTAGCGCAGGCAGCCATTCAGCAGGGGCAACAATTAGCTGCCAATCTCAAGCGGATCATCAAGAACCAGCCGCTCGTACCCTTCGACTACCATAACAGGGGCACGATTGCTACTATCGGCAGAAACAAAGCGGTGGCTGACCTGCGGGGCAACATCAAAACAGGCGGCTGGTTTGCCTGGTTCTCCTGGTGGGCAGTACATATCTATTATATTGTAGGCTTTAGAAACAAGCTGGGCACTTTTGCTAACTGGGTGCTGAATTATTTTGCCTATAAGTACAGCAGCCGCCTTATTGTCAAACCCTTCAAACCCTGCGACAATGAAGACGATGTGCTGGAATCCATGCTCTCCAAACAAGCCGTAAAAAAAGCGGAGCAGGAAGCTGAAGAAGAAGAACAGGAAACCAAGGAAGAAGAACAGGAAACCAAGGAAGAAGTAGCAAAATCTGAAAAATAATTTTACTTTTTTTCTAATATTAACACCACATCGGTAGCTACAGGCTCAAATATCAGCATTTCGCCTTGTGCATCCATCTCAACGGTTTGGCAGCTATTGGCAGCCGGATCAAACCGCCTGACCCGGTAAGACAAATGCTTAGGATTGTACAGCTTTACTATTACCGGCACGGGTACATACACCAAGATGAGGCGGTAATCTTTTGTACGGGCAACAGATATAAACTGGTCAAAGGCTTGGTTACCAGGTTGTTCGGCCAGCAGTGCCTCGTCGGGAAACAGTGCCCACCAGGGAAACCGGCGGATAAAAGCGGACAGGTAGCCGATCTGACGGCTTCCCGGCAAGTCCAGGCTTTGCTGCCACGGCGTAGGCGCCTGCTCGCTCAGTGTACCGTGGTTCAGGATTCTTTCTCCTTTCCGTATCCAGGGCCAAATGCCGTTAGCCCCATAAGTAATACCCGATACAGGGGTAGCCAGCAAACTCCAGTAAGAAGCTTTTCGTACCTGCGCAGCATCTACTTTGTGATAAATCTCTTCATAACAAGGCTCCATATTCAACATAGGCCGCGCAGGCAAATGAGGCCAACGCCGGGCAGGCGGCCCTTGTGTGATAAACTTCACAGATGCTGCCTGGTGGCTGTGCCCCGACTGATACCCAATAAGGTCTAACCAGTCTTCATGCGCATAAGCATCCCCAATCCACGACCGGCCCATCGGATGCATAGCGACCACTGCGCGGCTATTTGTCCCGGCAGTTTGTCCGCCAAATACTTTTCTTCCGATGTCTTTCCACCGCCGCTCGTTCACCCCCGTATAATAGCCATCGCCGCCTAATATCCAGACGACATGATGCCCCCCATAGCGGGCTACCATATAACGCGCCAGGCGGATCGCTGCCTGGCGGGGCAGGTGGTGTCCGGGGCTCAGGTATCTTCCTTTGCCGAAAGGCATCGCCCAGAGCAGCACCGGGGCAGCCACCAGCCCATAGGCATTGATAAGGTCTATCTTCCGGTCTACATGCCGGAAAAAAGCAGGATTGATCTGTATGCTATGGGTGCCGGTGTAGGCTACCTGAAGCTGGCTGTCAACATCGCACCCCCGCCACGGCGTAGCCACCAGTTGGATCACGCTGTAATGATGCCTGGCGCGGTGATCCAGGTAAGTGTCCCACTCTTGACCGGTAGACTTCAGCGTACCGTTCCAGGCAGTGCAGGCAATCCACAGAAAGGGCGTACCATCAGCATGTTTAAGGTGATGATCTCCCTTGCGATGGATGATCGCACCTCTCCGGTACAGGTCCAGGGTACCGGGGTTTGCTTCGCAACGGAAGGTTCCTGCTTTGTCATGCAACCCTGTATTGGTGGTGTCCGAACAGAAAGTCCTGTAAGACCACAGTCCCGTCTGGTCGGGCATGAACCTGATCTTCCAGTCCTGGCTACCATCCCAGAACCCATTGACTTTTATTGTTTCCCCGGCAGGAGAGATCATTTCCGCATAAAAATCTATAGCATAGAGCGGGTTAGGATACGGCACATCGCTGGCGAAACAAAGCTCGCAGGTAGCCCATTGCAGCGCTGCTGCGGAGGATTCATCCGGCGCGATGCTACTGCCTACCATAGCGGGCAGGGGTCGTGATGAGCAGATGAAAGAAAGTTCTTCTGCTATCAGTTATCATTGTCCGGACGTTCGCCTTGCTGCTCGAGCAAATCTTTTTCCGCCTGGTACCAGTTGGCTTCCGCATCTTCGCTGCCTGCCTGGTACATGGTGTAGGCTCTCAGGGCAATGTCTTCGCGGGTAACCGATTGGGCAGGCGCTTCCATCGCGTCAAGCTTATTACGGATAAAAGCAGCGTCTTCCTTGTTGTGCGGATGCACACCCAGGATAATACCTCCTTCCTGCATCACCTGGTGATAATGAGAAGCCTTCTCTTCGGGCACACCGGCACCGACCAGCGAGCCGATGATGCCCCCACCAATGCCTCCCGCTCCAGCGCCTGCCAGCGCACCGGCCACAGGTCCTGCCACTAGCAAGCCCAGCCCCGGCACCACCAGTGTACTGCCAATAGCGGTGATAGCACCTACGATAGCCCCTACCGTGCCCCCTATGGTAGACCCTACGCCGGTACCTTCTATGACCTTATGTCCGCGATACTCGTCCTCTGCTTTTGTTTGCGCAGGGCTCTGCCGGACGTCACCGCGTTCGCCCGGAAAGTGTTGCTGCCGCACATGGTCAGACATGAGCAGCATGATTTCTTCTTCGCGGTAGCCTAAAGAATGCAGCACATTGACAATGGCTTCTGCCTTACCGCGGTTGGCAAAAGTAGCCATGAGGAGTTCGGCAGGGCGGGTGGTTTTTTTTGACTTTTTCATGGTTGAAACAGATGAGCAGTTGAAAAAAAGACATATATCTATCAACGCCAGTAGGAAGGGAGTGTTTGCCGTTTAGGTATTGATCACAATCTTTGCGATAATTTCTTGAAAAATGGCAGCAAAAAAATTACCTTTGCCCTTCTGAATCGGATAATTCCATATAGGAAGTTCCATGCTCAGGAATCTTTCTTTATCGGGGTGTGGCGCAGTCTGGTAGCGTACTTGCATGGGGTGCAAGGGGTCGCTGGTTCGAATCCAGTCACCCCGACTCAGAAGATACTAAAAGCCAGTGAAGCCCTTTGAATCGTATGATTTGAAGGGTTTTTTGTTTTAAGTCTTTGCTGATTGTTTTTGCCGTTTGTGTATTACTACGTCAATGCTCGCCTGTATTGGTAGGCGTAATCCGCATTATAGCATCAGATTCTGGATCACATTCATCCCTGGGATCAGAATAGGTGTAGCTAATCCGGGCTAATTTCTTCTTATTCATTTCTATTCGGATACTCAATAATTGTCCTCCATCTATTACTTGATATGCTATGGCAGGATAGGAGACACTATTTTCATCTTCATCTATTTCAGGGTCCATGTATGGATATTCGTTTACAGCAATGCCCTGGAATTCGTAATCACATAATCCATTCTCGGCCAATAGCTTGAATTCAATGGAGTCCCCTGTCAACCAATTGACTTGTAAACTTTGGGTCACACTGTTAATAGAATCTTTGTAAAGATATTTTAATAAAGAAGTAGTCTTTAGCTCGACTTTAGCCTTAGCTCGACTTTAGCCTTACGCGGCCCTGGTCATCATAGCGCATAAATGCTGTATCAAGGGTTGGTTTAAATAATCAACCTCTGCTTCGGGCAGGGAGGTTAAAAATTGTTGTTTACCCCAAAGCCGCTCTCTGACCA
>JBBSNI010000157.1:0-11490 GCA_038232695.1 Cytophagales bacterium
AGGGTTTTCTACAGGCATCCATGGCTCCTTTAACCAGGCAGGGGCCCTCTCTAAAAGAGGGGACGATGGATGGCTGCTGGTGGGAGGTACAGGTGGCTATGTAGACCACTACGGCAACCACAATTTAGGATGGCTCAAAGGGGGCGGGCTGTCTACGCAGCGCATTGAAGACAGTGGAGAGTATGTGAGTTACAATGTAAAACAAGCAAATGATATAGGCACAGCGTCCAAAAAAGTTGTAGCAGACCGTCCTGACAAATACGCCGCGCACGGCGGGCCGAAAAGACCTATGAACCTGGTCAACAACATAGACTTCTATAACCAACTCTATGACCCTGCGATAAGCTTAGACCAGTCATCGCTTATCAGCCAGTATGTGGATGATGAATTCGATTGGTCTACGGTGTATCAAAGCACTGACCTGACCAAAGGCTATCGCGGCGAAAACGATTTAAATACGACCGCTAAATGGAAAGATGCACAAGGAGTTATTCGTACAGATACGGTAAAAAAATCTATATTTCGCCACCGTTCCAACAAAAGCATACGCTCTGTAATTACCACCAGGGAGCCCGATGGCAACCTTTTGACCCTGTGCATAGACAAAATTGACCCAGTACGCCTGACCAACAAGGTGTGGATACCCTTCCATCTGCAACAAATCCCTGCCAGGCAGGGCACGACAAACACCTATGTGTCAGGCTCAGCCAACCCCGACCCTTCTAAAAGAAGTAAGCTGGCTATCTACCAGGTGTACCCTGAACAGGCCAACGTGAAGATCAAAGATGATTGGCTAATCAACGGGTATGATTTTAACTATCATAACAACCCATTCAAAGGGGCAACAAACCGTCAAGGGGAAGTAAGCCGCAAAATCATGGCCGTTGATCCTCTCACTAAGGAGGAATACATTTCTGCCCGGTATAGCGACAGGATAGAAATCACCCCGGTCACCCTGCAAAACGAAAACCTGTTTGTCAATCTGCTGCTGACCCTTTCCAATGGGCAGACCGTACCGGCAGAAAGCTCCAACCTGTTAAAAAATATTACCGGTAACACGGCTACCATACAGTTCAAAGACCATGTGTATGTCTTTGCCGTAGACCAGGGCTTGCACAGCAACTACCAGTTTGAGGTAAAAAAGGTAGGCAACTACGGCATCTACAAAATCCATATCGCAGGCGTGACGCCAGGGCAGTATAACTACGGGGTTGCCAAAGTGAAGAAAAATATGATAGAGTTTCAGGGGGGGACAGGCACCTACAAGTTAGAGCCTGGCGGTACGGACCCTGTAGACCCTGGCGGGCAACTCAGCGATTCCTCCCTGCGCTATGACAAGTTCTTGATGCCAGGCTCTACCACAGACTATGTACATATGCAGGAGTATCTGCCCAAAGGCTACCAGGAAGGCGGCAACTTCCCCTGTCTGATCTTTCTGCATGGCACCGGCGAGCAAGGCCCTGCCGATGGCTCTGCTATCTCGCGTGTAGCGCAGGTGGGCTTGGCGCGTAACCTGCGCCTGGGAGCGGAGATGGACTTCTACGTTGGCGGCAGGGTAGAACGATTCGTCGTCATTACGCCCCAACTCTGGGAGGGAGACCAGAACTGGATCAAAAATGATTTCCTGCATAAGTGCATACAACACGTAAAGTCTGCCTACAAGATAGACCAGAGCAGGCTCTACCTGGCAGGCTTTAGCATCGGCGGCTACGCTGTCTGGCACTATACGACCAACCGTACCAAGAACAATCCAAATAAACTTGCCGCTGTTTGTTCCGGGGGAGGATGGGGAAGCTTTAACTTCGCCCTGGACACCTCCTGGATGGCCGAGAACCTGGTGGATATGTGGGCCATACACCACCGCCGAGACCAGATCGTAGCCTTTGAGGGGGAGGAAATGACGGTCAATGATCTACTTTCCCGCAGCCCCAGGGGAGAGGTAATCTGGACAGTGATAGACGATGATCGTACCAACCCACACAAAGTATGGGAAGACCTGTTCAGGACAGACAACTCGCTCTATACCCCCAACCTGTATCAATGGTTACTCACTGAACGCAAAGGGGCGACCCCACCCCCGCCCACTCCGTAAATAATTTTGATGATGAAAAAGATAGGCTATGTCCATGAGATCATCCGGGCTTTGGATGGTAAGTTTCAGACCGGATGGCGTTCCCCGGAGAAGATAGATAACGCCTTGCACATAGCTCAGTTACAGTATTTCAATGAGCTTCTACAAGCCTTCCCAAAGGATGAACAGACCGAGATGCTGCTGCGCCCTTTCATGCAGACCAGCAAGCTCACCTATGATGCAACGCTCAAAGCCTTTCCTGCCGAGCTATATACCATTGATGCGCTGCTTACCGCCACTGGGACGCGCATAGAGAAAGTGCCGACGCATCAATGGAGCTTCAAGCTGAAAAGCACGATCTCCTCTCCAACCAAAGAATACCCTGCCTACCGCCACCTGCAAGGCGGCAAGATAGAAGTTGTCCCGGAAGGGGCTTTCCCTGAAGTATATGCCTATAGGTTCGTCACCCCCACATTTCCCAAATGGGCCTATGACAGGCAGGGAAGCCAGCAAATATATAATGATAACAATAGCACAGACTTGCAGTGGAACGAGCAGGCGCTGCCCTTGCTCATCAACAGGACGTTAAAGCTTTTAGGCATCAGCGTCCGCGACGAGCAGCTGGTGCAGTACAGCCAGGTAGAAGAAGCGCAGGCAGCAGACAGGAAGACAAGACAAAAGAGAGAGTAAAAATTTTGGATTGATAGAAATATATTTTAAGTAGATTTGGCTATGGCAACTCTTAGAAAACTCACTGAAATGCACATGCGCGCCATGCACGGTGGCGGGCTTCCCGGCGATGATACGCGCCTGGATGAACGGGTGATTGCAGAGCGCATCAAGCTCATCCTGCCGCAACTCTTGCAGTTGGAGTACTATGAAAACTACAAGGAAGGGGATAGGCTGCTGCCCGGCATGTTCACGGCAGTCTATGAAGACTTGAAGATAGAGAAAGACCGGCAGGGTAAGTACGTCGTGCTGCCTGCCTTCTACCTGGGACTGCCCTACCAGAAAGGCATACAGGGCGTATGGCTGGATGGCAAACGTGACGAGCCTATGATGCGCCGCAACAACCCACACGTGAGCCTGGGGCTGGAATGTTCTTATGTCACAGGCTTGCAGAGCTATTTTGTGCAGGGCAGGCGTCTGTACTTTGACCGCGCCGACGCCGACAAGCAGGACAGCAAAGTCTTTGTAGAGCTTGTGGTTGCCCTTCCGGAGCCTATCGGCATGGATGATCTGCTGCCCGTGACCGAACAGATGCAGCATAAGATATTGCAGATACTTAAATCCGAGGACGTGCCTATGCTGCCCGAAGATGTCACTTCCAATGAACAGGATGTCAATGCGTAAACAGAAACAACATATCATCAACATAAGGCTAAAACCTGGCAAGGAGGTAGAAATAGAAACGGATTTCGATAATAAAGTTGATCTTATAGAATGCTTGGCAGGACTTATTCAAATATTGTCTCAACAAATGGTTGAGGAAGCCCGCATCCATGTGGGAGACAAGCCGGAAGACATCGAGCAGTGGATAGATAAAACCAGGCAAAACTCAAAATTCAATTACTATGCGCACCCTATTATACCTTGCCAAAACCTGCCTGATGGACATAGGCGAAGACGACTCCCGGCTCGAACAGTTCATCCATTATAGCTATTGGGGCTACCGCGAGTTCTACTTAGACCAGGGTCACAGAGTCAAAATCCACGATTTGGAACTCAACCAGGCCCTGGAAGCCGAAGTGCCCGAAGACTTTGTAGATTGGGTGAGCGTCTACGTAGAAGAGGCGGGCATGAAAAAGACCTTTATCCATTCTTCCCAGGTAGCCCTGCAAGAAGGTTACCCTAAGCCACGCGGCAGCGCCATTGGGGGGAACTACGCTCAGGGCGGTGTCGCAGAGCGCAGCTATGCAGAGGCCTCGGGCTATGCGGGTCCGGTGTTTCCGGCAGCGGTAGCCTTCTCAGGAAAGCTAAGGGTATCGGACCGCTTGTCAGGCTACAGGCAGCGGGTCAGCGGAAGCAATCGTTACTATGGCAGTGAGCCGGGTTACTTTCGCTGTGACTACGACAGGGGTGTGATCGCTTTTAATCCTACCGAGATGATCCGGGGTAACAGGGTGATGATGGAATACCTGTCTAACGATGAAAAAAATAAGGGGGGGATATTAGTGCATGAGTATGCCGCAGGCATGGTACGGGCTTACATACATTGGCAGCGAAAGCTACATGGGATGCGCTTTTCAGGCTATGAGAAGCAGGAAGCCAAGAGGCTTTATGACAATGAATACCAGAAAGTGCGAGACCGTTTCAGCCCGTTGACTATTAAAGGCGTCATGGATGCCCTGGCTGCTGGCTATAATTCCTGGAAATAAACGTAGGGACGTGTCGTGACCCGTCCATTCAAATATGCCCTATATAGAAAAATATCTGCCGCAAGCCCTGAACTTAGACGATGCCGAGCAGGCCTTGGAAAAAACCGATGCGCGCTACCTGTACAATACGCGCAGCCTGTCAGCTACGCAGAAGGGTTTGGTAGAAACCGCTATAGGCAATGAGAAGGTCACCGCTCTGGAAAGCCTGCTGCCTGTAGGAAGCAACGCTTGCGTAGGCGTTGCCTCTGACAGATCCCGGATGGTGATGTTCATGTATAATTCTTCTGCTGCTCATGGCATCTACCTGTATGAACTGCAACTAAATCGCTGGAGCAAGGTGCTGCAATGGGCAGGGCTGAACTTCAAAAATACGGAGAACATCACAGCCTGTTCGCTGGCCGGCGACTTTCTGACCTGGTGCAGTTCAGGCTCTGACGATGAACCGCGCATGATCTCCTTAAAGCAGAACGTAAGCAACCTGTCAGCAGAAACTGTAGCACTCTGCCGCCTGCCGCCTGCCTATCCTCTCACTGTCACCCGTATTGCCACCGGCTTCTCCCGCAATTTAGTAGGGGCTTACTCCTGGCAGTTCAGCTACCGCTATATCTATGAGGACTTTTCTCACAGCGTCTTTGCCCCCTACTCTGACCTGATGCCTGCCGACGCCATTTATGACGAGCAGTATAATCAGAACGGCTACCGCTTGAATTTCACGCTGCTCTCACAGGCAGCAGGTCATGTGATTGCCGTAGAGTTTGCCTACCGGAAGGGCAACACCGGGGAGTGGCGTTTATTTGAGACCTTGCGCAACCCTGCCGCAGGCGCACTTTCTGTAGACTTCAACAACCGGGAGAATGCACCGGCATTAGCCACAGGGGAGGTAGACAAACCCTTTCAGCCTATCCCAAGAGCTTTAGCCCACGCCCATTATAAGGGCAGGCACTTCTTTGCCGGGCTGACCTTTGGCAGGGACATACAAGGCTTGCGTCCAACCATATCCCTTTCGCTGACCAAGACCTCTGGCTTCGGTTCTTCCTGGCAGGTCGTCAAGCCGGGCGGGGTATATACGGTAGGCATGTATTTGCTCGATGCACAGATGCGCTCAACAGGGGTGGTGACAAGCCATACCATTGCCGTACCCCGGAAGACGCCGGGGACTGCTGGCTTTTCAGGCATCAGCGACGAGCGCATACAGGTGGCTATCAACATGGCAGCCCCTGCCTGGGCAGCGTATGCCAGGCTATGCATCACGCGCAACAAGACTGACGCGGTATACATGCAGGTCTCTGCCAACTACTTCTTTTACTACGGCGAGTACAACACAGAGCAGGCGGGCTTTACGGTGCCTGCCGGTGTGACGGCTTTGCAGGGAAAGCTGTTCAGGACAGCAAAGCCCGCCACGCGTACCACCTACAGGTATGTGTATTTGCAACTGCCCTTTAACGCTGCCCTGGTCGCCACAACGGATATGTCGGTAAGGATATTAGACCCTGTGGCAGGGGTAACAAGGACAGAGCCTATCCTGGAAGTGGTTGGCGACTGGATCGTCGTCGATGATTTTGGCATCGGCAACTGGTCTGCCGTGACGCAGCAATCGCTATTGATAGAGGTCTATAAGCGCAACAGCCAGGATGAGGAAGTGTTCTATGATACCGGGCCTACCTTTGCCGTTTCTGCCGGAAGGATCAACATCAACACACAGATCAAGGCTGACGCCTACCGCCTGGGCCTCATCTTTGATCAGCGGTTGATGTTCAAGTTTTTGCCCAAAGAGAAAGACCGTCAGAGTGACCCTGACCTGGCATACACTGTAGCAGAAACTGCCGGGCCTGTCATATACGCGCCTACCATTGTTTTTGATTCCCATCCTACCACCACAGAAGTCAAGGTGCAGCAGTCACTGACAGGCCTTGAAGTAGACCGGGGCAAATGGTACCAGGTGTTCAAGGGTACAGAGTTCAAGCCGGTGTTCTCTTATGACTTTGTGCAGGCAGCAGGCTATGCCTTGGACTATACGCAGATCGCTTCGAGCCTGGGACGCCCTGTGGTGAAGATACCCTTTGAAAGGGAGGTGCATGAGCCTACCGCCGTCACCTTCACCGACCCCTATATTGAAGGCACCCTGATCAACGGGCTTTCAGAGATCAGTTCTTTGAACCGGGAGAGCTTAGGCATAGACCGCAGCCCGATCAGAAAACTTATTGTCGCAGGGCAGGTACTGCTTGCCATCCATGAGCGGGCGGTAAGCAGCTTGTATATCGGCGAGGGATTTATCCGCCAGGGCGAAGATGCGATCCTGGCTAAAACTGTCTCAGTCATTGGCGACGAGCGCGAATTGCAGGGGGGCTATGGGACGCTGCATCCGGAGAGCGTTTGCCAGTACCAGGGGCAGGTATTCTTCTTTGACAGCCTGAACGGGGCGGTATGCCGCTATACGCAGGCAGGCATCTACCCCATCTCGGAGTACAAGCTGCGTGAGCATTTCCAGGGCAAAGCAAGAAAGTACGATAGTGTGCGCGTGATCGGCAGCATAGACGCTAAAAAGAAGCAGTACCTGCTGACCTTCCCGCGTATAGGAACGACCGTGATGGAAGAAACCATCGCCTTTCATATTCCTTCGGAGCGGTGGGAATGTTACTATGGCTGGCAGAACAGCGTAGGGGTGGTGCCGGAACGCTCAGGCACGGTAGGCACAGAACTCTATACGTTCCTTGGTGGCAAGGGCTATGTGCATAACAGGGGGGGGTATCTGTTTTTTTATGGCAGCTATCAAAAGCGGGTTATCAGACTTGTCATGGCGCCAGCCCCGGACAAAGACAAAAGGTTTTTGAACCTGCACATCAGGGCAGATAGTTTGGCAGAAGGCAAAGTCTTCGATGCTAAAGTAATAGACCTGCTCACCAGCAAAGCGCAGGAAAGCTTTATTCCATCAGGCGATATTGCCCTGATAGAAGGGGTATACTATATGCCGGTACTCTGTGAAATACAGAATAATTTGACGGCATCACAAAACAACGTAAATTTAAGGCAGGCTGATGAGCTAACAGGCCGGTGGCTACAGGTGAGTTTGGAGACAGACAAATCCGAACGGGCCGCTCTGCACAGTTTGCATCTGGTCTTTCAGACAGAAGAATATTCCGACTAAATTTTTCAATCCATTAAACTTTACAACCATGAGCAAAGGAAAAACCACCAACATGAAAAACATGCCCAAGGGCTACGATGGCACCGCCTCGGCCGCTGACCCTGCCGTCCCCGCTGACATTGCCGGGGCCTGGCGCGCCAAGTCTTACACCAAGTCTTCGCGGGCTGTGGTGCCCTACAAGAAGGAGAAAGACGGCAAGCTGACGTTCCTGCACCCCGATGATCTGCCTGACTTCCAGGACAGCACGGAGATCTCCGAACAGGTAGCCCAACAGACCGCAGGGGCAGGGGCTTCTACGGAGAACACGCCAACGGCTAAGGGTAAGAGTGAGAACCAGAAGCAGGAAGAAGAAAACCAGCAGAAGGCAGAAGAAGAACTTAAAAAGGAGTAAAGCTATGCCTATTGCCGCCGCCGCGATGATCCTGTCTGCCGCCGTGCCTGCCATCACTTCGTATGTGCAGGGCAGAAGCCAGGCCTCAGAGATCAGACGTTTGCAAAAGCAGGGACCCGCCAAGCTCTCCCCTGCCTTGCAGGAAGCATTAGCCCGCACCCGTGTGCAGGCTAATGCTACGTATTCGCCTTCTGCCGTGCAGGAGCAAGCCCTGATAGACCAGGGGGCTGCCGACAGTGTAGCCACCTTGAAAAGAAGTTCAGGCAACGCCTCAGATGTGTTGTCAGGACTTGCCAATGTAGGAGCGCAGCGCGGGGCTGCCGTGCAGCGGCTTGCCGCCCGTAACGTCGAAGTGTCAGACCGCAACAAGCAGCAGCTAAACCAGCTATTGTCTATAGCGGGCAATGAACAGACGCGCAACAGGGAAATCTTTGAAAATCAGGTACTGGACTTAGAGCAAAGCAAAGATGCTAACTATACCGGCGCAGCCTACAACGCAGCGCGTGGGCTGGTGAATATCCTTCCCGACGAAACCCTGTTTGCAGGCGATAAGATGGGAGGGTTGCTCAGCCTGGGGGCGCCCGGCATAGGGGCGCCCGGAATGTCTAACAATCCGGCAGCCGCCTTCAACGCCAACCAGGTGCTGGCTGAATCTCCCGGATTGTCCAACCCTGTCTACCATGACCCCAGGTTGAAAAGCCCTAAAGCAAAACTTGCCGCAGGGCAGAGAATTTATTAGTGAAGTGCATCAAGTGTAATCAACAAGCCAGCTACCGATTTAGCCCTGATATGGATATTCGGGGCATAGGCGCCTGTGCTGAACATCTTGAAGAGATCAAATTAGCATACACTGTTTTTATGTTGACAGGCGAAGAAAAACATTTGTTAAACTTGGTAAAAAAAACGCCTCATGCCAGAGCAAAGAGTATCTAACTTTGTCGCCCCCTTTGACACACAGAACCCAAGCGACTTAATCGCCGGGCGCAGGCAGTTGTACGATGAAAAGCAGCGACTTGCCGAGCAGAAACGCTACGAGCGCATACAGGCCAAAAACAAAGCGGTCTACGAGATCATGGACAACATGGACTTTGAAACCTGGCAGCCGCTCGCCGATCAGTTCCAGCCCAAAGTGAATGCGTACATGGAAGAGTTTGCCCAAGAGATACAAGCCACCGGGGCAGATGCTTATCAGTTAGCCTCATCGCCCAAGTACATACAGAAGATGGGCGAACTCGAAGTAGAGAACAAAAAGATCAACGCCATCGGGGATGTCTACAAAGAGCAGATCAAGAATGTGCAGCAGAGCAAGATCATGGACCAGGAGTTCTTCACTACTTATATCAACGGACTGGTGCTGGAGGGGGACTTAAAGAACCTGGATTCCCGGCAGGTAGCGCAAGTAGCCGCTACGCCCAGGGCTTATGATGCCAATAAGATTATGCAGGGTATTACCGCCGACATCAAAAACCAGATCAGTACGGAAGGGACGGGGGGGGTCTTTGAGTTGAACGGCAAAGTCTATGCCCGCATGAAGGGCAGCAAGATGCGTTTTGCCGTGGACAAAAACGGCGAGATAGCCCCTGAGCTTATCCAGCATGTGCTGGACAGCAACGACAACATCGCCGAACGCTTCCGCTATGACCTGGCAGAGCAACGCTTTGCCGAAGAGAATGGGCGCAACCCCAACGCCTATGATTTTAAGGACCACCAGAAAGTGCTGGAAATCTATAACTCTGAAATTAAGTACGACGACACCAAAGAAACCAAAGACTATATCTACCAGCGTACCAATGCGATGCTTGATGCCTACCAGCAGCAGGAAAGCCGCAATGAACTGGTAAGCTATGGCAACACTCCGGAAGACAAAGATGCCGCCGCAGGCAAAGACAAGAAGTACGGCGACGACCTGGAAGAAAGCCTAAAGACAATGGTGCCTAACGTGCTGGCTCCTATCGTAGGTTACATGCAACCTTATAAGCGTGACTTGTTAAACTTAGTGGTAGACAAAGAGAAAGGTATTGTGGGGGCTGCTTACCAGGGCACTACGCCTGACTTCTCCGGTCCGAGCTTCATCAATCTGACCGTGCAGACGGGCAGCGACATAGTAGGGCAGGCGATGCAGATTTCAGGGGTCACCGTAACTGACGATGGCAACGGCAACAAGCTGTTGCGCCTGCCGCTTTCATCAGAGGCAGACAAGAAAAGTTCGATGTCTGCTTTGTTGCAACTACTGAATAAATCCCAGGGAGCTAAGTATGCCCTGCCGCCGACAGGCTACGTCAACCAGTTGACAGAGTACGAAACAAGCATGAAGGAAAAAGCCAGGGGGCAGCGGGCTAAAGATGCCTTCGCTGACTTTGAAAAGCCTGCTGCTGACGCTAACAAACCCTTTGCTGACTTTGATAATTTTAAGTAAATGGAAACTGCCACTGCTTCGCCTCCCCAACAGACCTTACCCGACGAGCTTGTCGGGCTTATTCAAGACCTGGACCCGGAACGTTTTGCTGACAAAGACAAGGTGTCCAGGTATTTTTCCCAGGCCGACAAGTTTCACCAGGCAGTAGAGATGCTGCGTGAAGCCCATAAGCCCGATGCTGACCCCCAGAAGTTTCAGAATTATATCTACCAGAAGTACAACGCGCCAAGCTTTCTGAAAGGGCTTGGACCAACCATCCCACAGAATGGGGAGCCGGGGGCAGGGGCAGGGCAGTCAGGAGATGAACGCCCTGAAAGCCTGAACCCTACGCCTCTGGCTCCGCCTGCCGAAAAAAAAAACGGCATTCTGTCTGGCATACCTTCACCGGCTATGGGCGCGGATACTTTGCAGCCTTCGCCCGATGGTGGGCAGGTAGGGCAAGCCACCTCTATCGATGGCTCCACAGCCCCGTCTAAGCCCCAACCGCCTGCTCCTGAGAAAGAATTTTCTATTACAGAGGATTTGCAGCAGCGTTTCACAAATATTTGGGAAGACACCAAAGCCCTGCCTTCACGGGCTAACCTGTTTCTGAATCGCATGGTAGAAAAGCTCGATCCCTTATATGAAAAGATGGGCTTGAATACCAGGGGGCAGAAGGCACTCCGGTTGGTGGAAGATATGGAAGCCTTGTCGGTGTTGGATGAGACAGCCTTGCGGCAGAAGCCTACCGCGGGCATCATCACTTCGTTTCAGGAAGGCTCGCCGGAAAAGATTGCAGCGGCTGTAGCGGGCACTTTGCTGGACCTGGGTGCCTCGGTGGGTAAAGCTGTTCTGACAGGGGGAGCCTCCCCATTCCTTGAAGGCGTGGCTAACAGTTATGTACAGACGCTGCAAGAGCAGGCAGCAGATGAAGGCGTTACACCCTTGTCGCTGATCATGTCAGACAAAGACAAAGAGATGATACCGGCAGCGGCGGGCGTGTTGCAGGGCGCGCTGGAACGGTTGGGATTGGATAAAGTTACTAAGGGCTTGCTTGCCAAAGCCCCAATGGGTGCCTGGAAAAAGATCATGGATATTGCCAGTACCTCC
>JBBSNI010000158.1:0-11474 GCA_038232695.1 Cytophagales bacterium
GTTTCCGCACCAAAATAAGAGATTTGCCTTTTCTGGCTCATAAAGGAAGATTTTAATTTTTGTCACTGTTAAAGATCAAATTCAAAAACTGCGTTTATCGCTTGTATAGCTAATCTGCGAAATTTGGTGCGGAAGCCCTATAGGGAAAAGCTAAAACGATGGACATAGAAAAATATATTGCTTATTTGATGAGTAGCCCTACGGGAAGTAGCGGCCGCCGCGCGGTTGTGTGAAGGCATCGGCGGTGATGGAAGTATCTCATGATGAAGTAAATCGCTTCTTATTGTCAGACAATCATGCGGGTATAGAGCTTTTTGAGGTTGTCAAAGATCACATTGACCTACAGGGAGGCAGTCTGTCAGTAGATGATTCTACGCTGGACAAACCCTACAGCCAGATGGTCAGTACTGAGTTGATCGGCTACTTTTGGTCAGGCAAGCATCATAAAAGCGTCAAGGGCATCTCCTTGATCGTGCTGGTCTACACAATGGCTACGGGCTATAGCGTACCAGTCAACTACCGGGTGTACCGGCATAGCGAGCAGAAGAGTAACCGGGTCGCCGGGCGAAATGACTACTTCCAGGAGATGGTTCGGGAAGTATGGAACCGGGGATTGCATCCGGCGTGGGTCACCGCAGATAGCTGGTATAGCTCTTTGGATAACCTGAAGTTCTTAAGAAACCTGGAAGCGGCCGCCGCTGCGGTAGGTATTTACATGGGGCTAGAAAAGAATCGTACTGTTTCCTGTCAGCCTTCTGTTTATGAGCAAGTAGGAGAGCTAACTATTCCTCAGGAAGGACTCTACACCCATCTGAAAGGATTTGGATTTGTACAAGTGTTTCAGACCGTGGCCCAAGACGGCGACGTGAGATACTATATGATTTACCAACCCCAAGATGATACAGCCCAGCCCACTCTCATTTCCAGAGAAGTCTTTGAGCAAGTGCGCCTACAGCATTGGCACGTAGAGAGCTTTTTCTGATGTATCAAGCAGTGCTGCCAATCGGACCGCCGAGCGGCCGAAAAGTTTTTTGTCAGACAAACCCAAGCGATCAAAACACATCTATTTTGTGTGATCAGGGCTTTTCAAAAGCTGGCTTCTCTAACTCGTTCCCACTATTTGAACTCTCTCTATGGTTTGAGGCAGTTGTTATTCTTAGAAGCGCAGCGAGAATTTATCAATGACTTTGCGTAACTCCTATATCATTCACCGTAATTGACAATAAGTAATAGTACTTATGCTTGTTGACGGATGCAGCTTCTTTTAGTAATTCGTAGACATTAACGTAATAGTCAATCGCGCCATCTATATCCCCTGTTTTCATACATACTTGAGCCAAGTTAGTACGGCAATGTGCGAAATCTTCCAGATAAGAATCTTTAAGGGCAGTCAATCCTTCATATATTCTTTCTGCTGCTTTGAGTTGATCAGTTGCTTTTTTGTAATCCTCGTCTTTTATGTAAATTGCCCCTTGCAGATTATAGGACATGGCTAAATCTGCTTCATAAAGCTGTCTATTTATTTTGACTAATTCCTCTTTGATCTCTAAACAATAGACCTAATTAGAGAAGTTTTCAGACCGCGCGCGTGGGAGGCATTTGCAAAAGTAGGCAAAAAGTTTATCATGAAAAGATGGACTATCAAAAGATCAGACACAACCCCAACCAGTTTATCATCTTGACCAGCCTAACGGTAGAAGAATTTGATGCGTTATTGCCGGTCTTTAAGCGATACTGGATCAAGTACTATCGCTACCATACGCTGGAAGGAAAGAAGCGTAAATGGCCTACTCTCAATGCGAAAAAGCTGACTAAGACATTACCTACGGTGGCAGATAAGCTGTTCTTTTTGCTAAGTTATCTGAAAAACTACCCCTTGCAAGAGTTCCAGGCGGTTAGCTTTGATATCTCACAGGGCAACAGTATCCACTGCGGAGTAAGCCAATGGGTAAAAGTATTGCATCCATTGCTACAAGAGAGTCTCAAGGAGCTAGGGGCTTTGCCGGAACGCCGGGGGGAAGCCGTAGCCTCTGTGCTGGCTAAGTACGATGGGGAAGCCTTCACCATGGATGCGGCAGAACGTGCCGTAGAGCGTTCACAAGATGATGATACTCGCGCGGCGAACCGTCAGCAAGATCACTATAGCCGCCGGGGCCCGGTGGCAAACAAAAAGACCACACCGTCAAGAACAACTTGATGTGCCGGGATAACCGCGCGGCGGACCGTCAGCAGATCGTTTATCTGAGTGAGACTTACGAAGGGCGAGTACAGGACAAAAAGATCGCTGACCAGCAGGACTGCCAGTTTCCTGAAAACAGCCGCCTTCGTCTGGACTTAGGCTACTTGGGTTATCATCCCGAAGGGGTCATCACCCTGCTACCAGTCAAGAAGCCCTACCAGGGTGAACTCACCGAGCAGCAAAAGAAGTTTAACCAGTGGGTGAGCAAGTATCGCGTGGTGGTAGAGCATGCCATCAGCGGAGTGAAACGCTGCCGAATTGTCAAAGAGCGTTGTCGCAATTTTGCCGCTGACTTCCGCGATCAGGTGATGCTCATCTGCACGGGTTTGCACAACTTCCGGGTCAGCAGTCCACAGCGAGGCTACGGCTAGCGTGCCTCACGCGCACGATACTAACAATTATTTCCTAATTAGGTCTATTATAGGGAAATCCAATTTTCTTAGCAAAAAAGATTTTTCAACGGGTATGGAAACGCCCTTGTAAACCCTTATGTTCCGCCTTCTGTTTTTTAATTCAAATGCCGCTCGGTTCGGGAAGTAAGGAAGCTTCTGGAAAAGGGCGTCGTTATTTTCTTCTTCCGGGCTTCTTCTACCTTGCGGTAGCGGGCCAGTTGGACCTCCATTTCTTCCAAAAAGGTTTTGATGCGGCTGATCTGTTCTGCCAGCGATTTATTGTATTCTTTGAGCGTATCTACCAGATTGGCTTGTTTGTCGTTTTTCATGTTACTCATATGATAAAGGTAGTGATGTAATAAAATAGTAATTTTTAAAGATAATACTTAATTATTATATTTAACAGGGATTCGGAAAAAAAGTTTTTCCCACCGGGCTAATGGCTCTGTTCTATTCTTCTTCCAGACCCACTATGCACCGTTTTTTTGCTACATTGCCGTTTTGAACAGAAAAAATACTTAGGGTTCATATGTTAGTTTCCTTATCCATCAGTCTGGCGATGATGCATCAATGGGCGACAAATGGCAATAAATTACTTGCAAATGTGAGGTGCTTTTTTGATCTTAAACGTCATTTTGGGCCCAAAAAATAAGGATTTTATGGAAAAAGACGGCGTCCAGACGTTTTATGCCAAAGACCGCGCAGCCTGGCGGCAATGGCTGGAAGAAAACCACGAAGGTTCACAAAGCGTATGGCTTATTATCTATAAAAAGAAAGGTGATACACCCAGTGTCTACTACCCTGAAGCGGTGGATGAAGCGCTCTGTTTCGGATGGATAGACAGCAAAGCCAACAAGCGGGATGCGGATAGCTACTTCCAGTTTTTCTCCAAACGCAACCCCAAAAGCAAATGGAGCCGCGTCAACAAGCAGAAAGTAGAGAAACTCATGGCGGCAAACCTGATGGCGGAAGCAGGACTGAAAGCGATAGAGACAGCCCGGCTGAACGGTGCCTGGACTGCGCTGGATGCCGTAGAAGACTTACAGATACCGGAAGAGATGCGGCAAGCTTTGGATACTAACCCAACCGCCCAACAGCATTACGAGGCGTTTCCGCGCTCAGTCAAACGGGGTATCCTGGAGTGGATACTGAATGCCAAACGCCCGGAGACACGACAAAAACGGATTGGCGAGACGGTAGCTAAAGCAGAGAAGAACATACGGGCAAATCAGTACCGGCAGGGCTGACGGTCAGGCAGGTACATGGTAAAGTTTGTCGAATGTAAAAGGTGTTACAGTGTTCATCCTTTTTCAGACATTAACACCATAACACCTTAACACCTTTTTTTTAAATCTTCTTGCCCTGCTTCATGACCAGTACCACCTTGTTGAAGTCGGCGGCGGCGTTGACCACTTTTCTGAAATCTTCAAACCTTTCGAGAGGAAAAAATATTTCATGATACGCCTCGATGACATTGATCTGGAGCACCCTGCCTTCCAGGGTATAATCAGACTTGAAAGAATAGACTATTTTTCCTTCATGCATGGCTTCCGCTTCAATGACAATGTCTTTGAGATTCTGCACTTCATAAGCGTCCGGCAGGGTCACGCGGATGGTGCGCACATAGCTTCTGTTGTACTCATTCTCCACCGGCAACATGCGCTTTTCTTCCTGGTAAAGCTCTGATTGCGGTCCGATCAGTTCGCCGGCTTTAAAAAGGAGCGCCGACCCGGCACGCTCCACAAAGGCGGAGGTTTTGAACGTGCTGTTCAGCGTCAATGGCTCCTGATAGGTTTTGAAATCAAATTGAGTTTTGGCAAATGTAAGGTCCTGAATGTCTGCATCCTGCCCCATAAATTTGACCAGGCTTTTCATCATTTCTTCCCGCTTGTCCGCTTCCAGCAAAGGCAGCACCGCTTTGATATAAGAAGCCTGGTAGCCTTTGAAACTTCTGTCCATGCGGATGGCATTAGCCGTCAGATCCTGATCAAAATCAACCGTGATGTCCATATTGTCAAAATTGTCTTCTGCTTTTGCCGGGGCAATGTAGCGTATCTCCGAAACAGGATACGCATAATCTCTGACCTTCATCGTCCTGACAAACAAACCATGATTGGCGGTAAGTTCGGCGGGAGCCATTTCCAGCCGGAGGTGGCTGTGGTAAGGCGCGATGTATTTGTCTTCTTTGGGCAGGTAAATCAGGTATTCGTCCAGGTAGTTGTAAGACTCAAAAGAGCCGTCCATTTTTACATCGCCCCGGTTGTTGGTCAGCACCAGTTCTATCGGCAGATCGGCTTTCTCCAGCAGGGCGACCATCAGGCGGGTGATGCCGTATTTGCTGCTAAAACGGTTTTTGTATATAAAGTCAATGCTGTAGTTGTTGCTGGACCTGTTTTCGTCTATATAAAATTTCGTTTTGACATAATCCTCAATAGCCGCTGCCTTCAAAAACGGGGTGTTGTATTGCTCTACGTGGATAGCTTTGAGTATTTTGTCTACCTTTTTCAATTCCTGCTTTTCCAGGTTATGCATCTGCGCATAGATGTTTTGCCCGGCAGCCTCCCAGGTAAACAGGCGCACGTTGCCCTTCACACTGTTGTAGGCCAGCTTGAACTCTACCCTTTGCCGGTTGTCGTTGTAGGCAGAGAAATGTTCAGGCTTCAGGGAAGGTATATCCTGCCCTACCCCGGTATACACATTTTTATCCTTGATCTGATCATTTTTAATTACCCCGGCAAATCCATTGTAGCTTTTAAACTCAAACTGCAGGTTGGTGGGCCCAATGAGCTTAAAGCTGGCTTTTTTGGTAGGACGCTGAAACTGGAAATACTCCCGTCCGAAGTAGCTGGGCGCCATCTTGCTGGTATAATAGTACTCGATGATGCTGCCCGTTTGTGCCCCATCTATGGCAAATATCTTGTATCCGCTACCTACTTCTTCATCTTCTACCTCTTTGATGTCGCTTTTGTTGAGTTCTACCACCCTGCCATCAGGATTGATCGTGCGGGCGTGTACCTCTACCAGTTCGAGTACCCGGTTCATAGAGATGTAGATGCGGTTGTTAGAAGCCACCGCCTCATCCGTATTGACCCGCACCATCTCGTGCCTGGTGAAATAGAGCGTCGGACTGTTGATGTCTTCATAGGAGTACTCATACTGAATGTGCCTGTAGAGCTGCACCTCCGGTTGTGAGGCTTCGCCGGGTTTCAGCTTTGCTTTGGCTGGTGTTGTTTCCCAGCTATAATGCTCGTAAGACTGGGCACAGGTATCCAAAGACCAGGTGATACATAAAAGGGCTGATAAAAGTAAAGGATATTTCATAGGATTACATCGGATTACGTTTGAGAATAATGGTTTCGCTGTAGGCTTCACTAAGCTTTTTGATCACCTCGTTCCATTCGGCGAACTGGTCGGGCTGCAACAGCAGGAAGTTCATATAGAGTTCTCTGGTTTGTATGATCTTACCGCCTTTTTGCTGGTAGCGGATGGAGTATCCCAGATTTTTGCCGTTAAAGGTGTCGTCTGCGGGCAGATGCTTCACCTGGTAGCCTGCCGGTAGCTCAAGGGCAGCAACCGTCTGCTGGGTATATTTGAATTCATTTTCAAGGGGCAGCTTACGATCTTTTTTAATGTATTCTCTGTAGTAAGATTTATCCATATTCATGTTGAAGTAGATCTCATCTCCTATCTTTTTGTAATAATCAGCTACGCGGAAGTTATAATCAATGCGCACCGGTTTGTCCAGGTCCTGGAGGTTTTCGATCTTATACTGCTCCACATAAAACTTATTGCTGCCCCGGCTCAGCAGCCTGGTGACATAATCTTTCACATCCTTTTCTGTAGTACGGTTCAGCCGGTAGGTGTTGAAAACTTTGGCATAGCCGCTGAGGCTCAACTGTCCGTTGCCGGTGATGAAACCGTCTTCCAGGCGGAAGTAAGAAGTATCGCGTATGATATTTCTTTCCCTGGCTATTTCCGGCACTGCATAGATTTCATAATCTGTATCATTGAGGGCAATGAGAGCTTCCTTGCCCTGGATCATGGAAGAAGGAAAATCAAAGGGAGAATATTGGGAAGTAGCATCCAGAAAATAATGATTGCCCTGGCTGATATAGGTAGCGATCATATGGTTGTCTACCAGCGGCGAGGGCATCGTAGAATAGCCATAGGGAATGTCGCGGGTGCCGATCCAGGTAAAGTGGGCGTTGAATCCCGGCCTGGTGCATCATATTGACCAGCAGGGTCGCCATGTCTTTGCAATCGCCAAAGCGTTTTTCATATATATAAGCGGCTTTGTGCGGGATCAGTCCCCGCATTCCATCTTCAAAAGCGATATACTTGATGTTTTCCTGTACCCAGTAAAATATTCTTTTCACCTTTTCCTCTTCCGAACCGGCATCAGCGGTCAGTTTGTCTACCAGCGCTTTCAAACCTTCATCAGGCGCTTGCTGTAGGTTTTGAACAAACGTCCGGTACCAGGCATACAGATCAGCGGGGGAAGAAAGTACGTTGACGGTATTTCCTTTGGCATTTTTGTAGGAACGAACGATAAGGTTCAGGTGCGGGGCGTAATACTTCACATTAGGCGCATCGCTTTCTGACTGTATGTTTTCGCTGTTAAAAACCTCGTAAACATATTGGGTTCTTTTTCCCAGGGATTGTTTGGAGACCTTCACCTGATGCTCAGGATCATTCATCAGTTTGAAGTCTATCTCGATGCCTGCATCTACAGTAATGGTATATTTGCAATGGGCAATGGGCAGATAGTTGCCAAACATGAAGGAGCCCAGGAAACGCGGGTCGGTGATCGTTTCGCTGTATTCCAGCACCGTATGCGCACCCGGAACAATCGCCGGATACATAAAGCTCACGACCTTGGTATCATCATAGAAGACCTGGGAGTTTTTGTCGAACGACTCCCTGAAGTCAGTAACTTTGATGGTCTTATACTTCTTTTTGTAAGGCACACGGGTGGATGCCTGAATATCACTTACTTTGTAAAAAAGAGAAGAATAAATTTTGTCTTTGGCAAAAATACTGGATTGGTCGCCCAGGTGCACCATTTCCTTGTAATGCCTCGACCGGACGCACACCGAATCAGCCACGAGAGCAATGTCCATGTCTTCATAGTACTTGTCGAAGACAGCCTGGTTTTCAGGATACTTCGTTTTATAGGCGTGGTAAGCTTCGGAATATTCCTGCCCGTAAGAGGACGCATACAAGCACACCAGACTGATGAGTGATATATATAAGGTCTTTTGCATATTCGTTTTAGTAAGCATGATCTTTTCTATAATATTCTTCCTGTGTTCCTTCCTCACTGCCTGCTTTGATGTGTCTTTTGATCATCAGCTTTCCGGAAGGATAATATTTAAGTTGCTCTCCGTCCATTAAGCCATACCGGTAGTTTTCTTCTACAGAAACATTTCCGTTGGGGTAATAAGCTTTTACCGTTCCCTCATTATTTTTCAGGGATTGAAAAGCCGTGAGTTGGTTATTTTTATCCAGATAGCGGTAGCTTTGCAGGCCGTAGGCATCATAGATTTTCCCGATTTGCAAAGTCCCGTCCGGGGCATAGTATCGGGCGATGCCTCGCTTTTCACCATTTTTGTAGGTAGCGATGGAACGGATCTGTCCGTTCTCAAAATATTGGGTTTTTTCTCCTTCTAATTGCCCGTCCCGAAGAACGTACCGGGTATCCACCTTGCCTGACTCGAAGTACCAAATCCATTCCCCGTTTCGCGCACCGTTCTGGAATTGTCCTTCTACCTCTAATTTACGGTTGGGGAAAAACGACTGGTAACGCCCGTGATATTCGCCATTCTTCAATGGGGTTGTCTTATATGTCTTACCCTTCTTGTCAAATGATCTCAGGTCGCTGCTGTACTCGCCGCACTGCATGTCTGCTTCAAAGCGCGGAAACTTGTTTGTATAATACAGGGTATAGCAGCCATTGCCCCTATCCAGGTTGCCGGGCATGAGTGCGCCCCCCAGGGTGTCGTATTGCGTTTTGTAGGTCAGCAGTCCGTGGTCATACCGGCTGCGCAGTAGGGGGCGGCCGCTGTTGTCAAAATCGTCCTCCATGCCATGCAGTTCGCCATGCAGATAGTATTTCCAGTTAGACAACGTGCCATCGGGCAGGTAATACAACCAGGTTTGTTCAGCGACTCCTTCCACCACCCAGCCTTCATATTTCTTTTGCCCGTTAGGATAAAAGCTATGGTAGTAGCCGTTCTCTGTTCCGTTTACATATTGAGAAATGACCTTTTTCTGACCGGATTCATTGTAGTCCGCATACAGGCCGTCGTAGAGATCGTCTTTATAGTTTACAGTACTGCTTTTCAGTCCATTGTGATGGTAATAGGTAAACTGTCCATTCCTTTTCCCCTTTTTATAATTACCCTCAACATGCAGTACGCCATCAGGATAGTAGGCTTTCATGGTGAGATTGCCTTTGGCATCCGACTCCTGGCTCATCACCTGCCCGTTCTGATCAAAATACTGGTAAGCGGTGAGCAGTCCGCCCTTGTAGTCGTAGGTATAGTGCGGTTTACCGTCTTCCGTATAATAGGTTGATTTGCCGTCGAGCGCGCCTTCCGTATGGTAAGATTCTGTTGAAACCAAAGTTCCCTCCGGGCTGTAAGTATCCCAGACGCCGGATTTGTTTTCCTCATGCATCATCCCTTTAAATTCTTCCTTGCCGTTATCGTGATAACTAAACCACTCGCCCGACCTCTTACCATCCTGATACTGACCTTTTTATGATATTTTACCTGAAGTATAGTAGGAAGTATATGCGCCGGTAAGTGCTCCTTCGTGATGAGCATATTGATGGCTGATCTGCCCGGTATTATAATATACCGTTCCGGGTCCATGTCTTTGGTCATTTTTGTAGGCAAGCTCTTCTTTTAATTGTCCGCAGGGAAAATAGATTTTTACGATGCCTTCTGCCTTATCCGCTTTGTAGGGAATTTCGTAGGCAACCTTGCTATTTTCGTGAAAATGAACGGTAGTGCCCGTGACTTTCCCGTTTGCGTCATACGTTTCGGTTTTTTCAGGAGTTCCATCAGCATAGTGGTAGTGCCAGTTGCCGGTCTTGTAGCCTTTGTCGGTATAGGTCCGGGCGGCCTTCACTTCTCCGTTGGGGTAATAAAATATCCAGGGCCCAGCGTAGGTTTTTTCATCTACCTGGTTACCGATGGCGTTCAGCTTGTTGTTGTTGTAATACCAAAAGCTATAGGTACCAGTTTTGCCGTCCACGGTCGCCGTATGTTGGGAGCGATATGTTTTCAAATACTTATTGGCCAGGTCATAAAACTTTTCCGAATCTTTTTTATGAGACGATAGCCATTTCTTGACACTTTTGTGATCTACCGAAGTCAGGAGATGATACAGGAAAGCCTGCTGCGCATTGTTCTGGTGTATTTTATGATAAAACGGCACATAAAACTCCATCCAGAAATCATCGGTTTGATCGGGCTGCAAGCTTTCCAGCAGCAATTCGGTTTGTTGTACCACCGGCGCTTTGAAGGCAACCGAGGATTTGAATTTTCCATCCAAGGCAGCATTGGAATTGATCAGCAAATCTGTTTGGTAAAAGGCGTTGGTAGTTTCTGCCAGCGGCTGAGTGTTCTGGAAAGTCAGCGAATTTTTGAGCAGGTCGTTGAACAGCACCAGCACCGCATTATTGTTAGGCACCAGTGCCAGATAAGTACCCAGGCACATCATTGCCCGGGATTTTCTGCCCTGTTTGATCATCACCTCGGCCAGGTACAAATGGCTGTTGGCGTGGAAAGGATTCACGGTAATGGCTTGCGTAAACTGTTTAACCGCCTTATCGCTTTCCTTCTGTTTGTTCCAGGCAATGCCCAGGTTGTAATGCAGCAGATAGTCGTAGGGATAAGCCTGTAGACCCGCTTGATAGGTTTCTATGGCTTTGTCGGACTGCCCGTTGTCATCATAGGCATTGCCCAGGGCACAGTATAAAAGCGATTGATAGGCAGATCGGTTATTGAGCAACTGCCGGGCAAGTTCTATCGCTTTCTCATATTCTTTGTTTTGCGTGTAAGAACCGACCAGTTCGGAACACATCCAGACATAGTTGGTGTCACTTTCCGGTACGGTCAGATATTTGGCAATGGCCAGGTCGTACTTCTTCTGATCATGCAAAGCGATACCTTCTTTAATCACTTCCCCTGAATTGATGAGAACCAGGGTATCAGGGGCGGCCGGTTGACCTTTGCTCTCCATGATGAAGAGCATAATGACTGAAAGAATAATACTTGATCTTATCATGGGTTCTGTATTACTTTGGAATCTGTTGTTTTAAAGGGTCAGCAGTATTTAGAAAATAGGCTGACAAAAACCGGTTTCAAAGATAGAGATTGACTTTTATGCCTTGCTTGTTTAGTTTCTGTGTACAGCACATATGTGATAAATCCTATTATTTACAAAATTTTTATAAGTATTCTAACTTTTCTTATTGGTCAAAGATATGAGATACGTTCCCCTCTCCTACTTACTGTACATGCTATTGATCGCTGTTTCCGGCTGCCACAAAGCTTCCGAATCACAGGCTGACGAAAGCATGCAGGTATCATTTCATACAGACTTTGAGGCAGGAAGCTTAGGCGAAGTGCAGCAACTTTCTGACAATCATTGGACCTGTGCCGTCGAGGGAGAGACCGATGCCGATCAGCGAAACCGGCAGGCAAGCTGGTACTACTTCCGGATAGACGGCGCTAAAGACAAAGCGATGACCCTTGATCTGGTCAATTTGGTCGGTGAGTATAATTATAAACCGGGAGCCCACGCCATTACTTCCCAAACCCGTCCTGTCATCA
>JBBSNI010000159.1:0-11470 GCA_038232695.1 Cytophagales bacterium
ACGAAGACGGCACCCCGTTAGGAGCACAATTACCGTTGTCCGCAAATAAGCTGGAAGCTGCCGGAGAGCCCACTTTCCCGTACATAGAAGCGCAGTGGACCACCTGGTTCAGCCAGGGCGAGCGGGTGATCAACAGCGCAGAAAACGACCTGCTCAGCTTCGGGATCGAGCAGCCCAATGGCGCAAAGCCCGGAACCATTGCTCAGCAGACTATCTCGTTGAGTGTACCCGACACGGTGGATGTAATTCGGATGGTGGCTACTTTCAAGCAATCTCCCCAAGCTACCGTCTATGTAGGTGAGTTTCGACAAATCAGTGGCATCACCACCAATGATTTTACTGAGGATGTCATCTACCGCGTCGTTGCTCAAAACGGGGACGAAAATCAGTACACGGTACAGGTAACGCAAGAAAAAACTCAGCCCAACCCCACCGATCCTGATCCGGACGATCCTGATGATGCGGTAGGGATAGAAGATGAAATAGCAGCAACACCGCTGGTATACCCCAACCCCTTCGACCAGGAGATTTTCCTCAGCGAAGCGCTGGCTGACAAATCTGCCAAACTCACCTTATACAATGTCTTGGGACAAGCTATTGCTTTGAAGAAACAAGGCAAAAGTTTCAGGGTAACCCAACCCATCCCCCCGGGCTTGTATCTGCTGACTGTTCAACAGGGAGCTTCCAAAAAAACCATACGCCTGGTCAAGCAGTAACGATAGCAGCCGGACGTCAGGCTACTTTTCTGCTATGTACTTTTGTACCTGACAGGCATACGTTATTGCTCACTGACAAAGTAAACAGCCCGACCTGGTCGAACTCACTGTTTTGGTGGTAAACAATGATTTCGACCTGGTCGAACTTACATCTTCATGACATAGCAATGACTTCGACCAGGTTTCATTACCTGTTTCTTACCTGAACACTGAGTTATATCCGGTCGAACTGACTGTTTTGCCGCTAGGATGTAAGTTCGACCAGGCAGGACTCTTTACTTCACTGCTCAACAGTGAGACAAACCAGGTCTGCGTGTATATTTGAATACCAAACAGTGCGCTATACCTGGCAGACCTCATGTAAGACCGGCTGAACAATGAGATAGAAGCGGGCATGAAAGCAGTCTCATCCTGCTAATAGCAGGCGACAACGAGGAGTAATAAATAAAGGGATTTTGCTTAATTTGTTAATTGCAGGAATGAGTGTTATACAGCTATTTTGCGGAGTATGTTTTCAACAGTGGAAAGTATCGTGAATATGATTTCATCAGAAGAGTTCAGGAAGTTGTGGAATACAAATGTAGAGGATTGGTCGAAACTTACCTCCTATAACAGGGAAGTTATTCAGCATGTACCCATTAGTGATGTTACCAGGGAGTTTTTGATAGACTCAGGGTTGCCCGAAGGTTGCGCTCCGTTTCTTAGTTTCAATCAGAAGATATACTACGAAGGCATAAAAAACATCAAAGAAGAATATGAATTAGAAAATGACGATTTTGTGAATCATTACGTCATTGGAAGTTCTGATAATGTTTCCATTTGTGTTGATGTAGACAAAGATGACCGGATATTTCAAATTGATTTCCACCATGTATACAATGTGGATTCAAAAGAAGACTTAGATTATCATGAAGAATTTACACCGATCATGTTCATGAATAGTTCGATCGCCCATTTAGCGCATTGTATATTAGTGTATCGCAATTTCGTAGATGAGATAAGGTCGGTTAGAGATAATCAATCAGTGCTTGAGATCCAACCCCAGGAGAAGAACTCAGCAAATTAACAACAAACCTGATCAATGCTGATCAGAACTGTCTAACAGAGAAATCCTTTTGGTGGTTTGAATTAGAAGGATTAAGATCACGCTAATCATATCATGAAGCAGACGGCGAGCCGCTGGCTGCTTTAGTTCTTAGCCTTGTTTTTGATATATAAAATAAAATGCAGGCAACACCAGTCGTTATCGCATAGGTTGTTGCGCCTCCCAAAAACTGTAGTCTTACAAAATCAACCATGAAAAATATACTTCTCCTTACTCTATTGTATACGCTGGCACATACCACCCTAGCGCAATCCATAGCCGATGTCAAATTTGGATTAGGTGCTGTCCGTTTAGGCACCGGGGGACAAACTGATCGCTAAAGTGGAAGGAGAACTGACCTGGAAATGGAATAAGATCATCAGTAGTTCAGTATTATTAGGCATGGGGTATGGAGACATAGGACCCAGATATTACCGTGTTGCTGTGGATAACAATGGAAACTATATCAGACAAGAAAGGAATATAGAGCCTGCTTTTGTCATGCAGGCAGATGGCAATGTCTTCGTCTCTCCTTTTGGCAACGACAAACGATACAACTTCAAGATCGGTACCGGCCTTTCCCTGATGTATGTCGAGGACACTTATGGAAGATTCATCGGTTCCTCGATGGAACGAAGAGTAGCTTTAGGAGGTAATGCCATCGTCGAGCAGGAAGTAACCCTTGCCAAAAAATACCTTTTAGGTTTGAAAACCACGATGCAACCTTACCTCAGGGGCGATCTTAATTTTAGTTTGCTCTTGAAAGTCGGGAAGAAGTTTTGATCATTGTTTAACGAAAACACTATTGCATCGTTTATTTCATCATCATACATTTGCAAAAAAGACATGAACTCGTTGATCACGGATAACATAGACAAAATCAAAGCATTATGTGTATCGCATCATGTCAGAACTTTATTTGCCTTTGGTTCCATCTGTACTGATAAGTTTCAGGATGATAGTGATGTTGATCTACTCATTTCTTTTTTACCTATGGACTACGGTGATTATGCCGACACTTATTTCGTCTTAGCTGATGCGTTTGAAAGACTATTTCACAGACCAGTAGACTTGATCACTGATAAATCCTTAGCTAATCCTTATTTTATCGACTCAGTAAATAGAACAAAGACACTGATCTATGGATAATGAGGTGAAAAAGTACTTGTTTGATATACAGGAATCCATCAATTCTATTGAAAGTTATCTGGGAGAAAAACGAGACTTCAATATCTATAAGCAAATAAGATGCTTCGGCGAGCAATAGAACGAGAGTTTGAGATCATAGGCGAAGCGATGAACAGAATCAATAAGCTTGATGCTGATGTGGGCATTTCATCCAAACGACAGATTATTGACATGCGAAACAGAGTAATTCATGGTTATGACAAAATAGATGACGAGATCATCTGGGGTACCATAGTAAGGCATTTACCAATCTTGAAAGATGAGGTAAATCGCTTACTAAAGTAAAAGTCTCTGCTGTTTCCGCCACCCCCTCTTACAAATCCGACCCTCGCAAAGACCTGTTCAGTGCAAAGGCAGCACTGATCAGCCCCAGGGGGGTGAATGCCGGGGGGAAGTTGCCTAATTGCTCACCACGTAAGCCCACCTGCTCGGCAAACAAGCCTAAATGGTTGCTGTAGCCCAGCATCTTTTCAAAAAACAATCGTGCCTTCTCCAACTGTCCGCCCCGGCACAGGCATTCTACATACCAAAAGGAGCAGACAGAAAAGGTGCCTTCTTCGCCCCCGACGCCATCCATTGATCGCTCGGCGTTGTAGCGGTACACCAGCGAGTCGGTGACCAGCTCGCGCTCTATGGCTTCCAGCGTAGCCTGCCAGCGCGGATCAAACGGACTGATAAAGCGCACCAGCGGCATAAGAAGCAAGGAAGCGTCCAGGGTTTTGGCACCCTTGTGTTGTACAAAAGATTTGATCTCTTCATCCCAGAAATTGTGGTAAACGTCCAAGTAAATCTCGTCGCGTACTTTGCGCCAGCGTTCGTACGGATAAGGAAACGAGCGCTTCTCTGCCAGGCGCACACCCCGGTCTATGGCTACCCAGCACATGATACGCGAATAGGCAAACTCCTGCTTTTCGGAGCGTATCTCCCAGATGCCGTGGTCTTTCTTATGCCAGTTGTCGCATACATAATCAATCTGCTTGGTCAGGCTGGACCAGAAGTCGTAGGTGATCGCCTCACCGTATTTGTCATAGAGGTAGATGCTGTCCATCAGTTCTCCATAAATATCTAACTGTAGCTGGTTGTAAGCCTCATTGCCGATCCTGACAGGCTTGGAGCAGCGGTAACCTTCCAGGTGGTCCAGGTCTTTTTCTTTCAGGTTGGCTTCCCCATCGATGCCGTACATGAGTTGCAGTTCGCTGCCTCGGTCTATATTTTTGTCGAACTGTTTGCGGATCCAGTGCATAAACTCACCGGCTTCATGGGTGTAGCCCAGGCGGATAAAAGCATACATGGTAAAGGCAGCATCCCGTATCCAGGTAAAGCGGTAGTCCCAGTTGCGTTTGCCACCTACCATTTCCGGCAAGCCGAAGGTAGCGGCAGCTACTGTAGAACCAAATTTGCAAGAAGTGAGCAGCTTCAGGGTAAGCGCCGACCGGTTGACCATATCGCCCCACTTGCCTTTATAGTTAGACTTATCCACCCAGTTTTTCCAGTAGTTGATCGTTTCGTGAAAAGTTTGGTCGATGTAGGCTTCCAGATCATCCATGCCATTTTCTCCCTGGTCTTCTTCGGCGACCGCTTCCAGGATAAAGTTAGCAGATTCTCTTTCTTTCAGCGTAAAATGAGCATAGGCATCCTGGTCTTTCATGCCGAGCTTTATGTTGGAAAGCAATTGCACTTTGGTTTCCACTTTGCCTTTGCTGAAAAATTCTATCTCATGCGTGCTTTTTTTTTCAGCTTTATGTTCGTCCATCGCATAGTTGAAGCGGGGTCTGCAATGCATATCAAACTTCACCTCGCCCCGGATCACAGTCACTTTGCGGATCAGGATACAGCGGCTTTCTACTTCTTTGACGGGCATAAAATCGGTGATTTCTACCATACCGTCGTAAGACAAAAAGCGCGTCAGCAGAATATTGGTATCGGGCAGGAACTGCTGCTTATAATCCACCTCTTCCAGATCAGGTGTGATGGCGAAAAAGCCTCCTTTGTCTTTGTCCAGCAAGGAGGCAAAGATAGAAGGAGAATCGAAGCGGGGAAAGCACATAAAGTCAATAGAGCCTTTCAGGCTGATCAGGGCGACGGTATGCTGGTTGCCCACCACGCCATAGTTGGCAATCGGCTGGTAATCTTTGTCTTGTTGGGTCATAAGGTGCGTGGGTGTTATAGTGCGAAGGTGTTAAAGTGTTTAGTACTACTTTGTGATGTTATCGCTTTTACTTGAGCATTGAATATTAATTATTGATTATTGAATATTTTAAACACTCAATATTCAATGCTCAAGTAAAAATAGCAACGTGACAAAGTTTAGTTTATCCATTTCCAATAAAGCCTGGGTATAGGGTCATGCCGCCGTCTACGTAGATGGTTTGTCCGTGAACATAGTCCGAGTCGTCGGAGGCCAGCCATACGGCGGCGTTGCCGATGTCTTCGGGCTCGCCCATGCGCTCGTAAGGGATGAGTTTGAGCAGTTGCTCCCGCTCTTCTTCATTTTCCCACACCGACTTGTTGATCTCCGTTTTGATGGCACCTGGACTTATCGCGTTGACCCTGATCTTATGAGGCGCCAGTTCCTGCGCCAGCGTTTTCATAAACATCAGCACCCCGCCTTTGGCCGTAGCGTAGTTGATATGTCCTGCCCAGGGGATGATGTCGTGTACCGAACTCATACAGATGATCTTTCCGGCTGCTTTGGAGCGGTCGGCAATAATGCCTCTCCGGACAAACTCTCTGGCAGCTTCCTGGGCACAAAGAAACTGGCCGGTCAGGTTAATGCCCATGACTTTGTTCCAGTCTTCCAGCGTCATATCCAGAAAGGGTGCATCTTTCTGAATGCCGGCGTTGTTCATCAGAATATCTACCGTATCAAAAGCTTTAATGGTTTCCTGGAACATTCGACGGACATCCTGCTGCTTGCTGACATCTGCTTGTACGATGATGGCTTTGCCTCCGGCGGCTTCTATCTCTTTTTTGGTTTGCTGAGCGCCATCTTCGCTGTGGGAATAGTTGATGCAGACCTGCGCGCCAGCTTTAGCCATGGCGATGGCAATGCCCTGACCAAGCCCCGAACTGGCGCCTGTCACGATAGCGGTTTGTCCTTGTAGTGGTTGCATAGTACGAGAAGTTAGAAATGTGAACGGTCAATATGTTAATGATCTCAACGAAGAATTGTTAAAAAATACATTTACCTTGTTAGGTTCTGAGTTCTTGGTTCTGAGTTCTAAGTTCTTAGTTAAACGCTGCACTTAAAACTTAGAACTATGAACTCAACGAAGTGTAATAAATACTGTCTTTTTAAAGTAACATGAAACATCATAACTTGATAGATTTGGCGGAATCTACGCACCGCGATGAACCCTCAACCCATACCAGGCTGCATGCCGCCGAAGACCATACAAAGCCGCTCTATAAAAGTTATCTCAGAGGAAAAACAACATCTGTGTATCATACTGATGCTGTTTGCCGGCATGAATGTATGGCTTTTTCAAACCCAGGGTGTTAAAATAGGATACGACTCACTGAGGTATCTGGAATACAGCCAGGAGATCAGGGCAGCATCTTCTTTGATCATCAAGCCACATTATGTATGGTATATAGGGTATGTGTTGTTCATTACCCTGGTGAAGAGCCTGTATGATTCCAATACTTTTTTGGTGTTGGTGCAGGTGCTGCTGCATGGCATAGCGGCTATTGTTTTGTATAAGAGCAGCGTTCGCCTCTTCAACGACCGCCGGGCGGCGCTGCTTGGTGCGGTGCTTTTTGTTGCCTGGCCGGATATTCCTGCCTGGAACTTCTTTGTCATGACGGAGTCTTTTTGCATTAGTTTCTCCTGTGTCGTGATCTATGCTTTGGTCACCTGTTCCGGCAGGGGTTGGTCTTTGTTTGTCCTGATATGCTGTGTAATGCTATTGTTTTTTATTCGTCCCAACGGGGTGGCTGCGCTGGCCGGAATGTTAGCTTACCTTATCCGTATGTATCATCACCGGCTGCCCCGCTTTAGCCTGTCAGGTGCGTTAGCCATTACGGTCATAATAGCAGGTATGTACCTGCTGTTGAATACCATGCTGGACACTTTTGTGCTGATAGAAAATTACCTGACAGGAGAAATCGTGTACAACGCAAGCACGCTGCCTGCGCATTTTCCTACCAAAGCCCAACTGCTGGTGAGGGTAAATAAGAATATATGGATTCCTTCTACCGATTGGAAGCCTATCCCCCGGCTGCTGCTTTTTGTGATGTACAACCCGCTGTTTTTCTTCAAAATAGCCTCTCTCAAGCTGTTTTATTTCCTCACCCATACCAAACCCTATTATTCATTGATACACAATGTATTCTTGCTGTTGACACTGCTGCCCGTATATTTTTTTGCCGGGAAGGTATTTGTAAAAAAGCTTCTGCCGGTGCCTGTGAAAAGATTTTTGATCGTCTTCATAAGCATCCACCTGATGATCATTTTATTAACGGTAGAGGACTGGGATGGCAGGTTTCTGATGCCTTTGTTACCCTTCCTGTTTCTGCTTGCCGGAAAAGTTATATCGGATAATGTACAAAAATGGAGACGATCCTCTTCCTCATGGAAGTGTTCTTCCACTGCTTTCAGATATTTCCTTTCACAAAGGATCAGATAGTTTAGACAGGTTGCTGTGCGTATAAAAATCACTTTTTAAGATGGAAGAAAAAGCAAGGTTACAGGATTTATTAGCCTATCATATTCTGGATACTCCACCAGAAAGTATTTTTGATGATATAGTAGCCTTAGCCTGCGTAGCCTGCAATGTACCCATCGCTCTGACCGGCTTTATGGATGCCGGCCGGGAATGGTTCAAAGCCAAAGCAGGTATTCAGATCAAAGAGCTGCCCAGAAAAGAGGCACTTGGCAGCCATATGATGGACTTACCTCATGATATACTGGTCGTTCAGGATGCTACAAAAGACGAAAGGTTTCGGCATAGTCCGTTAGTCACTGCATAACCTGCTATCAGATTTTTCGCCCTTGCTCCCCTGGTCTCACCCCGGGGAAATGTACGGGGTTCTCTATGCATTGCCGACTACAAACCAAGAAGCTGTACACAATGGCAAAGAAAGCTGTTGAAGGGATTGTCTGAAAAAGTAGTAGAAAAGTTAGAGGAGCGCAAACTGACCTACCAGGCGCAACAGGATCAGCAGTTGCGGAAAGATTTTTTGTATAAGCTAACAGAGCAGGCACCCGTTATGATCTATGTGATGGAAATCAAACCGGACGGTAAAGTCAGTTTTCCTTTTGTGAGCCCTTCTCTGCACAGATTATACCCTGGCATCATCGCAGAGATGCTCGAAAAAGACGGCAGCCTGCTGTTCCGGCAGGTGTATCCCGAAGATAGAGCCAATTTCAAAGCAGACACGAACGAATCCAAACAAAACCTGGCCGATTGGGAAGTGAAATTCCGGGTACAGTCTGCCGACGGCAGCTTCCGGTGGCACTGGTCGAAAGCCCGTCCGGAGAAAAGAGCCGACGGAACCCTGGTATACTACGGAGCTACGATGGATGTAACCGAAAGCCAGGAGTATGTACAAACCATAGAAAATATACTCTTTGATATTTCCCATGAGCTGAGAAGACCCGTCAGCACCCTGCTAGGCTTAGCCGACATGATGCATGACCCGATAGTGCAGGAAGATTTGGCTGGTTTCGCGCTGCATTTTAAGACGGTAGCCGAAGAAATGGATGCGTATATCAAACGTCTGAACGAGACATATAACCGGAAACGATTGGAGATAGAAAAAACACCTGCCCAGTGACCACACATCCCCACGGTAACGCTTGTCCACTTTAACACCCTAACACTTTTTCCAATTTTTTTTGTAACTTTTCTAAAAAAGTGAAGTTTCCCTCCATCAAAGAAAGCTACTGACCATTCTTACCATGATTAGAAACTACCTGACCATTGCCTTCAGAAACTTGATGAAAAATAAGGTTTTCTCCCTGATCAATATCCTCGGACTGGCCATCGGCATGGCAGCCTGCTTATTGATCCTGCAATATGTGACCTTTGAGCTAAGTTACGATGATTTTCATGCAAACAAACAGGACGTCTACCGCCTCAAACAAAACCGGTACAATAAAGGTGTGCTGACGACCGAATGGGCGGCCGGCTGTGCCGCTATCGGCCCGGCCATGAAAGAGGCGTTTCCCGAAGTGGTAGATTATGTCAAACTCCGACCGACCGAAGGCGTCATGATTTACAAGGGTGCGCCCGGTGGTCCTGTGCGCTTTAAAGAAGAAAAAATGTACCTGGTAACGCCCTCCTTCTTCTCTGTCTTTTCTTTTCCTTTGCTGGAAGGCAATCCGGCTACGGCGCTGCGGGAACCCAACAAAGCGGTCATTTCCGCATCGGCTGCCCGCCGGTATTTCAAGGAAGAAGACCCTATGGGTAAAAGCCTTAGCCTGAACGGAAGCGATGCTTTTGAGATTACAGGTGTGTTTGAAGATGTGCCGGAAAATTCGCATCTGAAATTTGATCTCCTGCTTTCTTTCGCGACTTTCGTCCAATGGGCAGGGGAAGGGGCTGATAATGCCTGGCAGTGGGATGGCTTTTATAACTATGTGCTGCTGCAACCCGGCACTGATCCTGATGCGTTAGAAGCCAAAATACCTGCTTTGATAGAAGAAAAAGCGGGACAGGAGTTGAAAGAATACGATGCCGGCATGACATTCCTGCTGCAACCGCTGACCAGCATTCATCTGTATTCTGACTATATGATGGAAGCCGAAGTAAACGGAGATGGAGATGCTGTCTACTCTTTGCTCATTATTGCCTTTTTTATCATCATCATCGCCTGGGTCAACTATGTCAACCTGTCTACTGCCAAGTCTGTGGACCGTGCCAAAGAGGTGGGAGTCAGAAAGGTCATGGGTTCTTTCAGGAGCCAACTGATCCGGCAGTTTCTTTTTGAGTCGGTGCTGCTCAATGCCTTTGCTGTGCTGCTGGCTTTTGCCATCGTGCTGATCACTTACCGCTATTTTGACCTGCTGACCGGCAAAGCGTTAACGCTTTCTATCTTTAGCTCAGCTACCTTCTGGCTGGCAGTGGCAGGTTTTTTTGTAATAGGCGCTTTCTTTTCCGGCGCTTATCCTGCCTTTGTGCTTTCTTCTTTCAAACCGTCCAGCGTATTGAAAGGGAAAATGAGTACATCCTCGGAGGGCGTATTTTTGCGTAAAACACTGGTTGTCATCCAGTTTGCAGCCTCCGTCTTTTTGATCGCAGGCACACTGACCGTTTACCGCCAGATCATCTTTATGCAAAACCAGGACCTGGGCGTGGACATTGCCCGGACCCTGGTGATAGAAGCGCCCAGTGTCGTAGAAGATTCTGTCTATGCCGACCGGGTCAATACGTTTAAGACCCAACTATTGCAATCATCTTCTGTCAGATCGGTATCTGCTTCTACGGCGGTGCCGGGCGGCAAACCCGGATGGAACGCCGGGGGTATACGGCTGATCCACCAGGACGACAGCGAATCCAACCAGTACCGGGTGATCGGGGTAGACCATGATTTTATAGATGCTTTTCAGCTTGAGATACTGCAAGGCAGAAACTTCTCCCGCGATTATACGACTGACGAAAGCACTGTACTACTCAACGAATCGGCTGTCAGGCTGATGGGGTTCGAGGACATGGAAAGTGCGCTGGATCAGGAGATATTTTTCTGGGGTGATACTTTCAGGATCATTGGTGTGTTCAAGGATTACCACCAGGAGTCGCTGAGGGCTGATTTTGATCCGCTCATCTTCCGGCTGATGCCTGCCAGCCGGAGCTATTTTTCTCTCAAGATAGAGTCTGCCCGTCTGCCCGAAACGCTTGCCCATACCCAGAACGTGTGGGACGCTGTTTTCCCCGGAAATCCTTTTGCTTACTTCTTCCTGGACGACCATTTCAGTCAGCAGTACCAGGCTGACCTTCGCTTCGGGAAGGTCTTTGGGTTCTTTGCCCTGCTCGCCATTTTTGTGGCTTGTTTGGGTTTGTTTGGCTTATCTTCTTTTATTGCTACGCAACGTACCAAAGAGATTGGCGTCAGGAAAGTGCTGGGTGCTTCTGTCAACAGCCTGCTGGTGCTGCTTACCAAAGATTTTGTGGTGCTGGTTGTCATTGCCAACCTGCTGGTTTTTCCGCTGATATACCTGGCACTGCGGTACTGGCTTCGCCAATATGCTTTCCACATCGAACTGAGCGGCTGGCTGTTCCTGTTTCCTTTCTTGATCGTATTGGCCATTGCCCTGGCGACCGTGAGTTTTCAGACCCTCAAAGCCGCACTTTCGGATCCGGTAAAATCGCTGCGGTATGAGTAAATGATTAAATGTTTTGTAACTACTCAGGTACCTTGAAGATTTTGGTAAGTTAAGGAAAAGCAATTATTGTTGCTCTATGGATGAGGGAAGTCGTATACAATCATTAGAAGCGGAGAATGCTTTCTTACGCCAAGAGGTTGAAGGATTGAAGGAGAA
>JBBSNI010000160.1:0-11462 GCA_038232695.1 Cytophagales bacterium
CCTGGGTGACAGACGGTGTACTGCACGGGTTGGGCGTAGCCGTCTCTATGCGCGACCGCAACATTCCCCGCCGCGCTTATGTGGACAGGATCATCCGATTGGCGGACGCATCAGGCGTTACGTTTCAATTAGAGGTGGAAGGAGAAGGCTCCAGCGACGGGCGCGAGCTACAAACCGCTCCTTATCCTTTTGACTGGTGCTTTGTAGGAGCGCCTATTAAAAACGCCCACTCGCCTAAAGAAAAGGTGCACAAAAACGACCTGGCAAGTATGGTCGGGCTTTATCAATACCTGATGAAAAACCTCTGATTTGGTACATGCGGCTTCAAGACAAGAGCTTTGAACTTTTTATTCCTGAAAAAAAAATACAGGCAGCGATCAGGCGCGTGGCCGGAGAAATCAACCGGGACTACCACGACCGCAACCCGCTCTTTGTCGGTGTGCTCAACGGTGCTTTTATGTTTGCGGCCGACCTGATGAAAAACATGGCTATTCCCTGTGAGATCACTTTTGTCCGTGTGCAGTCCTATGCCGGTACACAGCGCAGCGGGCAGGTTAAGACGCTGATTGGTTTGGAGCATGACATACGACAGCGTCATGTTATTCTGCTGGAAGATATTGTAGATTCGGGCTTTACGGTTCAGCACATCCAACAACAGCTTCAGTCTGCCAATCCGGCATCTATAGAGGTAGCTACGCTGCTGTTCAAGCCGGAGGCATTGGCAGTACCTACTACGTTACGTTATGTAGGCATCAGGATTCCCAACCAGTTTGTCGTTGGCTATGGGCTGGACTACAACGGGCAGGGACGTAACCTGCGGGATATTTATCAACTGAAAGATACTTCTTCACGCTGAAGAAGTGTAGGATTTTGCCTTTATTGTGGTTTGCTGGTCTTCCATCTGCCAATAATGGGTGTGCGAATTAAATAAATTTATAATTTAGCCTTGTCTAACCAAATGCTTAAAATCAAAGCATTCATTTTTTAAGTAAAAAATTATAAAAATGTTAAATATTGTACTGTTTGGTCCTCCGGGGGCAGGAAAAGGAACTCAAAGCCAGAAGTTGATAAACCATTACCATCTGACGCATATTGCTACCGGCGACCTTTTCAGAGAACATCTGGGTGAAGGCAGCGCCCTGGGTCTGCAAGCCCGCAACTATATGGATGTCGGCAGGCTGGTGCCCGACCAGCTTGTCATTGATATGGTAGATGAGAAGTTAGAAGAAAAATCTGATACGAAGGGAATCATCTTCGATGGCTTTCCCAGAACCATTGCCCAGGCCAAAGCCCTGGATGCCCTGCTGGAACAAAAAAATGTGCCCATCACCGGCATGATCGCCCTGGATGTGCCTGACCAGGAACTCATCACCCGGCTGCTGGAGCGGGGCAAAACCTCCGGGCGGGTAGACGACCAGGACGGTGAGAAGATCGCTACCCGCCTGCAAGTCTACCGGACGGAAACCTTGCCCGTAGCCAATTATTACCAGGCAAAAGGAAAGTATGTGGAGATCAACGGCGTAGGAGGGATAGAAGAAATTTTTCAGAAGATCGTACAAGAGATAGAGCAGCTTAAAAAAGCTGATCATTGAACGCATCCGGCAACCTTTTATGAAACTGCTTGCCGGTCATAACAAAGACACAAGACCTAACTGATGAAAAATTATCGTGAATATATACAGGGAAGTTTATTGTTTGAACATCCCCCTTTTCCAACTGAAAATATTGATCCCGGAACAGCTATTCACGATTTTACAGCAAAATCTCCCCTGCGCTATCCGGGCGGGAAGACCAGGGCAGTAGAGATCATTTTTCAGTATTTCCCTAAAAGGCTTGAGACTTTGATCTCGCCTTTCTTAGGTGGGGGCTCCCTGGAACTTTACCTGGCCGCTCGTGGCACAAAAGTAATTGGCTTTGATGTTTTTCAGCCCCTGGTAGAGTTCTGGCAGTGTTTGACCGAGCAGCCTAACAAACTGGCTGACGAGGTAGAAAAGCATTATCCGCTTTCCAAAGAGAAATTTTATGAACTGCAGGATCGCCTGCCGCAAAAAAGCCAAACTACTTTTCCAACTAAGTTGGAAAGAGCCGCTATCTACTATGTGCTGAACCGCTCCTCTTTCTCAGGCGCTACGCTCTCGGGAGGTATGTCACCCGATCATCCCAGGTTTACGCCTTCTTCTATAGAAAGAATCCGGCATTTCTACAACCCCAACCTCAAAGTTTGCCAGGCAGATTTTAAAGAATCGCTGACAGCATATCCGAATGCCTTCGCTTACGTAGACCCGCCTTACCTGATCAAAAGTAATTTGTACGGAAAGAAAGGAAATGCCCATAAAGATTTTGATCATGCAGGGCTGGCTGAACTGTTGAAATACCGGAAGTCCTGGTTGTTATCTTATAACGACTGCCCGGAGATCAGGGATTTGTACCAGGGTTTTTCTATCATCACCCCCAATTGGAAATATGGTATGTCGTCTGACAAATCTTCCAAAGAAGTGCTTATTTTTAGTGATGATACGGCAACGAAGGCTGATCAATCTCTTTCAAAACACATCATGCAGGCAGCAGGGTAGCACTTCCTTAAAATTTTATATACATCTAAACTTTGGATGTCTATTAACCACAAAGTACACACAGAGAACACTGAGGTTTGGATTGCTGTCTTAATGTCCTTTGTGGTTCAGTGAAAAGCAAATAAGTAAAACTAAAGACCGTTCCCAAAAATGGCTTCTTCTAACTTCGTAGACTACGTAAAATTTAATGCCCGCTCCGGCAAAGGCGGTGCCGGGTCTGCGCACCTGCGGCGGGAGAAGTTTGTGCCCAAGGGCGGTCCCGATGGGGGCGATGGCGGGCGGGGCGGACATATCATTCTGAAAGGCAATGCGCAACTCTGGACGCTGCTGCACCTAAAATACCAGAAACACGTGATCGCCAAAAATGGTGAAAGCGGCAGCGGCGGCAGAAAAAGCGGCGCGCAGGGCGAAGATGCCGTGCTGGAAGTACCTCTGGGAACCATCGTCCGAAACCCCGATACCGGCGAACAGATCTCAGAAATTACCGAAGACGGGCAGCAAGTCATCATCCTGGAAGGCGGCCGGGGCGGATTGGGCAACGACCATTTTAAGTCAGCGACTTTTCAGACACCCCGCTTTGCCCAGCCCGGCGAGCCCGGACAAGAGCAGTGGTTTATCCTGGAACTGAAAGTGCTGGCCGACGTAGGGCTGATCGGCTTTCCCAACGCGGGCAAGTCTACGCTGCTCTCTGTCATGTCGGCAGCCAAACCGGAGATCGCCGACTATCCCTTTACTACGCTTACGCCTAACCTGGGCGTGGTGGCCTATCGCGGCTACCAGTCCTTTGTGATGGCAGACATTCCGGGGCTGATCGAGGGCGCGGCACAGGGCAAAGGACTGGGCACCCGTTTTCTCCGCCATATTGAGCGCAATGCCATCCTGCTCTTCCTCATCGCTGCCGACTCCCTGGATATTCAGCAGGATTACCAGACCTTGCTGCACGAACTGGAAGAATATAACCCGGAGATGCTGGACAAAAAAAGGATCATGGCCATCTCAAAGTCAGACCTGCTGGACGAAGAGCTAACCCGCGAGTTGACGGATAGCCTTCAGATAGATATTCCTTTTATTTTCATTTCTTCCGTAACACAACGCAACATGGATAAACTCAAAGATCTGATCTGGAAGACGTTGCATACGTAGTAATAAGTTGGAAGACCGGAGACGGAAGACCGAAGCATTTCTCTTCTAACTTCCGTCTCCGGTCTTCCAGCTTCCAACAGCATCTGACATCTTGTCACAATCCAGCCCATTGGCAAAGTAGTTGTCGCCCTGAACCCGTGAAAACCAACAGCATATTACACCATGAATGATAAAAAAGCAGAAGAAAGAGAGTCTGTAGACCCGTTTGCAAAAGAAAGAGCAAGCGAATCACAAGACAATATAGATACAGTTAGCGATACTGAGGTAGAAGAAACCACAGAAGAAGCCATGCCAGACCAGGAGGCACCATGGCAGGAAGAACTGGCGGCTGCTAAGGACAAATACCTGCGCCTCTTTGCCGAGTTTGAAAACTTCCGGCGGCGTACCGCCAAAGAACGGCTCGAACTGACAACCGCAGCCAACGAACGCCTGATCTCAGACCTGCTGCCCGTGATTGATGACTTTGAGCGGTCTATGAAAATTTTCCAGGATAACCCGGAAGTGACACCTATGTACGAGGGAATTAAATTGGTACACAACAAGTTTATGAAGATACTGGAGCAAAAAGGACTCAAACCGATGGATATTCAACAAGGTGACAGCTTTGACGCTGAGTACCATGAAGCCGTTGTGCAAACCCCGGCTCCGGAAGAAAAATTAAAAGGAAAAGTAATAGACGTCATCGAACAGGGATATTTCTTGGGTGAAAAAGTCCTGCGCTATGCCAAAGTCGTAACCGGATCATGATCATATGGCTAAGAGAGATTATTATGAAATTTTAGGAGTAACCCGAACTGCTACACAGGAAGAAATAAAAAAAGCTTACCGCAAGGTTGCTATCAAGTTTCACCCTGACAAAAACCCGGACAACCCGGAGGCTGAAGACCAGTTCAAAGAGGCGGCCGAAGCTTACGAAATATTGAGCAACCCGGACAAGCGGGAACGCTACAACCGCTTCGGACATCAGGGGGTCGGCGGCGCCAGCGGGGGTGGCTATGGCGGTGGCGGTATGACTATGGATGACATTTTTTCACAGTTTGGCGACATCTTTGGTGGTGGCGGCAACCCTTTTGAAAGCTTTTTTGGCGGTGGTGGACGTACCCAACGGCAACGCAAAGGCTCTAACCTTCGGATCAAACTCAAACTCACCCTGGATGAGGTAGCGCATGGCGCTGAAAAGAAGATCAAAGTAAAACGCTATACCTCCTGCGACGTATGCGGAGGCAATGGCGCTAAAAACGGGACAGCCGTCCGTTCATGCCCTTCCTGTAGCGGCACCGGCCAGATCAGAAAGGTAGTCAATACTATGCTGGGGCAGATGGTTTCTTCCAGCACCTGTCCTACCTGTAGCGGCGAAGGAAAAATTGTAGACGACAAGTGCGATAAATGCTATGGCGAAGGTCGTATCCTGGAAGAAGAAGTAATCAACGTCAAAATACCGGAAGGCGTAGGCGACGGGATGCAGCTTTCTATGTCGGGCAAAGGCAACGTGCCTAGGCGGGGCGGCATTCCCGGTGATCTGCTGATCGTCATCGAGGAGGTAGAAGATGCTCAGCTTAAAAGAGAAGGCATCAACATCGTCCACGATCTGTACCTGAGCTTCGTAGATGCCGCTCTGGGCACCTCAGTGGAAGTGCCTACCATTGACGGCAACGTAAAGATAAAAATTGACCCGGGCACACAAAGCGGAAAGATCCTTCGCCTGCGGGGCAAGGGGGTACAGGACATCAACGGCTACAGCCGCGGCGACCAGCTTATCAATATAAACATCTGGACGCCTAAAAACCTGACCGATAAGGAAAAAAACATTTTGAACGGGCTGAAAAACTCACCCAACTTCAAACCCCAGCCCGATAAGTCAGATAAAAGCTTTTTTGAACGGATGAAAGAGTTCTTCTGATGTTCTCTTCCTGTTTTTGTTTAAAATGCAGTCATATACTTTTCTTTTATAACAGAAATGAATCCAAAAGAAATAAACACGCACAAAAAGCCAATTGTGAAAATAGATAAAACATTAGATTTTTTTAACGATAAATCATTGTTTCCAGATAAAGTAGAAAAAGCCAATAAGATGCTGAGAAAAAATGGATTGCCGTGCTTTCATAAATCTGAAGTATACAAAAAGTAATCACAAAAAAGGCAGACACATTAAATATTACTTTGCCTTTAAGGCTATCACCTGCGCATGGCGCGGCACGGTACGAAGCCAGACGGGTTTTCTGACAACCAGCCCCGCTTCCTGTTGCCAGCTATTGATCTCTGCCACCGACCAGGTACCGGACTGGCTGGTCGCAGCAAAATACAAATCCAGCAAAGCCCCCAGATGATCGCCTTCTTTGGGTTGATCATCGCGGATAAAATCCTGTACGATGTACACGCCGCCGGGGCGCAGTGCTTTGGAAACTTTCTTGGCCAGCATCCGGTTGGTATCATCATCAAAATGATGTACCAGGCTGGCAATAAAGATCACATCCCAGGCTTCTTCTCCTAAGTCTTCCGTTAAGGCGTCGCCGGCGCGGTGCTGCACTCGATCTCCCATATTTTCTTTGGCTAATATCTCCTGCGCATGGGTGATGGCTTCCGGCAGGTCAAGCACCACCGACCGTAGGTGCGGATAGCGGCGGCAAAGTGCCACAGAATAGTATCCATGTGCGCCACCGATGTCCAGCATATCCGTCGCTTTTTTAGGTACGGGTGTTCGCTGCGCTATCTCCCAGGCGGAAGTGCCTGCCATCGCGCGCATCCCCTGTTGGTAGACACGCCACTGCTGTGTATCAAATACCTGGTGCATATGAACGGGCTCACCCGTTCGCACATAATCTTCGTAATGCTCTACCAACTCCCACTCTATAAATTGCAGCATCATCTTGTCATAGACAGAGGTAGGACTATCCCGCAGCATCCACTTACGGGCAAGAGGGGTAAGCTTGTAGAGGTGGTTGCTGTAACGCAGGTAACCCAGATGTACCATCGTGTTCAACAGCTTGGCTACTGCCCGGCGGTCGGTGCCGGTACGCATGGCAATATCTTCGGCAGGCAGCGCAGTAGACGCCAGCGCTTCAAAAACACCGGTTTTGGCAGCTACCATGACAGTACGCGCCAGCATAAAAGCCACATGCGTATCGCTGAGGGGCGTAGGCGCAATGCCCAGCATCAGCGCTACCTTTTCGAGCACATTTTCAGGGATAGCGCCGAGCTTCATGGTTGCAGATTGTGTTTAGTTACTTCATGCTGTTATCCTTTAAAATTGAATATTGAGTGCGCTCGGCGCCCGGTTGAGTGTTGACTATTTTTTAAACCGGGCGCCGGGCGCACTCAATATTCAATACTCAATAGTCAAGGCTCAAGGAAAAAATAGTAGCGACAAAAAGAGTAGCGACAGGTTCTCTACTACATATTTCAGACTTACTGCATCGCTACTTTCTTGCCTGACTTGGTACCTTGACCTTGGTTGAAATAAATCCAGTCCACCCCTACTTTGGCATTATCGGGCGCCTGCTCAGCACCGGAGATGACGAAGTAAAGCGTATGTCTGCCTGAAGGAGCATTTTCTATAGAAAGACTGATCTCTTTCCAGTTGGTCTCTTCCTGAGTAGCAGGAATATTAGCGGAAGCTACGGTTTTGCCATCGGGCTTGTCAGCCTTAACAGTTAGGCTGAAACCTGGCGCGGTCGCTGAGACACGCAGCGTCAGTGTGCCTACGTTTTTTAGATCTAAACTATCGAAGGCAAGGTAGCTGCCGGTTTTCATATTGCCCATGTAGACAACCCCGGAGCCTTCGGGTTTTATTTCTCTGGCTTTTTCTGCCATATCATTCGTCTCTGCCTGAACCTTAGGATGGCGGAGCGAAACAGTTTTCTGAGCAGACAACGGACCAATCCCCTGTCCGCCTTTATCAGTATAATTGACATTGAATACATACGCACCTCCATCGGCTTTGTCTGCTTTGAGAGAACCTTGCAACGGAAGCGTTTCTCCTTTTTCGTCCAGGGTAACAATGTAGTCTACAATAGCTTCGGCTTCTTCCTGGCTGACTGCCTGGGCAGGCATGGCGCGGTCGCCCCAGACACCCCCGCCGCCTTTCAGGATTTTATTGACCAGCCTGTTGATGGTCGTATCTGCTTTTCCATACCGCTTGGCTACATCATTGTAAGCAGGCCCTACCGAAGTTTTGTCAAAAGCATGGCAGGCTTTACAGCCGCTGTTTTCAATAAGCGACAGTCCGTTCGCAGAAGACTTATGCCCTAATTCTTCCGTTACGTTAGCACCGTCCGGCAGATAGTCAAACGTAAAGTTAACGTTGGCTGGAGTAATACCACCGTTTGCCGTGCTGCCATCTTCTTTGTCGCTGACAGTGATCTGGTAATCTATCGGCTCGTTTTCCCAGTAAAAGGTAGTATTGGAAGCCAGTGAAATATCTATTTCTGGCTGATCGTTGCCTACCTGAATGGTCATCTCTTCCGTGTCGCTGTCTCCGTCCTGGTCGTAAGCACGCATCTTTACTTCATAGGTGCCTGGTTTGTCGAAGGTAAACGAAGGGTTGGGCTCGTCAGACTGCGATTCTTCCCCGGTAAAAAACCATTCGTATTGCAGCTTATCTTCTTTATCATAATCAAAGGTGCCTTCGCTGGAGAACTTCACCGTGAGCGGAGCGGCGCCTACGGTCTGGCTGGCAGTCAGCTTGGCCAGCGGCGAGCGGTTGCCCTCTGCATATTCAATCCGGGAAAGGGAAGCGTTGGGGTTGGCGGCAAACCATTCGCTGCCGTACTCGAGGAAGTAAATACTGCCGTCGTGGGCCATCTCCATATCGATGATTTTGTTGAATTGGGTAGAATCCATAAAAGGCTCCAGCCGCACCAGGTTGCCTTTCTCGTCGGTCGTCGCTGCAATGATCCAGTTCCGCATCCAGTCGTACATAAAAAGTTTGCCGTCGTAGTAACGCGGAAACCTCTTCTCAGCATGGCTATACATATCATAATGAAACACCGGCCCTGCCATCGCATTGCGCCCGCCGGTCTTGACGATAGGAAACTCAGGTGATTCGTCGTAAGGATACCAAACGAAGGACTTGTTAAAGGGCGGCAGCACTTTGGCGCCCGTATTATTAGGAGAGTCGTTGACCGGCCCTTCAGGGTCAAAGTAATCGCCGGACTTGCCGGTGGCAAAATCATAATCGCGGTAGGCGCGGTTGCCTCTGAAGTAAGGCCAGCCATAGAACCCAGCTTGCCGCGCCTGCTTGACGGCATCGTAGCCGCGCGGGCCCCGCTGCTCGTTGTCTACCCTGGCGTCAGGACCGACATCGCCCCAGTAGAGCCAGCCCGTTTTTTGGTCTATGTTGATGCGGTAAGGGTTGCGGCAGCCCATCACATAAATTTCCGGGCGACCTACCGAACCATCTTTGGGGAAGAGGTTTCCGTCAGGAATCGTATACGAAGCATCATCCTGAACATTAATTCTTAGAATCTTTCCGCGCAGGTCGTTGGTATTGCCCGAAGAACCCTGCGCGTCGAAGGGAGCGCGTCCGGGTCTTTCATCAATCGGGGCGTAGCCATCCGACTGGAAAGGGTTGGTATCATCGCCGGTAGAAAGGAACAGGTTGCCATCAGGACCGAAGGCGATGGAGCCGCCGGTATGGCAGCACTCTTCGCGCTGTACGGGCACTTTCAGGATCAGCTTTTCGGAAGACATGATCAGGCTGTCGTTGAGCAGCAGAAAGCGAGACAAGTGTTGCACAGGCTCGTCACCTTCCGGCGAATAGTACATATAAATCCAGTGGTTGCGGTAAAAGTCCGGGTCTTTGGCAAGACCCATCAGTCCGTCTTCAAACTTGGTGTGCACCTTCATCTGACCAATCGTCTTCACACTTTCGTCTTTGGGGTAATACATCTTCACAGCCCCTTTTCTTTGTATAAACAAAACTTTGCCATCGGGCAGCACAGTCAGTTCCGTTGGCTCGTCGAGCGGACCAGGCACCAGGGTATGCTTGATAAAGCGGCTATCTTCCGGCACTTTGGGCGACTGCGCCAGCTTGTAGTTGATATGATTATCTCCAATCGCATACTGAATGCCTTCAGTGAGTTGCTCTTTCTCCCGGGCGGAAGACAGCGCGGCAGATACCTTTTCGCCAGCCATCAGAAAGGCATGTCCCCCGCTGATATTGCGACGCCAGGTGTGTATGCCTTCCGCTTCGGCAGGACTTTCTTTTTCTTTAGTAGCCGTCAGTTCTACCGGCGTCTCCACGCCGGGAGTTTCCTGGTATTCCGGGTTTTCTACCTCTGTCTCTGCGGGCTCGATCAGTTTTTCATACCAAGGCCAGTCGTAAGCCACGCGGATGGCAGGGTTCACGCCCACATAGCCTCCGCCCGCCTGCACGTATCTTTCAAAGTCGGTTTGCTGGCGCACGTTCAGCAATTCTCCGGGGCTGTTGAGAAACACTACAGCGCTGTATTCTTCTAATTTCTCTTCTGTAAAAATAGCGGGTTGGCTGGTCGTGTCTACTGCAAAGTCTTGCTCTTTGGCTATGTCGCGGATGACCTGTATGCCGCCGGGCAGCGATGGTTCCTGCTGAAAGAAAACCAGTACTTTTTTGTCGCGGTGGCTGCTGCAAGAAAGGGTGATCAGGCCCAGGCAAAGCAGCGCGATAGGTTGTATAAAAAAGGTGAAACGCATCGTTATGAAAATTTGCTGTATAGAAATGTTATAGACAAAGCCTGTAAGTTAAGCCTTGCGTTTTTATTTAACCAAAATTACAGGAAAATAAGTTTCTGAAAGGGAAGTTCGGCACGGTAAGATTGCTTTTTACCGCAGCTTTCATCGTATAAACATTTTCGAGTTTGAAACTTCCGGAAAAATTAATGCAGGGCAGCCGTCAGGTCAGCCAGTGTAGCAATGATGGCCAGGGGGCTCTGGCTGATGACAGCGCCGCCCAGCATGACAACGCGCGAGGCTACGCCAATGACTTTTTCTATGTTTTGCTCTCTGTCGATGTAATGGTTTACATCTTTGGTGACCTGGGCGACGCGGTTGAGCACCTTTTCTGCTTCTTCCATCGCCAGCATGGCCGATAGCGCCAGCAGATCGTCGGTATAGTTATAGATAGACCATTGCAGGTCGCTCAGGCGCTGGTGTTGCTCCCGGCTCATGTTATCCCAATGGTGTTCGCGGTATTCTGTCAGCGTTCGGGCCACAGAAAAAAACCGTTTAGCCAGCGTCGTTACTTGTTGTGCGGTAAGTGGTGTCATAGTATGTTACTTTTATTAGCTAAGGAGGGATTCAATCTTACTTTTAAACCAATTAGTTTTCACCAGGTCAGTTTTAGCAATGTTTTGACGTTGCGGCAAATGAGTACCATACGTTTTCATAGGAAGCGATCTATAAAATGTTTCAAGATCATCGCTGTTTAGATAGCTTTGTACAGAGGCCGATTGATCAATGTTTTCTTGTTTGATTTTAAATCTTTTTTGTAAAGCATTGTTGTTAAACTCAGGCTCACCAAAATAAGGATATCCCGACCGGGATGAAACTATTCCCAAAATAATAGAATCCTTAGCCTGATTTTTCTCTTCAGTGAGTTGAGTGATATATTCCGCTTTGTCAAAAGGCTTTCCTACAGATTGGCGGTGTGCCGCCCAATAATACTCTTCCAAATTATCAGGGTGATACATATAGTTCTCGATGCTGTAATACTGTAAAATGTAAAGATTTTTGTAATGATTGCGTATCTGCTGAATGTCATCATCACTTAAA
>JBBSNI010000161.1:0-11416 GCA_038232695.1 Cytophagales bacterium
GCATCAACCTGAAGTGCGACCCGGAGCAGGCTGTGCTGCTGCGCGAGCAGTATGACGCTGTGTTGCCCGGCTACCACATGCACAAAAAGCACTGGAACACGGTATTGATGGACGGCTCCATCGGCGACACCCTGCTCTTCCAGTGGATTGATGATTCTTAAGCCCTGGTCGTACAGGGATTGCCCAAAAAAGTAAGAGAAAACCTTTAACCTGGCAGGCTTACCTTTGAAAATAGCTTTCCTTGAGCATTGAGTTTTTCAATAACCCATGCTCAAGTAAAAAAACAATTGAGTCTCCCATGCCCACGTACCTTCCAAACCTCTCTGACTATGCATCCAAAACCTACCTTTATAGCCTTAGGCGACTCCTATACCATCGGTGAAGGAGTGCTGCCTGCCCAACGCTGGCCCACGCAGCTCTGCCACCGGCTCGACTTTGCCACGCCCGACTATATCGCCCAGACCGGCTGGACGACGCAGGAACTGCTGGAAGCCATACAGGAGCGGCATGTATCGCACTTCTACGACTGGGTGTCGTTGATCATTGGTGTCAACAACCAGTACGGGGGGCAAGACCTGGAGCAGTTCAGCGTAGCGTTGAAGATGCTCTTATACCAGGCGCTTGCGATGAGCCATAGCCGCCCGGAGCGGGTGCTTGTCTTGTCGGTGCCCGATTACAGTGTGACGCCCTTTGCGGCGGATAAGAATCCGCCTAAAATTCATGACGAGATCCGGGCGATCAATGCTGTGGCCAAAGACCTGGCGCGGCGCGAGGGGATGCATTTTGTCGACATCACGGAGGTATCGCGCCGGGCAGAGCAGGAGCCCGGTTTGCTGGCCGAAGACCAGCTACACCCTTCCGGGCGTATGTACCGGCTGTGGGTAGACCAGATTTTGCAGCAAGTAGATACCTTTTCTGCCCAGGTAAGGTCATCATAGAAAAACAAGTAGAACCGACCATCCCCAGGCACAGGTCTGTGAGACACAGACCTGGGGGAGAAAGAAAGGGAAGTCCCCATTCCATTGCCCTGGGTTTAAACCCAGGGCAATGGAATGAGAATAGGTAGGTTATTATTTCAACAGAACCTTAGCAGACACGTTTCCGCACTCAAAGGCGCGCCAGGTATTTCAGGCTTCTTTGATACATTTCTTACCTACCGCAGCTTCACCCCAATGCATCCATCGTTACGACCGGAATCTCCTTTCGTCCTAACTGCTGCAAAGGCTTCCACTGGCTGCGGTCGTATTGATAACCTTGCTCCGACAAGGGCCAGAGCATAGGCGACAGAAACAAAATGGTCGCCTGGTAGCCTTGCAGGATGGCGCCCATGTTGCCGGTGGCTTTGGAGTTGACCGCTTCGTTTTCTATCTCAAAGGGGCCGGCAAATCCTTTTTCTTTCAACACATCTACAAAAGCCCGCCAGTCCAAGCTGTCGGAGCCGCCGAAGCCGGGCAGCATGGCCTCGTAGTTGTGCCGGTCCCAGGGGCTGGCGGATTGCGGTACACCTGCTTTTTCTGCTAATGCTGTGTCTACCTGCTGCACGGGATACATGCCGCCCCAGTAGGTGCGCGTTTTGTTGTGCAGATTGCGGGTCGCTTTCACATGTATCCGTTTGATGCGGTTGATGTCCGAGGCTTGGATCACTTCCACCGGGTCGGTGTGTTGCCATACGTCGTGCGAGGGGTCGTATATTTCGCCGTGCGCCTGGCTGGGAATCAGCTCGTACATGAGCTTGCGGGCAGCGAGCACACCCGTCAGGTTGTTAAACGTGCTGGTGTAGCCGGTAGAACGCCAGCCTTCCATGGGGCAGTTTTCATAGAGCATCGTCACACCTAAGTCTTCGGCGTACTTTATGATCGGGGCAAAGACTTTCCGGTACTCATCCAGGTTTTTCTGGAAGCCGCCTTCCTGGTTGCCCAACTCATGGTTGTAGCCGGGGAAAGTGCCGACCGTGACGTCATTTTCGTTGCCGCCCAGCAGGTAGGCGATGCGGATGAGTTTGAGCAGATGGTTTTGGTTCTGTAAGCGTTGTTGCGTGTCGCCGCCAATGCAGTTTTCAAAAGCGCCTACCGACAGGTGTAGCCCGGCTTCGTTAAACTGGTCAATCACCCGGCTGGCGTCTTCCGTGCCGAATTGTTCATAATCTAAGTGGGTCGCTACATGGTCGTTGCGTGTACCGTCGCGGCGGAAGACACACAGGTCGATGCCCTGTGCCCCGGCTTCTTTGGTTTTCTCGATGACTTGCGGGAGCGTCAGCGCGCTAAAGGCTGAGCTCATCACCCATAGTTCGTTGTTCATAAGTATTAGGTTAAAGGGGCAGCAATATCACCAAAAACGCTCATAAATGCTATGAGAATAAGCAAACTACCTTCTAAAAGTCATATCCTGATGCAATACCTTACTTAGAGAGCATTTGCTTAAAAGCGCCAGACAATATAGATTCGGGTAACCCAAATAGTGCCGGAGTGCCTTCATGCAACAAAGCAGGCTTCTCCGGCATTTTTTTTGGCTGTTTTCCTCATTTTCAAAGCTTTTTTTTAGCTTTTCTTTGCCTTTCTTTAGCCCCTTTCGAGGCTTCCCGAGCAAGATCGGGTAGTTACCCGTTCGACAATGAGAAGCTACCCGTTGCTGACCGGGAAGCTACTTAGGGATGTGACCTATAGCATAAATATTATTTCGCAGGATATACTACCGGCGTAAGAAAATGGATAAACCTTGACAGATATCACTTGTGTTTCGTGAGTTGTTGGTATATTTGCCACCATGAAGCACATCGCGGTCTTTGCCTCGGGTAGCGGTACCAATGCCGAAAAGATTTTTGAGAAATTTCAACAACACCCCAAAGCCAGGGTTATCTTGCTGTTGACCAACAATCCACAGGCAGGCGTGATCGAAAGGGCAGCGCGGTTTGATATACCTGTCAAAGTATTTGATAAAACCATACTGTCGCAGACAGATGAGGTGCTGCAATGGCTACAGGAAGCGCGTATTGATTGGATCGTGCTGGCAGGCTTCCTGCTGAAAGTGCCCGGCAATATCATTCAGGCTTTTGCCCATCGTATCCTCAACATTCACCCGGCGCTGCTGCCTGCGCACGGAGGTAAGGGTATGTATGGCATATATGTACACCGGGCAGTGGTAGCTGCTAAAGAACCCGTGACAGGCATTACCATTCATGAAGTCAACGAAAACTATGATGAAGGAAAAGTAATTTTACAGGCAAGCTGCCTGGTTGCCCCGGAAGATACGCCGGAAGCCGTAGCTGCCAAAGTACAGCAATTAGAACACCGGTATTACCCTAAAGTGATTGAAGAATTTATTGAAGCTGGGAGTTAGAAGACGGAAGACCGAAGACGGGAGTTTTTCTTCGGTCTTCGGTCTTCCGTCTTCCCTTTCCCCACCTAACATCCTAACCTATGACACACAAAAAAATACACTCCGCCCTTATTTCAGTCTACAATAAAGAGAATCTATCACCTATTGTGAAGCTATTGCAGGAACAGGGCGTCAGCTTGTACTCTACGGGGGGCACACAAAAGTTCCTGGAAGAGCAGGGCGCCGAAGTGGTTGCCGTAGAAGAGCTGACAGGCTACCCCTCTATTCTGGGCGGACGGGTCAAGACGCTGCACCCCAAAGTGTTCGGCGGCATCCTGGCACGTCGTACCGTCACGGAAGACCAGCAGCAGTTGGCGCAATACAACATTCCTCCTATCGACCTGGTGATCGTAGATTTATATCCCTTCGAAGAAACGGTGGCTTCCGGGGCAGGTGAAGCAGACATTATCGAAAAAATAGACATCGGCGGTATCGCCCTGATCCGGGCGGCTGCCAAAAACTTCCAGGAAGTGCTGACCGTCTCCTCGCGCCGCCAATACCAGGCGTTGGAGCAACTGCTGCGCGACAAGTCCTGCGCCTCAGACCTGGAAGACAGAAAGCAGTTTGCCCAAGAAGCCTTCGCCACCAGTGCCGGCTACGATACGGCGATCCGGCAATACTTCAGCGGCACCGCTGAGGGCAGCCCCGAAGGCTTTGATAAAGCCAGGCTTAGCAGGCGTTCGTTGCGTTATGGAGAAAACCCGCACCAACAGGCAGATTTCTACGGTAAGCTGGACGAGATGCTGGAGCAGATCAACGGCAAAGAACTGTCGTATAACAACCTGGTAGATATTGATGCGGCGGTATCCCTGATTCAGGAGCTTGCTGGCGACACGGCTTTTGCCATACTCAAACATACCAACGCCTGCGGCGTAGCGACCGGCACGACAGTGAAAGAGGCGTATCAGAAAGCCTTCGCCGCCGATACTATTTCTGCTTTTGGTGGCGTACTGATCACCAATGCAGCCGTAGACAAGGAAGCCGCCGAAGCGATGCACTCCCTGTTTTTTGAAGTGCTGATTGCCCCGGAATTTTCCAAAGAAGCCCTGGGCTTGCTTCGCCAGAAGAAAAACCGGGTATTGCTGATACAAAAGCAGCCGGTCACCGCCAAAACGCAGTTCAAGACTTTGCTCAATGGTGTGATAGAACAAGATAGAGACCTGAAAACCGATACGCTGGAAGACCTGAAAACAGCCACCCAACAAGAAGCTACGGAGGAGGAGAAAGAAGCCTTACTCTTTGCCAGCAAAATAGGCAAGCATACCAAATCCAATACCATTGTGCTTGCCAGGAAAGGACAGTTGCTGGCCAGTGGGGTAGGGCAGACCTCCCGCGTGGATGCGCTCAGGCAAGCCATAGAAAAAGCAAAGCATTTTGGTTTTGACCTTCGGGGCGCCGTGATGGCCTCCGATGCGTTTTTCCCTTTCCCGGACTGTGTGAAGATTGCCCACCAGGCAGGCATCCGGGCGGTTATTCAGCCGGGCGGCTCTGTGCGTGACCAGGATTCTATCGACTACTGCAACGCCCACGATATGGCGATGGTGCTGACCGGCTTCCGGCACTTTAAGCATTAAAAAGCAAACCTTGTATTCCTTTACTTTGTGCTTCTTCCATACGCCTTTTCGCTATTTTGAAATAGCTTTCATCCATTTCATAACCCACAAAATTTCTACCTGAGTACATACAGCCCAGGGCAGTGCTACCACTTCCCATAAAAGGATCTACCACGACACTGTCTACATGGGTCACAAGCCTGATAAGATGTTGCATCAAATCCGTAGGCTTTTTGGTAGGATGAAAGTTATAATCTTCGGCGTGTTGCCGAACTTTGGGAATCAGGAAAAATTTATCATAACCGTCCTCATAAGGCTCTGTGCGCAGCATATTTCCTGTGACACGCCCCTTGGGATGAGGATTGTGCCCTACTTTTCCTTCTCCGGGTGCGTAAGGAATCCTGGTATCTTCTAAATTTAATGCGCCGGTGCCATATTTCAACATATTTTCAGCAACGCTCATCCCCTGCTCCATAGGTTTTTGTACCATAATGATCGGTTCGTAACAAGGCTTGATGCCCATGCCCCATCCCTGAAAATATTTCCCCTCCTTGCTGGATGGCTCATATTTATATTTCTTGTCAGCAGCATAATAATTTTCAGCGCCTCCCTTCTTATAACCCTGAACATAGTTGTAAGTACCTGTCTTCTCACTTTCAACGCCCAGCGCCTTATCAATATCCAACCCGACATCACGGCTCTTAGGCATACCATTAAGAAAAGACCAGAACAAAACATCTTTGATGCGAAAACCCGAATCTTCCAGGTCTACCATTACCCTATGCATAGACCGTACTGCCGAAAAAACAAGGGCAAACCCACCTGGCTTGAGTACACGATGACAATCTTCCCAGATTTGGCGATCCGGCAACGCTTTGTCCCAGGCATGAGACTGAAACCCAATCCCATAAGGAGGATCAGTGATAACAGTATCTACACTTTCATTTTCCAAATCAGGAAGTGAATAACAACTGGCATTATAAATCCTGTACAGTTTTGATGTTATCGATGCTGACATACTGATTAAATTTTCGGTTGTGTTTTACAAATAAAGTAACTACATCTATCTTTTCATAAGTTGGAGGACATATTAAGTGAGCAGGCTTGAATTCAAAAAACACGCAAGAAAAGTTATGCATAAATGAAACCTTCTTTGGTAGTACTCAAGATATTTCCATTTTGTATATTTCCTGATATAATTTCTTGTTTAAAGTATTTTAGATAACAAGATGTGTAAATACCAAAACCATTTGGAAGATAGCTTACAGAGTTAAATCTTCCTTTTTTGAGTGAATAAGGCAAGTCAACATGTATACCGGGAAGGTGATCCCCATTTTTGTTATTGTGTTTAAAGCTTCTGTACTTCCAGGCACGATCAGTTTCCACAAAGACATGAACATGATAGATATGGCTTCCTAAAGTGATAGAATAATCTACCCCAATCTTATCATTTAACTTATGCCGATAAACATTTCCGATGCCAAAAATACACCTGCTTGCATAGTAAGCATGATACTCAGTCAAAATCCCAAACTGGGTGCGGTATAATCTAGCCTTGATGCCTAATTTTAACTCGCTTTCTGCCATTTTAGGATAAAGTATCCTGAGTTGAGGCAGATATTTAGACAAATAATATTCATAAAAATCTTCAAAATTTACCCATCTATTCTGCTGAAAAAATAAGTCATCTAAACAATCCGTTGGATTCAACTTTTCTTTCAAATCATCCTCTATTGTTTTGATTCTAAACAAACCAGAATCTTTTTTCAAAGTGGAAAGAAACCTCTGGAAATTACGAACGTCATCAATAGCTTTACCCATATACATCCATAGAAGATGCCATTGCTGACACAGAAAATATTAAGAAAGCTTTTGATTTTTTTAATAGCGCTAATTGACGGGCTCCTGCTGCAATTTCTTTGCGACGACCCGTTTACGCACATAATATTGAGAATACCTGGTATCTGGCTTCTTCCTTCGTACCACGATAGCATAGGTGACAAACAGCACGCACAAGAATAGAAGAGAAGTAACGACGGAGGTTTGTGCAAAAGCAAAAAATCCCAACCCAATGATCATAGCATTGGCACTGCAAAGTATAATACTGGTCTGCTTGTGCGAAAAACCGCTGTCCACTACGAAGTGATGTATATGATTACGGTCTGCGTGAAAAGGTGCTTTGCCGCTCATGATGCGGTGTATAAATACCCGTAGTGTGTCGAAAAGTGGTATAAACAATATGGCAATGGCCAGACCAGGCGCATTTTTTACATAGCCCATAGGGTGCGCTATCTCATTCACCTGCAAAAATTTGATAGCCAGCATCGCCAGCACAAACCCTACGGTCAGCGAACCGCTGTCGCCCATAAAGACTTTCCGTGTTGTGGAAAAGTTGAAACGGATAAAGCCGGTCAGCGCGCCGATCAGAGTAGCGCAAAGTACGGTAGCCCAGAGAATACCGGCTATATAAAAATAGATGCCCAGCGTCAGGCAGGCCACCACGCCCAAACCTCCCGCCAGTCCGTCTATGCCATCAATCAGGTTATAGGCGTTGATGATGGCGATCATCACAAACAACGTCAGCCCGAAACTCATCAGGTAGGGAAGTTGCGTGATCCCGAAAAGCCCGAACAGGCTGCCGACCCTGATGTCGGTAAAGAGAATGAGCAGGGTGGCTGCCAATGCTTGCGCTACCAGTTTCTTGTAGGGGTCAATCACCAAAATATCATCTTTTAGCCCGATGAAGAACAGAATGACCAGCGAGGGTAAGATAAGTGGCGTAGAAGTTTCCTGGCGGAGTGCCAGCGGAGTCATGATGGCAAAGACGGTAGCAAGGGCTACGAAAATGGCGACGCCGCCCAGGCTGGGGGTCTTTTGGGTATGAGAACTGCGCCCGTTGGGTTCGTTCATCAGGTGCTTTTCTCTGGCTACCCTGATGACAACCGGAATGACTATACAGGCGATCAGATAAGATAATGCCAGGGCTAATAGTAGTACAACTTCCGTCGGAAGCATCAGGTAAAACATAGCATGTTTGTGGTTTGGAAAAATAATGCCGTTGATGCCAGGTTGGGTAGTGTCTTACAGTATTGAAGTAACAGACCAAAGTTAATAGCTTAGTGCTATAAAAAGTCAGATATGTAAGAAGGGTGTGCTATACTTGATAATTTTAAAAAAAGCCGAAGGATTTATCTTCCGGCTTTTCTGATGGGTAGCAGTCGTAAGTTTTCAGGCAGGCAGCAGGTGTTGCTTCAGGGCAGGCAGTTGGATGCGCAGCAACAGCTTTTCTTCGAGCAGGTCAGCCCAGGCTTGCAGGTAGATCACCACGTCCTGCCGGTGGTTGTGGCGCAGGTGCCTGGCGGCCGGTGGCAGACGCTGCAATACCTCTTTATCAGAGAGTTTTTCCAGATGCTTAAAATCTTCCAACTCCATGCCGCTGTTGAGCATGATAGAAATGACCTGGTCCACAAGGTAGCCGCTGGTGGGGCAGTAGTCTAAAGCCTGCTCGCTCCAGTCGCCGCCGCGGGTGCGCATAGCGTATTCGTGTATCTGCGCCCGGCTCAGACGGGTGACTTCCTGCACCAGGTGTCCACAGTTGCAACTGCCCATGTGTCCCCATTGGTAGCTGACATTCGTTTGTAGCTTCCGGGCGGTCTTTCGGATCGCCTCTATCAATTCAGGATTTGGTTTTGCCATAGTATAAAAGATTAAGTGGGTTAGATGAATAGATAAAACAACCACTTCCCAACTCGGTTGTATAAGTATGTTTAAGATAACGGACGATATTCTCCCGTGATTTATCCGGGAGATGAGGGGCGTAAGATAGCAATAATATCACATATTTTTTGTATCTTTCTATCATGATCAAGACGTACAAATACAAGTTGAGGCTAAGCAAATCGCAATCACAAAGATTGGTGCAATGGCTTGGTGCAACTCGGTATTTGTACAATGTAGCATTAGAAACTAAAATTGAAGCATACCGGAAGTTAGGTAAGAACGTAACCCGGTTCGATTTGCAAAAAGAACTGCCGGAAATCAAAAGATATTTGCCCTGGATGAAGGATGTAAATGCTCAATCACTTCAATGCGTGTTGAAACGGTTGGATGAAGCCTACAAATCTTTCTTTCGTGGCGGTGGCTTCCCTCGATTTGCCAAGAAAGATAACGGGGTCGCCCGGCGATGGAGATCAATAGAATTTCCACAAAATGTAGCATTAGAAAACAACAAGATTTGGCTACCCAAAATAGGATATGTCAATTATTATAAATCCCGTGATTTCAACGGAATAATCAAAACAACCAAAATAACAAAAGAAATTGATGGGTGGTATATCAGCCTGTCATGCGATTGTGAGCAAAATCTATCTTTCCCGGTTAGCGAGAACCAAGTGATCGGTCTGGATATGGGAGTAGCTCACTTTCTTACTACCAGCGATGGTGAAATGATTGATAATCCTAAGTGGTTTCAATCATACTCACGTAATTTGCGGCTGCTTCAACGGTCGGTTGCCAGAAAGCAAAAAGGAGGCGGCAACCGGAAGAAAGAAGTCTACAAGCTTGGCAAGATACACTCTAAGATCAAGCGTAAGCGATCAGACCACAATCACAAGTTATCTACTCGTATTGTCCGAGAGAATAGTTTGATTGCTGTAGAGGACTTGAAGCTTAAAAACATGACAAGATCAGCCAAAGGCACGGTGGAGAATCCTGGTACAATGGTAAAGCAAAAGTCTGGTTTGAATAGGTCAATGCTTGATTTGGGGGCAGGTAGTTTCTTTTCTATGCTGGAATACAAGGCGCAATACTGTGGACGTGATTTAGTCAAAGTAGATCCAAAGTATACCAGTCAAACATGCCACCAGTGCAACCATAGGAGTAAGGAAAATCGCAAAACTCCAAGTCAGTTTGCTTGTGTGAAGTGCGGCCACACATCAAATGCAGACTATAACGCAGCCGTGAACATCTTACAAGCAGGCCGGTCAGTCCTGTTGTCCGCTAACGTGGAGGGTTGTCCTCGTGCGTCGGGCAAGAATCTCTAGAGGCTTTAGTCCGGAGAGTGTCAATTACAAACCACGATGGGAAAAGGAGACAAAAAAACCAAAAAAGGCAAAATTGCACAGGGCAGCTACGGCGTGTCCAGACCACACAAAACCACCAAAAAGCAAACTTCTGACAAAGACCAGAAGAAGCCGGATAAGGCATAGTTCAGATATGAAGTGCGGGTGGTGGTCTGTGAGACACAGACCACGGGAGTGGAGAAGCCGGACAAAGCATGATCACTTGTTGGCAATGATCTCAATCTCTGTGCGGCGGTTGAGCGCCCGTCCGCCTTCTTCGAAGTCGTTGGAAGCGATGGGGCGGTCTTTGCCGAAGCCTTTGAAGAGTACGCGCTCGGCCGGCAGTCCGTAGTTGAGCAGATAGGCGGCTACGGCCTGCGCCCGTTTTTCTGACAAAAGCTGGTTGTACGCCGCATCGCCTATATTATCGGTATGTCCGTTGATACGAATGACGATCTTGGGTTGCGCTTTCAGCAGCGCATAGATCTGGTCAAGCTCTACAAGCGATTCGGGACGGATGGCAGACTGGTTGGTGCTGAAGAAAATATTTTTCAGAATACCAATAGAGCCGACCAGTGCCTGTTGCAAAGCAAACTCTTTGCGAACACCGGGCTGCGCCTTGAGTTCTGCCTGCTTGAAGTTTTGCGAGAAAAACAAATACCCGTCACGCTCTACGGTCAGTCCGAAGTTGTCGCCTTCGGGGATAGGGATACGGAACTCGCCGGTGATAGAGTCGGCATAGACGCGGGTAATGACAATGTTGCGGCGGTTGTCTGAGAGTAGGACTTCCGCTTCCAGGGGTTGTTTGGAAGCCGCATCAATTACCTTTCCTAAAAGATAGGTAGCATTCTTATCATTGGTTTGCCGGGTAAGCGACATAGCAGGGGGTGCTTCAGGAGTCGTCTGATAGTCTTTTTTATCCATCCTGATAGCATAGATGTCATTGCCACCCAGCCCGTCTTCCCGTGCCGTCGCATAGTAGCCAAAGACATTATCCTTCGCGATCACAAAATAGTTGTCGTCCTGCGCCGTATTGATCGGATAGCCCAGGTTGACCGGCGTGGTCCATTTTTCGCGGTGCAGTTTACTTTTGAAAAGGTCAAAGCCGCCCATGCCCAGGTGGCCGGTAGAGCTAAAATACAGCACGTCGCCGTCGGGGTGAATAAAGGGTGCATCTTCGTCGCCTGCGGTGTTGATCTTAGGACCTAAGTTGATCGGGCTGGCCCATTCTCCGAAGCGGTCCAGCGTAGAGACATAAATATCAAAGCCCCCATAGCCGCCCGGCCGGTTGCTGGAAAAGTAGAGTTTGTTGCCCTCTTCGTTGACAGAGATAGACAACTCACGGTGAGAAGAGTTGATGCGCCCCAGCGGACGGGGTTCTGTCCAGTCGTTGCCCTCAAAAGTAGAGACATAAAAATCCCCGTCTCC
>JBBSNI010000162.1:0-11374 GCA_038232695.1 Cytophagales bacterium
GCACACCGTCCATCACAATATCTGATAGGTTAATCTGATCCATCACCCCCCCATCTACAGATTCTAAGGCAATACCTGAAATTACGGTATATCCTGAATCAATTCCCTCAATAGATTTATGCCACTGCCTGATCTGATCTTCAACCGGTCGTTTTATCACACAGTTGGTCACAGAAATGTTTTTAAATACTCCGTGGGAAGCTGTTCCAAACTTGATAGCATTGCAATTAGTAGCCAATACACAGTTGGTTACCGTGATATTCTCACAAGGTCGGTCAGGAATATGGCTTTTAAAGCAAAGAGCATCATCATCACTTTCGATAATGCAGTTGGAAACCACCACATTCTTACTGTCAATATCCAACCCATCATTATTGTGGTTTCCGTAACTGTACACTTTCACGTCGTTGATCTTTACGTAATTGCAACCCAGATAATCCTGAACCCAGAAAGCTGAATTTGTTAACGTAATACCATCTACCAATACGTCCTGACAATCAATAAAATAAATGATTTTGGGCCTCCCCCCGCCATTGTCTCCTCTTTGCCATACTTTTGAATCTCCGCGACCATTGATGGTTCCTTTTCCTGTGACAGAGATATTTTTCTGCCCATAGGCATATAGCAATGCCCTTGCTTTGCCCTTTCTTAGCTTTAGTTCATTTTCAGGGTAATCTTCCGGATGTATACTACCAAGCAGAGTAGCCCCGGATTCAAGATATAGTTCTACATGATCTTTCAAATAGAGCGTGCTAGTCATATATTTACCGGCTGGTACAACCACCTTACCGCCCCCTGCTTGGAAACATTGGTTTATAGCTGACTGGATGATGGAGGTATTGTCTGTTACACTATCAGGTTTTGCTCCTATATCGTTGATGTTGATTTCCCTGGACCAGCAAGTGTGGTCAACAAAAAAGAATACAACAATGAGGAAAATGATGCTTTTAAAATTCATTTTTATGATGGTTTGATCTGCAATACTTCGGGCAACTTTTAAGAAAAAGGCACCGGTGCCATGAAAACCATAGAGATTCTCCGGACGATAATGGCAAAAATGTCTAAGATATCCCAATCAACTGATAAAAAACATTTCCACCGTCCGATCAACTGCTTAAAAGTCCAAATGCACAATATGAATCTGCCTTGTCCAATCCTTAGGGTTGAGCGCATCAATGCAGATTTTGTTGCCTGTATGGTTCCAGCGCGGATGCAGGTCGCAGCGTACATCGCCACCAAGATACTTTTTTTCTTTCATAGGAAAGTCGCCTAACTTCTGTCCGTACTGCTTTTTTAGGTTGTAAATCCATAAAGACTTGGAGACCGTATCGCTATGATTGCGGTCGGTGGCCAACCAGTTACCGTCCGGGGCAAAGGTGCAGTGTCCGTCGTCTACGAGCATCTCCGGGGCGATCACCTGGTAATCTTCTTTGCCATCGGTAAACAACACATGCTCTCTGGCAGGCGTAGTGTCGTCCATGTTGAAAGTAGCCAGTATCTGCCTATCATTGCGCCAGTCGAAGTGCGAGACGGACTTGCCATAGGGAATGGCTTCCCTAAGATCGGAGCCGTCTATGTTGACCGTGTACATGCCCGTCTCCAGGCGGTTGTCTTCGTTCCAGGTACGCGCCAGGAAGAAGAAGCGGTCGCCACTGTCGTTAAACTCCGTATGGTTAAACCACATCGGTTTGTCAGCGAGTTCAGGATGCCGGTCTTTGATCAGTTCGTATACCTGATTGATCGATACGATCAGCTTATATTTACCTGTTGACAAATCCATGAGAAATACGCCATCATTAGCCGGGTGGGGGTCGTCCGGGTTGGGATCGGCCAGTCCCTGGTAGCCTACTACTTTGCGGAGCCTGCCGGTGCGGCCGTAACTGATAAGCAATGCGTTGTTCCCCTGATGATCCAGGGCGCTGACCGGCTGCGGCAGGTAACGCTTGTTGCCTGAGCCAATATCATAGACGACCGAGGCAAGCTGACGATCCTGAAAGTCGTTGTAAAGGATTTGCTCGTTAGGATGCTTGGGATGCCAGTGCATCATCGCACCCTGTTGCAGGTTCCAGGCAGTGGTTTCGGCAAGTTTTTCAAATTTGCCGGTGCTGACATCCACCAGTCCAACAGCAGCAGTTTGTCCGGCTTCCGGCAGATGATCCTGAAAACTGCTTTCCAGGCTTAACACATGGGTTTCGTCTTTATTCCAGGGGCAGATGCCATAGTAGCCGAAGAAGTGATGTTTGGGTCCTTTCGTCAGGATTTCTATTTTGGATTTGATCTTCCGGTGGTACGAAAAAGCGTTGACTAACGGTGTATTGATTAAGCCCAGCATACTAAGTTGTGAGGCTTTCCTGGTAAAGGCTCTCCGGCTGATAGGTGTAGTGAATGGATTTTTCATGGTGTTTTTTTTTATTATTTATCTATGCTTTCTAATACCAGCAGCCAATCGTTATGACCTTCGCCATGATCACCGGGTGTACTGAAGAGGCGGATGCCTTTTTGTTGTTGGCTTTTTTTATCCACGGGCTGATATTTGCCACTGGCAGGGTTGAACCAGCGGGCCCGGTAGGGCTTTCGCAATGGAAGCAGAAGAAATAGTAGTATAATTTTTATAGCCATATCAATAAATGAGAAGCTTGTTATTTTGCTTTATAGGTTGCTGTAGACTTTCCGTTTTGCCAATATACAAACGATATCATTACTTTTGGTAAAAAAAGCCAGCGGTGTTACCTATGAGTTTCATCAATCAACGAACACACTTACTTCTTCGTACCGGGCCAGGGATAATCATTCTTTCCTGCCTCCGGTTCGTACTTTGCTACCGGGAGTTGCTGGTTCCATTCCAGCAGTTCCCTTTGCATTTCGGCTGTTCGTTGCGGATGTTCTTTTGCCACGTTATCCAGTTCTCCCGGATCAATAGTTACGTTGTACAGTTCTACCCGGCTGCTATCCGGGTTCATCAATAGTTTCCAATCATCATTCCTCATAGCCAGGATCGGACTCCGGTGGTAGGGTTGTGGCGGCATTTTCCAGTGCCATCGCCAAAATAAGGGCGATTCCCGTCTGGTCGCTTTTCCCCACCACGCCTGTGACATATCCTGTCCATCTACTGGCAAGGGAGCTTTTGTTCCGGCAAGGGCTGCCAGGGTAGGCAGAAAATCAACTCCCGCCAGCACCGTTTGATTGTCGACCACGGCTTCGGGGATTTGGCCGGGAAGGCTTACGATGAGCGGCATACGAATGCCCCCTTCGTAGATGCTGAATTTTCTTCCCCGGAAAGGACCTGTATTTCCGGCGGCGCTGTGTCCACATTGCAGGGACTCCATGATGCCCGGCCCATTGTCACTGGTAAATATCACCAGCGTATTTTTGCTTAACCCGGTAGAATCCAGATAGGTGAACAATCGTCCCAGATGATCATCCAGGGCCGTCACCGAAGCGTAGTACACCTGTTCGGCGGAGGTAAAGGTAAAACCAGGAATGTCAAATTTCTTTCGCATATCATACTGCTCGTACTGTGCCATCTGCTGTTCGGTAGGAAAGAGAATGTCGTGGGGAAGGATCGTCCAGAGCTGTACGAAAAACGGATCGTCGGGGCGGGCTTCTATAAATTCAATGGCATCGTTGACAAAGTACTGCGTAGAATGCGCTCTGAAATGAGGATCTTTCTGAAGTTCTCTCCAGCTATGAGTTTCCCGGATTTTATACTCATCGAAGCCATACTGGTCGGGTCGCTTCTCTGGGCTTAGGTGCCACTTGCCGATATGCGCGGTTCGATAACCGGCTTGTTTAAAGGTTGTAGCAAGATTAGGCATACTGACCGGCACGTCAATCTGGTTGCTACCTTCGCCGTAGTAAGCCCCGGAACCCTCGGCATATCGGCCGGTGAAAAAGGCGGCCCGGCTGGGGGCACACACCGGCGCATTGGCATAAAAGTTTGTAAACAGAATGCCCCGGCTGGCGAGGCGATCAAGATTCGGAGTAGCAATTTTTTTGTTTCCGTAACAGCCCAAATCTCCCCAGGCCAGATCATCGGCCAGAATAAAAATAACATTAGGCTTGTTGAGTGAATCAACAGGAGCCTTCGATGCACTTTTAGGAGATTGAGCAAAAGCATACGCTACTATTGATGTAAAAAGAGACAAAAACACAGAAAATCTTGACAATGCTGTCATAGATAATTCAAAACTTGATGATGGTTGCTGTCTCATGTACGCTTTACTTTGCTATTTTTTTATCTGCAATCTCTACTGCCTGTGCATTTTCTATGTCAAACAGTTTTCCTTCTTTTACTTTCAGATCATGCTCATGCAGATGGATGTCCTGCGCGTAGGTGATGCTAACGCCCTTATTGGCATTAGCGGTGAGGTTAAAAATTCTCACCCCCCGGATAGGCATTTCCTTCAGTCCGTTGATGCGCAGGATGGCGCCGACATTTTTCATCACTACGTTGGCAATATAAATATCTTTGACCTGCGGAGTTCGTTCGCTTACCGGCTCTGTGGGAGTAGGATGATAGCGGGCATCGATGATGATGCCCGGTCCCCGTACATTTTCCATGATCAGGTTGTTGTAAGCAATATTCTCTACCGTGCCGCCCCGCCCCCGCATGGTCTTGATCTGTAAGCCCCGGTGGGTATTCTTGATCACACAGTTGCTCACCACCACATTGCGTACACCGCCGGACATTTCGCTGCCGATGGCGACCGCCCCACGACCGTTGAGCATGGTGCAGTTCATGATGGTAATGTTTTCCGAAGGTCGCCCTACCTGCCGCCCGTCTTCATCCCGCCCCGACTTAATGACAATGCAGTCGTCGCCTACCGAGATGGTGCAGTTCAGGATTTTCACGTTGGTAGAAGAGTCCGGGTTAATGCCGTCAGTATTGGGCGACTCTACCTCTTCCATAGGGTTGGTGATGGTGATGCCGATGATGTTCACGTTATCGCAGTAAACGGGGTGCAGCGTCCAGAAGGGAGAATTTTGCAGGGTAATGCCTTCTACCCACACGTTCTGGCAGCCATAAAACTCCACTAGGCAGGGCCTGAGAAACTGGGTACGCCACATCCAGCCAAACTTGTCGGCAGGGTCTCTTTGGGCGGTTTTATTTTTCTCCCAGAATTCCTTTCCACGTACTCCGTCCGGTTGTACCACGCTCAAATCTTGCAGCCTGTTGCCCTGGGTTTGGTACTGCCGTTGCAGCTCGAAATGATGATCCCACCAAGGCTTTCCGTTGCCATCAATAACGCCCCGTCCTTTGATGGTGACATTTTTTACCTCTTTGGCATAAATCAGCGGGGAATAGCCTGCGCTGTTGACCCCTTCCCAGCGTGTTTCTACCGTAGGATAATCTTCAAAATCGGGGCTGCCCAGGATGGTAGCCCCCGCGCCGATGAATAAAGTGATATTATCATAGGTGATATGGATAGGAGCGGTCAGGTAGGTGCCTGCCGGAAAGTAGACGGTGCCGCCCCCCGCTTTGGTGCAGGCTTCCAGGGCCTGGGCAATCGCTTTACTATCTTTGTCTTTTCCGTTGCCTTTAGCGCCATAGTCTTTTACATTGAAATACGGATCAGTATAAGCACTAGGCTTGGATAGCCCTACTATGACCAGTAATAGCAATAAGATGCCATGCTGCATATATAGCCTGTACTCCGTCATTTTACTGAGTTGTGTTTTCATATATCCACACCTAATGGTTGTGTCGGCCTGCCTAAAAGGTCAATGTTAAAGGTAAGGAGCCCCTCTCATCGGGTGAGAGGAGTTCCTTCGTTCTATTACCACTTAAACATTGCCTGAAGACTATTTCTTGTCGATGAACACCTGCTTATGCTGCCTGGTCACTTTCAGGTCAAAAATCTCAGAGAGCATGTTGAGCAACATATCTATATCCTGGGAAGGCAGCAGTCCGGTCAGTTCCATAGTCTTGATCTCTTCCTGCTGAATGGTGACTTCCAGCCCATAGGTATCTTCAATCATGCTGACTACTTGTGCCATAGGCGTATGATCAAAGATCAGTTCCTGGTTCTTCCAGGAAGTAAAGAGTTCAGGATTTACTGCTTTGAGTTCGAAGGTATGGTTACGCCTCAGTTCGGCCTGCTCGCCGGGGCGCATGACTACATCGTGTACTACCGGGGAGGCTTCCGTATCATTGAGTTTGATCTTGCCGGTATTGAGCGTAACCCGGGTATCACCGTCGCGGTTGTTGACGTTAAACTCCGTGCCCAGCACTTCTATGTCCAGGCGGTCGGCATGGACGATGAATTTCTGGTCATGCTCTGTATGGCGGATCGTAAAGTATGCCTCGCCTTCTATCCACAGTTCACGGGGCTGGTCTTCTTCCCAGGCGCGGGCGTAGCGTATCCGGGAGTTGCCATTCAGGGTGACGACAGACTGGTCGGGCAGCGTTACGGTCGTGGTTTGTCCGTAGGCTGTCTGATGCACCTGTGGCGTATTGCTTTCTACTATTTTATAGAGCATAAAAACGCTCAGCAGCAGGACAGTAAACGTAGCGGCTATCCGCAGCGCCGGCGTTGTCCACAGACGCCGGAACACAGAAGGGGTCTTCTGCTGGTCTATTTGGCCCCGAATATGAGCATACATACTATCCGAAGTAGATGCTGTGAGCGGTTGATAGGAAGTCAGTTCTTCCCAGATATTATCCATTACTTCCTGGTACCTGGCTTCCGGCTCGTCTTTGAGATACCTGAAAAGCTGCTTTAGTTCTTCGGGGCTACACTGTTTGGTGAGATATTTATGCAGTAGCGTTTGCTTGTGGTTCATAGGGCAAGGTCATTCATTGGCTTACATAAGAATATAGCTTATGGAAAGCTGAATGAACTATCAGGCTCTGAATATTTAAAAAAACCGTAAATTTCTGATGATTTTTATTAGATGTATGCAAGAAAAATATACCAACCTTATGATTTTCGCATTGTCACTTCCTGGCTGGTCGTAGGGTAGCCCAGCGTCCTACGACCCTTCCATAGCCTGGTGTCCTTGTATAATAGAGCGTACACTAAAGTAGGAAGACCAAAACAGACAACACCAGCGTCAGGGTAATGCCGGTGTGCAGATAAAAGTATTCTTTGATATGATGGGTTGCTTTCACCAATTGTGACCTTACGGTATGGTTGGATATGCCCAGGGCTTGGGCAATCTCTTTGCTGCTATGGCCTTCGTAGCGGAACATTTTGAAGATCAATTGCCGCTGGGGAGGCAGCTTTTCAATAGCTTCTTCGGCGATGCCCATATATTCTTCGTAGATCACTTCCTCTTCTACCGGGTTGCGGACTGTTTCGTGCCGCTGTATGATCTCTTCCTGCAACGGCAGATGATGGGCAGCCCGATTGAGGTATCTAAAGTTTTCGTGCTTGTTCAGGGTGTAGAGGTAGTTTTGCAGAGAAAGACCGGGTTGCAGGCTTTTACGGTGAGTCCACAACTTCAAAAATACATCCTGTATGATTTCCTGGGTAGCCTCTTGCGAATGGGTAAACTTCAGAGAGAAGTGGAAAAGCTTAGGGTGGTACAATTCATAAACTTCCCGGAAAGCCTCCTTATCGTCGTTCTTCAACCTTAACGTCAGCTCAGATAACAGGTTATGATGTGGCGTGCATTTCATAAAAACTACAGAATCTCTCCCTAATGTAAGAGATTTTATGCAGGATACACAAATAATTGGTTGTAAAACTTTGATTTGTATATTGCGGTAAACTCTTATACCGGCGGGCGTTCCCTGTTTTCTATACCAACCTGTAAGAATGATCTTATGCATCGACTACCCTTACCCTATCCTATGTTCATTGTTAGCCTTTTGCTTTTTCTGTGTGAAGCAGCAGAAGCCCAACAAGTTCCCTCAAAAGCAGCCGCGCTGGAAGCAGCCGTGCTGGAAGTAGCTGCCGGTGAAGGACCGCTCATCTGGCAGAAAGTCAAACCTAAAGGTGAGCCTGACCCTTCTCTCACGGCGCGCGATATATTCACCTACGCACTGGTGCTGTGCGAAACCGGCACACACCCGGATCGCCTGCCCAGGCTCTTCGACCTGCTGGTGCAGATGCAGGATCGCGACCCGCAAAGCCCCGGCTATGGGAACTTCCTTTGGAACTGGTTTGACGAGAAGGTCATTGACTTTAATTCCGTAGACTTCTGTATGCGCAGCGGCGCCCTGCTTTGGATCAAACACCGCGACACCCTGCCCGAGGAAGTGCGCCACCAACTTCATGAGTTGCTTACCTACGCCGTGGAAGGTTGTATGCGCCACAAGGTAGGCCCCGCCTATACCAACATTGCGCTGATGAATGCAGGCAACCTGATCCTGCTGGGCGAAACCCTCGGCAAGCCGGACGTAGCCAAAGAAGGATATGCCCGCCTGAATACCGCTTTTGAGTATATTCACGAGATCGGTATCCACGAATACGTCAGCCCTACCTACTTTGGTACTGACCTGGATGCGCTGGTGGTCATAGAAGCCTACTGCCGCCAGCCGCAGGGACGGGCGCAGACGCAGGCATTACTGGAATTGTTCTGGACGGATATTGCCTGCAACTGGTATCCACCAATAAAAAGATTGGCGGGGGCGCACAGCCGCTCTTACCAGTATCTGCATGGCACGGGTTACCTCAACACCCAACTGTGGCGCAATGGCTGGTATGCCCAGGCTCCCACGGAGGATATTGATGCCGTCTACGCCGCCCAGGCCAAGTGGTTTCCGTCGCCCGATCTAAAAAAATTAGCTGGCCAATTTCCTCGCCTTGTCCGGGAGCGATGGGGCAAAGAACAGCAACATACACGTACTCACTTTCTACAAAAAGATATTACACTAAGTACCGCTGCAGCTACCTACGCACGCATCGATGTTCCTATGACCGTAGACGGGCTGGACCAGTCGCCTGCCCGCGTACGTTGCTACTTCATGGCTGACGGACGCGGTGACCCTTACGGTAAGAACAAGACCGCCGCCGGTGCTGCCCATCAAAAGTCTATTCACCTGACACCCTTCTTCACTGCCGCGCAGGACAAGTCGGATGCCCTGGCGCTGGTAGTCTACCGCAACGAAGACATACCGGAAGATGCTCCGGTGCTGGCATCGCACTGGGTGATGCCCCTGCATACCGGTGGTTTCTGGATCAATGAACAGCGTATCACCTTGCAGGAAGGAAAGTCGGCTACTTTTGCCCTAAAACCGGAAGCTTCGTTGATCGTGCGCAGCGGCACGGCCGCTATGGGCGTCAAGGTACCCTGGACGCGCAACCGGCAAGGCAACCCGGCACCGGTAGCCCTGGTCTATGATGGCAACCCTTACGGTGCAGTGCGGCTGACCGTGCAACATAAGGATAGCCTGGATAAAGAAGGGGAAGCACAGGCCGGCGCCGCCTTCTGGATACGGGTAGGCAGCGGACTGGAAACTGATGCCGACTTTGCGCAATGGAAGCAGGCATTTATGGCAGGCATTCCCGAAATAGTGGCTTCTGCCAACACCATTAGGATGCAAGTGCCTGGCAGCCAGGAAAATTTAGTGGTGGAAGCATCCGCCCCTTACGATGCTCCTGCCGTCCTGTTGCCCAAGCCTACGCAGGCCGTGCTGGAAGTAAACGGAAAAGAAATAGGCAGACCGCTGTTGGAAAAGGGGCTTACCCGTTCGCAAAATTAAATGATACCTCAACGACGGGTTTGCTTTGTTCCTTTCAAATAGTCAGCATAGTACGGTAACAGCGGATCCTGTTTTTCTTTCATCCATTGGGCAAGCATGTTGCGCATGTGGCTGATCAACTTTTTGTCTTTTTCGCTGCTAATCATATTATGCAAAGCGTTGGGGTCTTGCCCGTCGTTGTACATTTCTTCGGGCACCCGCTCATTAAAAAACTGTACCCTCCGGGCAATGTCCGGTGCATTTTCAGCAGCCTGCTGCATAGCCTGATAGGTCAGTCCGCCCCGGGGGTCGCCGCAGGTAAAAAACTGGTTTTCGGCTGAAAAGGCGTTGAAAATGTAAGTATGATCTCCGTAGGTTACCGCGCGCTGCGGGATAGGCTCATGTCCGGGTGTGTAATGATACACCGTAAAAACACGATCCCTGTTTTTTTGGTCTTTTCCTTCTAATAAAGGCTTGAAAGAGACGCCGTCGATTCCTTTCATGGCAGGCAAGCTCAGCATATCCAGAAGGGTAGGCGCTATATCCAGGGCAGAGATAAAATGGGTGGTGTCGCGGCTTTCCGGGCTAATATGCCCCTGCCAGCGTACGATCAAAGGCGTTCTGGTGCCATTCATATAGCAGCATTCTTTGGCAAAGGGAAAGGAAGCCCCATTGTCTGACAAAAAGAAAATGATGGTTTCCTCTTCCAGCCCGGATTCTTTCAAAGTCTTCAGGACGCTGCCCACACAATCATCGGCTCTTCTAACGCCCGAATAGTACTCGGCCACTTCTTTTTGGATGGCGGGCAGATCGGGCAAAAAACCGGGAACCTTTATTTCTTCCGGTTGAAACACTTTGGAAGGCAAAGGGATAGGTCCTCCGTATTTACCATTTTTGATCGCTTTCTCCTCCGCTTCGCTGGCAGGAAAAGGCCGGTGCGGATCGCCTGCGTTGGCCAGCAGGAAAAACGATTTTTTTTGGCTTTTTGCCAACTGGATCACTTCGGCTGCCCGCCTGGCATACAGTGCAGGGTCTCTGCCATGTTTTAGTTCTTCATAGTCATGATGTCCGTACATCACATCCCAGGGAAATTCTTCATAGGGCTGGTGGTGGTTGGGCTTGGCCAGGATGCCGGTCACATAGCCTGCCGCCTTTAATGCTTTTGTTAAGGTAGGCGTACCAGGTTTGATATTGTACCCGGACTGCGGAATTTTCTCGTCGATGCCAGGTTTGCCAAAGCCATCCCATTGGCTTACCCGGTGCGGATAGCAGGCGGTCATCATAGAAGTACGGCTGGGCACACACACCGAGGTGGAGACATACCCCCGGGTAAACAACAGCCCCTGCCTGGCAAGTGCATCTATATGAGGCGTCGCATCTTTCACCGGGGAGCCCATCACCCCGCAGGAGTTATAGTTCATATCATCTACCGTGATGATCAGGATATTGGGCTTATCCTGGGCTAATATGGGGTAGACGCAGAGCGATAGCAGGATTACAATGAGTAGGCTTATTTTTATTTTCATAATAGCAAATAGGTTATACATTCAGTCAAACATTTCACATCCTGTCCTGCAAAGCATCTTCTTTGTCGGGCTTTAAGGGTACGCTCAGCTTCATCTCGCCCCACTGGATCTGACCGTCGAGCACCAGCTGACGCTTTCGGCCCTTGACGAGGGTGCCGAAGCGGCTCCAGCGAAAGGCGACTGCGGCGAACGCCCAGTGCATGAACACCAGCGCGAGCGC
>JBBSNI010000163.1:0-11138 GCA_038232695.1 Cytophagales bacterium
AGTTTTTCCCGGAGATGTACTTGCTGCCAACTGGGAATATTCTGCACGTCGTACACAATGCCCTGAACCTCGTCTACCAAACTGGGAACCCCTACGCCGATCGCTTTGACTTCCGTCGTAAAAACCTGTGCAATAGCATAGATCATTTCTTCCAACACAATTTCTTCTGTAGCCGTAGCCGAAACAGGCATGGCAAAGCGCTGTGCAGGCTGCCCAGCTTCTATTCTTCCTACCCTGACGTAGGTGCCGCCCAGATCGACGCCGATGATGGTACGCATAAGCTTGTTGGTTTTTTTTAAAAAGCCAAAGGTATGAAAAAATCATATCCGGTGTAGATTTGATATAGGTGACCTTTTTTCTACATTTATTGGTTTTACTGTTAGATTAAAAAGTTCTTTCATGAAGCTACACTTTTTTATATCCTTCCGCTTTCTGACGATGGCAGCCTATGCTGTCATACTGCTGTTGGTGGTTCGTTGCAACGCCAAAGTAGACTTTCCTGAAGCCGTAGAGGCAAAGCTTCCGGAGAAGATTGATTTCAACTACCACATCAAGCCTATTCTCTCGGATCGCTGTTTTGCCTGCCACGGGCCGGATGAAAACAAAAGGGAAGCCGGGCTGCGCCTGGACATAGAAGACAGCGCGCTGGTGGCTTTGGGAAAAAAGAAAGACCACTACGCCATTGTCCCCGGCAAGCCGCAACGGAGCGAGCTGTTTCATAGGATTATGTCCGATGACCCGGAAGTGATGATGCCCCCGCCGGAGTCTAACCTGAAAATCTCTCAGGAAGAAGTCGCCCTGCTGACGCGCTGGATAGAGCAGGGCGCCGGGTATAAACCGCATTGGTCTTTTATCAAACCGGAAAAACCGGCTGTGCCGGAAGTTGATGCTAAAGATTGGATCAAAAATGACATTGACCGCTTTACACTGGCTAAAATGCAGGAAAAAGGCTTACACCCTTCTCCCGAAGCCAGCCGGGAAGTCCTTATGCGCAGGGTTAGCTTTGACCTGACCGGCTTGCCCCCTACGGTAGAAGAAGTGAATACTTTTCTGGCTGACCAATCGCCGGATGCCTACGAAAAATGGGTAGACCATCTGCTGTCATCTTTGCCCTACGGCGAACGGATGGCTGCCGAATGGCTGGACGTCGCCCGCTATGCCGACAGCCACGGCTACCAGGACGACGGGATGCGCAATACGTGGCCCTGGCGCAACTGGGTGATTGAGGCATTCAACGAAAATATGCCCTACGACCAGTTTATCACCTGGCAACTGGCAGGCGATATGCTGCCTGATGCGACCAAAGAACAGAAGCTAGCCTCAGCCTTTAACCGCAACCACCTGCAAAGCCAGGAAGGCGGCATTGTCTCGGAAGAATACCGCACAGAATACGTGGCAGACCGTACCAATACGTTTGGAAAAGCCTTTCTGGGACTGACGACCGAATGTGCCCGCTGCCATGATCATAAATACGATCCTATTGCCCAGAAAGAGTATTACCAGCTTTTTGCCTTCTTCAACAGCGTCAACGAAACCGGGCAAATCCCTTATATGGGCGAAGCCAGCCCGACAGTGATCCTGACCGACGAGGAAGCCGACAAACAACTGGCTTTCCTGCATGAGAAAATGAAGAAACAAGAAGAAAAGATCAACCCGGAGCGAAAAGAATTTCAGCAAGGTTTTGAGCAGTGGCTGAAAAAAGTAAAGCAAAGCGGAGGCCGGCAACACCTTAGTTTAGACGGAAGAATCGGCTATTACCCGCTGGATCATCCAAAAGATGATAAGTTTGCTAACCTTGCCAACCGCAGCCAGCCTGCCGATATGGTGGTTAACCAGAAAGACAAACAGCCTGAAATTGTAGAAGGCAAGTTTGGTAACGCCCTCAAACTGGTAGGGGATAGCTTTGTAGATTTAGGCGAAGAGATTGGTTATTTTGAAAGAAACGAGCCGTTTTCTGTCAGCCTCTGGTTTCAAGCTTTAAAAGACAGCCTGGCAGGCCCTGTATTCTCTAAGTCCGGGGGCACTTTCAACGGAAATCGTGGCTATGATCTGATGCTCCGCCAGGATGGTACGCTCTCTGCCTCCCTGAACCACACCTGGCCTGCTAATAGCATTGAAGTGCATACCCAACAAAAAATCCCGGTAGGCGAGTGGTGCCACCTGCTCATGACTTACGACGGATCAAGCCGTGCCCAGGGCCTACAGTTATATCTCAACGCACAGCCTATGCCGGTCAGTATCATTACAGATCATTTAAAACGTAGTATCCTGACCTATGGAAAAGAGGAAGAAACCTGGGGCGAGCCAGGCAACCTGCGGATCGGGAAACGCTTTGAAGAAACCCTGGACGGCGCTTTGGTCGATGAACTGATGGTTTTTGACCGTAAGCTGACGGCTGTAGATGCAGCAAAACTGTATGGAAACGAAGCACCTATGACCGCTTTCCTGGAGTCTGAAAACCGGCAGGAGCTACTGGATTATTACCTCCACCAGAACCAGGCTTACCAGCAAAACCTGAAAGAACTGACCCAGCTAAGGGGAGAGGAAAACAAAATTCTAAGCGCACAACCCGAGGTGATGGTCATGGAAGAATTATATACACCACGGCCTACCTTTATCCTGAACAGGGGCGCCTACGATGCGCCTACCCGGCAGGTATATCCCAACACCATCGCGCAGGTACTGGAGATGCCGGAAGACCTGCCCAAAAACCGGCTGGGCCTTGCCCAATGGCTGGTACACCCGGACAATCCCCTCACTGCCAGAGTAGCCGTCAACCGCTACTGGCAAATGGTTTTTGGAACAGGCATTGTCAAAACCCCGGACGACTTTGGCAACCAGGGAGAACTGCCCACCCATCCGGAACTGCTGGACTGGCTGGCCGTACAGTTCAGAACTTCCGGCTGGGATGTCAAAGCCATGCTCAGGCTGATGGTTACCTCGGCTACGTACCGGCAATCGTCCAGGGCGGATAAGAAAGGGCTGGAAGAAGACCCGGCCAATGTATGGCTTGCCCGTGGCCCGAGCTACCGTATGCCTGCCGAGATGATACGGGACAACGCGCTGGCTGCCAGTGGCTTGTTAGCCAGGAAAATAGGCGGACCCAGCGTGAAGCCTTACCAGCCGGAAGGGTTGTGGGCAGAACTGGCTACCCGCAATGCGACCGTTTATGAACAGGACAGTGGGCAGAATCTCTACAGACGCGGACTGTATACCATCTGGAAGCGCAGCTCTCCGCCGCCCTCTGCGATCAGCTTTGATGCTTCTGAAAAGTATGTTTGTACCGTCAAACGGCAAAAAACCAACACCCCGCTACAGGCGCTGGTGCTGCTCAACGATCCGCAGTATGTGGAAGCCTCCCGTATGTTGGCCGAAAGAATGATACAGGAAGGTGGCGACAGTCTGGACAAGCAGATCACTTTTGGCTTCCAGGCACTGACCAGCCGTACCCCTGACAACCGCGAGTTGCAGTTGCTCGAACAGCTATACCAGGAAGAATACGAAGACTTCAGAGCATCGCCTGCGGCAGCCGATAGTTTGCTCAGCGTAGGTGAGCATCAAAGAGACAAAACGTTGCCTAAAGCAAAAGTAGCCGCACTTACTATCGTAGCCAATACGCTGGTCAACTATGATGGGGCGGTTTTTAAAAGGTAATTTATAAACGAAAAATCATGAAAAACGAAGATCGTATTGTAGAATTATTAGCCGAAAGTCTGCGGAAGCAGGATCAGCATAGCGAACTTTTAACTAAGCTGGTAGAAGGACAGGAGAAACTGGTAGAAGTCCAGGAAAAATTGGTAGATGGACAACTACAAACCAACTTGCGGCTGGGAAAGCTGGAAGATAAGTTTGACCGCTTGTTGCATTTCATCACCGATGGACTGATGCAAAGGATGGATAGTCTGGAAGACAGAATCCAAAAGGTAGAACAGAAGCAAAACAACAATCATTGATTTATGAAACTCTTACACAACCAACACATAGACCGTCGGCAGTTTCTGACGCAAACCAGCCTGGGGCTGGGCAGTGTCGCGTTGGCTTCTCTGCTCAATCCGGCTTCTCTTTTTGCTAAAACAGCAGGGTCTAACTCCGATGGCATCTTAAATCCGCTGCATTTTGCTCCCAGGGCGAAGCGGGTCATTTATCTTTTTCAGAGCGGCGGTCCTTCCCAGGTAGAGCTTTTTGATTATAAGCCTAAGTTGCAAAAAATGATGGGTGAGGAATTGCCCGCCTCCGTCCGCGACGGGCAGCGGCTGACGGGCATGACTTCCAACCAAAAGTCTTTTCCGCTGGCCGGCTCCGTGTTTGAATTTGCCCGGCACGGACAAAGCGGCGCCTGGGTAAGCGAACTGATGCCGCATACGGCTAAAATTGTGGACGAACTATGTTTTATCAAATCCATGAACACCGACGCCATCAACCATGACCCGGCCATCACCTTTTTTCAGACGGGCTCTCAGCAGAACGGGCGGCCTTCTATGGGTTCCTGGATCAGTTATGGGCTGGGCAGCGACAATGAAAACCTGCCTTCTTTCTCTGTGCTGCTTTCCCGCGGCAGAGAGGGCGACCAGCCTTTGTATGCCAAACTCTGGGGTAGTGGCTTTTTGCCTTCCCTGCACCAGGGCGTTCAGTTCCGCTCCGGCAAAGACCCTGTATTGTATCTCAACGATCCGCCCGGAGTGAAAAAAACCAGCCGTCGACGTATGCTGGATTATCTCAAAGAACTGCACGAAATACAGTACGATAAGACAATGGATCCGGAGATCAATTCGCGCGTAGCACAATATGAAATGGCTTACCGTATGCAATCTTCCGTACCGGAGACGATGGACATTTCCCATGAGCCCGATTATATCTACGACCTCTACGGACCCGATGCCCGTAAGCCCGGCACCTTTGCCGCCAACTGTCTGCTGGCACGCCGGCTGGCAGAGAAAGATGTAAAATTCATACAGTTATATCACCAGGGCTGGGATCAGCACGGCAACTTACCAAACGACATACAGATTATGGCCAAAAGTGTAGACCAGCCATCTGCGGCCCTGGTGATGGACCTCAAGCAGCGCGGCCTGCTGGAAGATACGCTGGTGATCTGGGGTGGGGAGTTTGGCAGAACCAACTATTCGCAAGGCAAGCTTACCAAAGATAACTACGGACGCGACCATCACCCCCGCTGCTTTACGCTGTGGATGGCAGGAGCAGGCGTCAAGCGCGGCATTACTTATGGAGAAACCTGTGAGTTTGGCTATAATATTGTCAAAAATCCGGTGCATGTACATGATTTTCAGGCTACTTTGATGTACCTGCTGGGCGTAGACCACGAGAAGCTGATCTACAAACACCAGGGGCGCCGGTTTCGTCTTACGGATGTACATGGCAAGGTGGTCAAAGACATTATAGCCTAAAAAACCCCTATACTTTAAAACCTTACACGGCGGCTGAAGCTACGCAAGAGATATAACTTTTTGGCAATGTTGTTGGATAATACTGGTTTTAACCATTTATATTCAAACGATGAAAAAGTTAAATCAACTAACAGCAATTTTATTGGGTACCTGCCTTTTACTGGCAAGTTGTAAAGATGAAGAACCCGTAAGCAGCGAGCAAGCGCCTTCGGTGCCTCCTACAGCAAGCTTTATCATAGATGCAGGTACGTTTCCCGGCCAGAACCAAAGCAACGGTCGTATACAGACTGATGAGCAAAGCCACTGGAGGTATGCGATCGTCAGTGTAGCTACCTGGGAACTGATTTTGGGAGGTCACCTAATCGTTCCTGTCGCTGCTTTTGCAGAGAGCTTTAACCATAAAGCTGTTTATGTCAAAGACAAGCAAAAATGGATGTGGGCTTACGAAGTAAAACGTGGCAATGAGACCTACGAGATTGAGCTTTATGGCAAGTCGGCCGCCGACAAGGTAGATTGGGAGATGTACGTCTCCAAAGAGGGCGCCTATACAGACCTGCTGTGGTTTGAAGGCACTTCTCAGTTTGATAAGTCTGGTGGCAACTGGAAAATGTATGTAGAGCGGGAGGGTAAATCGGAGCCTTATCTTAGCATAGACTGGAGCCATAAGGAAGACGGCACTAAAGAGATCAAGTACACCAGCATGGATGCACAGAGCGACGGAGCCGGAAGCTACGTCCACTACGGCACTACAACAGAGGGCGGCTTCAACACTTTCTACGATGTCTACCTGAAAAAAGAAAATCATCTCATCGAGATTGACTATCATTCAGAGACCAAAGTGGGCAGGGTAAAAAGTGCGCAAATTGACAACGGTACCTGGCACTGCTGGAACGCCGAACTGATGAATGTCGACTGTCAGTAATCACAGAGCATTAACCAATGAAAAGGCATAGGAAACTATGCCTTTTTTTATGCAGGTTTGTATTTTGAGATGGCGTTCTGAAATTTATTCTTTATTCCACAGGTCATAACCTTCCTTTAAATTGCTTTTATCAGGCTTTAGCCTGACATTTACTCGAGTTTGTCAGGCTATAGCTTTACTTTTGTTATCAGATAGTCGAGTTGAAGCCTTATGAATAAACAGAAACTGCAAATAGACTAATTAGAGATCAAACTCCCTTAAAAAACAAGAACCTTGGGATTGACAAATAGAAAATACCAATGACATTGAAAACGCTGTTAGACGATACTTTGACGTATTGCGTTAGTATGGCATGTTAGTGTAGTTTTGCGACATGAAAGTTCTTGTTTTCCTCATACTATCAAGTTTTTTTACTGACTGCTTCAGTCAAAAATTGCTCTTTCATAAGAACCGTTATAGAGAAGTATTATATCGAATAGGTGATGTAATCTCTTTTCAGTTGGAGGGAAACGAAAACAGGATTACAGATCAAATCAGAGGTTTTGAGGATAGTCTAATCGTATTCCAGTATTTTGAAATCAATCCGGATAAAATCACCCATCTTTACATAGACGATAAAACCAGAACTTGGTATGTGTTGAGATATAAATACGAGAAAATCTTGCCTATCGCAGGCGCTGGCTACTTATTTTTAGACCTACTTAATACGGGCAAACTGGAAAAAAACACTTTGGTGATCAGCGGTTCTCTCATGGCGGCAGGCTTGCTGTCCAGGTGGTTGATCAGCCGTAGAATCAAATTTAAAGGAAGCAGGAAGTTGATGATTATCGAGTAAGAAAAACAAATATGGATGTTGTTTAGACCAATTAGCTTTTGATGACGCCCCTACTGGAAGTACAAAACCTATCTTACTCCCCCAACGGTCACTTTCGTTTGCATCCGGTCAGCTTCACGCTGGAAGCAGGGGAAATATTAGCTATTGTGGGCGCAAGCGGCTCAGGCAAAACGACCCTCTTGCAGTTAATTGCAGGTTTGCTGGAGCCGGAAACAGGTCAGTTATGGCTGAATGGAGAAAGCATAACACGTCCTTCACGCAACCTGGTGCCCGGCCATCCGGCGATCAAGCTTGTCTTCCAGCACTTTGGGCTTTCGCCTAAGATCAATGTGTACCAGAACATCGCCTACCTGCTGAAAGCCTATCCGCCGGCTGAAAAGCAGGATAAAATAGAAAGTTTGCTCAGGCTTTGTCAACTCAAAGGACTGGCAGAAAGAATGCCGCATACGCTTTCCGGCGGAGAAAAACAGCGGCTGTCCATCGCCCGTGCCCTGGCCGATGACCCGCTACTGCTACTGCTGGACGAACCCTTCAGCAACCTGGACACTCTTTTGAAAAGCCAACTCAAAAAGGACATGATAAATATCCTGAAACAAACAGACACGACGGCGATCCTGGTAACCCATGATATGCAGGATGCCCTTTCCATGGCCGGCCAGGTCGCTGTGATGCAGCAGGGACGGTTCATACAGGCAGGTACGCCACAACAGATATACGAACATCCGGCGACGCCTTATGTGGCTGAGCTTTTTGGTACCTGCAACTTTCTGGAGGCAGCGCAGCTAAATCGCATCTTACCGAAAGCCGGTGATTATGGAAAAATAGCCTGTTTGCGGGCAGAACATATTCATCTTTCGCAAAAAGAAGGATTGTCCGGGCGTATAGTGAAGGTGCGTTTTATGGGTGCTTATACGGAAGTGACAATTCGCGTAGAAGATATACTGCTAACCGTGTATACCTGCGACCACATCTGGAAAGAAGATAATCTGGTAGGGTTGGTTGTAGAGAAAAATAAGATTCATTACTTTTAAATTTGTGTAAATTTTAAAGAAAAATTGTATGAGTTCTATGCAAAGATATATGGAGCACCTCATCGATGATATTCGGGAGTCGGCGAAAAACAAAGATGAAAATATTCAGTATGTGCCGCCTGTGCTTTACAACCTCCCCAAACACCTGGAGCATCTCCCTGTCATACCGCAACGAAAGTCTTATGAGTGGTTTAAACTTTCTCCGGAAGCCTTTCCTGAGGCTGAAAAGTGGGATGATTACCAGTTGCTTTATATGTGTGTTATCTTGCGCAGCCTTTTTGAACACTACAACATTAACGTTGAACTGTCCAACGATTTGCCTTATGAAACCGTGTATGCATTTCTGCTGAAAGCTCTGGATACGTACACGACCGCTGAGCCGGATGCCTCAAACCAGATCTCTTTTTGTTCGGGCGACGAAGGAAATTGCCCTTTTGGCGACTATTGTGCACGACAGGAGCAGGGCTATTGCGACACCTGGAACATAGGCCAACACTGGGACGGGTTTATCATATTAGCCGAGATGGAAAAAGACAGGAAAGCACAAGGCGAAGAATGACCGGCCGGTGAGAGGCTTTAGATTTTTACGTATGGTTCTGCCAAAAGACTTTTCAGATAGCGCAATGGTTTATATCCATTTTATTCCGCGCTTGCGCAGATAGGTTTGAAGGCTTTTTAACCGTTCGTAATAATTATTCTCGATGACATAACTCAATATACGAGTACGGAAATTTAATACTATGCGTTTTACGCCCGAATGGTGAGAATATCTTTTCTTTGAAAGTTTGATTTTCTTAGTGGTAACAGGCATCCCAAAAAAATCTTCCATTTGGTTGATCGCTTTCTGCGGATCATCTATTAATTCTTTATAATGTAACACAAGTGTCTGTTCGCCTTCCTCTTGGAGCCATTCCTCATAGAAATTCCTTAACTCTTTCATGAAACCATTTTTTTGGGAGGCTTCTATCCATTCACCTGCAGATAGTATTTCCTCTTGAATGGCTTCGTGGTACATATCCTTTTTAATTACTTTGTGATAAGAAATACCTCGATGGTAAGCAAGCAAAACATCATAAGGATTTCTGAGCAACACTACCTTTTTAATATTTTTCAACAAGGCAATATTATGAGTTGTCGGAAGAATATGCTGCTTGTACAGCACATCTGCTTTTGCAAAAGTATCTATATGTGCTTTAAGAAGTTGGCGTGTATCCGGGTGATAACTACTCAGTATAGGAAATTCCTCTGATTTCGAGCCATTCTTTAAAGATGCTTGCCTGGAAGGCAGTAAATGTAATTTGCCAAATGTATCTAAGAGGGACGTACTGGCACTTTTAGGAATTGAAATAATTAACATAAAAATGATATAAATGGTCGCTTTCTATCTCTCGTGCAAAAGTTCAATTTTCCTCACCATTAGAAGTCTTATATCTGTCAGGAAAACTTCTTGGTTGTAAAATGGGACTTTTTTTTACAAAAGTACAAGAAAATGCCCATCATTCAAAAATGCTATTCTGCAATATGCATAAAACATAACAAAAACAAAATATTGTTATATAAAAAAATACTAATTAAATTGCTTTAATTTTAGAAAAACCTGTCATCTACCTAAGTTTATATGAAAAAGATTTATCTTCTCACCCTCAGTATCCTATTGTTAGCCCTGCACCCCCTGCTGGCGCAAACCTATCAGCAAACCCAAAAACTCACCGCCTCCGACCCCCGGCAAGATGGTATGTTTGGTTCTGCTATGTCAGCCTTTGGTAACTACGTCGTCATCGGCGCTCCCTACGAAAACGAAGATGAAACGGGTGATGACCAATCAGGCGCTTACATATTTGAAAAAACAACCTCCGGCTGGAAAGAAGTACAAAAACTGAAAGCAGGTATTCCTGCCTCTTTTACCCCTGCCTTTGGTAAGTCTGTGCATACCGACGGAACTCGCATCATAGTAGGGGCACAGCATGAGGGTTTGCCTTATACTAGTGTATATGGCCCAAGTATAACTATCAATTCCGGGGCAGCTTATATCTTTGAAAAGACTTCTTCGGGTTGGAGCAAAACAGCCAAATTAACGCTAACTTCCAGTGCGTTTTTTTTGCATTTTGGTAGCGCCGTGGCTATATCAGGTAATCGGGCGTTGGTGGGTGCTTTTGGAGACAATGCAGCCTATTTTTTTGAAAAAACAACGTCTGGCTGGCAACAGGTAGCCAGATTTTCACACTACAAAAATTATTATAATGAAGACTATGGTTCAACCGTTGCCCTCTCCGGAGACTACGCTATTGTAGGGCATTCAGGCAATACCAGTGAGGGATTAGGCGCAGGAGCGGCTTACCTCTATGAAAGAACCTCTTCAGGCTGGCAGGAAGTTCAGATGGTAGTAGCTCCTGATGCCAAAGTGGATGCTCATTTTGGCGCATCAGTTGCCATTAACGGCACTTATGCTGTTGTAGGAAAAGCCGACCCCGACCAGAGCAACAACCAGCCGGGCGCAGTATATATCTTTGAAAGAACAGCTAAAGGCTGGATAAATACCGGTAAATTAACTGCCTCCGATGGAAAGGCTAATGATTGGTTTGGTCGCTCTGTCAGTCTTTCCGGCAACCAACTCATGGTAAGCGCTCCCGGCAATGCCGCTGCTTATATTTTCGAAAAGACAGATGCTGGCTGGCAACAGACCGGCAAAGCAGCCGTAGCAGGAGGCAGCGCTGTAGCCATTGCCAACAATGAATATTTTGTAGGCAATCCTGGCGATGCTACCAAAGCACCCGGTGCAGGGGCAGCTTATGTGTTTGCCAAAGCGGCTACTACGCCTGGCCAGTCCATTGCCCGCTTTACCCTGATCAACGCCAAGACAGACCAGCCTATCGCCGGTTATGAAGACTTACAGGACGGCGCCGTCATCGACCTGACCAAGACCGGACTGAGCGGTGCCGACAAAT
>JBBSNI010000164.1:0-11134 GCA_038232695.1 Cytophagales bacterium
AGCTCCTTCCTGCTTCATTCCATACCCCATCATTGTTGGAACCCATCACCCGAAAGGTATACCGGCCGGGACTGATATTGGTATAGCGGGCTACACGATTGTCGGCCGAAGTTTCAATCCAGCCGATCTCATAAGGTTCCAGTTTGTATTTGTAGCGATTGCTCTCTGGATTCACAAAGTTCAAGGCGGCAAACTCCAAGGAGAAGTCATTCTGCCGGTGGGTAAGTTCTACCTCATCGGTATAGGGAAGAGTATAAGTGAGCGGTGTTTCCCAGGACAAGGTATCTTCATAACTTGCTTTCACCGGTACCGGCTGATTATGGATGGAAAAGCTGGTAATAGCCATCGGAGGGGGGTAAGGATTGTCCTGTAGGCTATCCGGGTGAAAGACGACCAGACCGTCACTACCAAAATAAATGTCGTCATTACTACTTTTCAGGCTTCTGCTAAAACGTTGACTGGGAAGGCCATCATGATAGTCATAATTGCGGAAAGTATTTTCTTGTGGAAAGAAATGGGAGATACTATTGCCACAGCTTATCCAGAGAGTTTCGTCGCCGCCATCAATAATACGATATACATCATCATAGGGCAGGTCAGATTGGGTGCTTCGCCAATGGATGAATTTTGGCGCATTGTTTTCTGTGCCTGAGATCATTTTATTAAGTCCCCCGCCCGTGCCTATCCACAGGGTACCGTACTGGTCCATCATCAGGTGATACACCTTATTATTGGATAAGCTTTGCGGATCTGCAGGGTCATGTTTGAAAACATGCAGTTGACCGGTTTTCAGGCTATACCTGATGAGGCCCGCTTCACTCCCTATCCAAATGTTTTCTGTTCGATCTTCCAAAAAGGAATATACTCTGGTAGGGGGAAAAGAGGTTAATCGCTCATAAGTTTCCGTTTGCGGATCATATCTTCCTGCCCCATTCCATTCTCCTATCCAGACCTTACCTTTAGAATCCACTACCATAGCGGTTGGATCAATGGGAAGGGCTATGCTGGTAAAAGTTTGGCGCTGGGGATTGAATTTTTCTAATGTACCTGGTGAGGCCATCCAGAGCCAGCCCTGACTGTCAGGAGTCATGCACTGAATATTATTGGCCAAAGAACGATGGGAATTCAATGGATCATGTGGATACCGAAAGAAACGCCTGGAGGAAGGATCAAACCGGAAAAGCTTGAAATCGCCTCTGGTGATGTCGTAGCCAGAAATCCAGATCTGACCCTTGGCATCTTCTGCCAGGCTGGCAATCCCCGACATCTTCGCTTGTCCAAACTTACGATATGTCGTGAATTTTTTCCTTTGAGGCGCTATTTGAAACAGCCCATCAATAGTCCCTAACCATAGGTTCCCTTGTCGATCTTTATACATAGACCAGACGTAATGATCTATTAGTAAATCAAACTTTCCCGTTGCCGGATCGAAGGCATACAGACCATCACTGAATCCGATCCAGCATGTTCCATCAGGCTGTTCTAATAAAGCATTGACGTACAACCGATGACTTAGCGGTGGCTCGGATTGTAATTGCTCCGGTAAAAAGTGCGTAAACGATTGGTCTTCAGGATTGAATAAATCAAGACCATGTACCGTCCCTACCCACACCCGGTCATGGCGATCTACATAAACAGTCCTGGTCCAATCATCCGCCAGACTAGCAGGTTCTTCAGGATCATAGCGGTAGCGGGTAGTCTGGCCGGTTTGGGTATCCATATGGACGAGCCCATCCTCGCTGGCTGCCCATACTGAGCTGTCGGAAGCTTCGGCAATGTCCCAAAAATTGTTTCCATTCAGGTTATCCCGGCGCGTGCTATTTCTGCCTACCTCCTGGGGGAAATGAATGGGCCGTGTCATGGAAAGGGTTGTGGGATCAGCCAGAAAAATTCCCGCGTTGGTACATATCCAAATCTTTCCGTCTTTCCGTTCCCGTATTTTATGCACATGCAGATTCCATCCTTTGACCGGGTCTAAAGCATTACAGCCTGTAGGCTGAAATTTTTCCGTGGTAAGATCCAATAGCTCCAGCCCGGTGGTTGATCCAATCCATAATCGTTGCTGCTTGTCTTCCCATAAACAGATTATATTATTATTAGAAAGGCTGTTGGAGTCTAAAGGATTTTCCCGATAGGTAGTAAATTGATACCCGTCAAATTTATTCAGCCCCGATTCAGTGCCTACCCAAAGAAAACCCTGGCTATCTTGTAACAGGCAAGTTGCATAATTATGGGAGAGCCCATCCCGCATAGAATAGCTGCGGGAGATGTTTTCTTCCGGCTGTGCGGATAGGTGCGCTAATGTACCATAGCACATCCAAAAAGCTGTAAAAAAAGAGCATATTCGTGTTTTCATAACACTCCTGGATAACCAGTTTTAGTATAGCGGTGCATAGCTTAAGCCTGGGTTGGTATTGGCTTTCCTATGTTAACTCCTTGATATGCTGTTCAATGTAAAAATTTATGTCAACAGAACGCAAAGCAACATGATGCTGAACAGGATTTGTATTTGCCCCAAAGACATCTACCGTTTTACCTCATACGTCTTCTCATCTTTGCCTACGCCGGTGATGGTCAGGCGGGTCCAGCCCTGGGGCAGGCAGGTCTTCTGCTGTACAATGCCCTCGTCGGTGAGTTCCAGACCGGCAAAGCCGAACAATACGGCTTGCAACATGCCGCCTGCCGCGGTGGCAAAATAAGGGTTGTTGCTGGTCACGGCCTCCGACAAGACCCCAAACGGGGGACGCTGGTTGGGCTGGTAGCCACGCTCAAACAGCCGGAAGGCTTCCTGACAATCTCCGAGCCGGGTGTGCAGCACCGACAGCACGGCGTGCGCCATCGCCGGACCTTCATCGGCCAGCTTCGCTTCGTAGTACTGCACGTCTTTTCTGATCCGGGCTTCGTCGGTGATCAACCCCAGCGGGTAAGCCAGCAGGTTGGCATCGGCTTGTTTGATGGTTTGCCCGTCGTAGTTTTCATATTCCCGCGTAACGCCGTCTTCAAACTGTAGTATCCTGAGCTTATCTGCCACCTGCTTCCAGCGGGGGTTGGGTGTTTTGTCCAGCGTTTGGGCAGCCTTTGCGGCATAGCGCAGCGCAACGATGGCAGAGCCGTTGGTAAAAGCGTTGTCGTCTACGTTCTGGGCAAACTCATCGGCGCCGACCACATTGCGGATGCTGTACGAGCCGTCATCATTGGCTGTCGCCCGGCTTACCCAAAAGTCGGCCACCTCGCGGAGCATAGGATAGCCTACGGCCGCCAGCCAGGCTTTGTCTTTGGTCACGCGGTAATAGTTCCAGTAGGCAATGCCCACGTCGGCTGTGATGTGGTGCTCAAAGACGCCCGTAAGCGCAAAAGTCGGCGTCGCTTCTTCGCCCGTATCGTCCGATTCCCAGGGGAACATAGCGCCGGCATAGCCGTAGTTGGCTGCTTTCTCACGCGCCTGTTGCAAGCGGTCGAAACGGTAGTCCAGCATCGCCTTGGCCATTGCCGGCTGGAGCAGCAGCAGGGGCGGGTACATCCAAAGCTCGGTGTCCCAGAAAATATGCCCGTTGTAGCCGGTAGACGATAAGCCCATGGGTGGAATGCTCAGGCGGCTATCTTTACGGGCGTAAGAATACAGGTTGTATAAAGCAAAACGGATGTCTTGCTGGCTTTGCACGTTGCCTTCTACCACCACGTCGCTCTTCCACAGGGCTTCCCAGGCGCGGGTGTGGGCCGTGATGAGCCGGTCTTTGCCTTCCAGCAGCGCAAAGATGGCAAAACGATCCGACTCGTTGCGTGGGTCGGTAAAGTGTTCGGTCGTGCAGACAGCGCCCGCCAGGCTGAAGCGATACGCTTTCCCTTTTTGCAATGTCTGGCTGAAAGACAAGCTGTTGGTGTATTCGTCTACCACGCGGTGCTTGAGTTCCGGTCGTTGCTGCTCAAAGATAAAGACCGAGGAAGCCGAGATCGTATGCCTGCCCTGCGGACTTTGCGCCACCGATTGTAAGACGGGCATGATGGTTTCCACATCTACCAACTCTTCAAAAGCATTTTCCGGTTGCTGGTATTCCCTGGGGATGGTCATCAGGTTGGTAGCCGTCAGCGTCATATTCTTTTTAGGAACAATCTCTACCGTAACCAGCCCAATGTAGGGCGTATGGCGCAGCGCATATAAGGTGTGGGTGACGGTCGCCTGGTCGCCAACCTCAAAGCGGGTGGTGAAGGAAGCTTTTTTCATGTCCAGCACCTGCTCCCAGTTTTGCAGTTGGTTCCAGTCCAAGGCTTTGCCGTCGAAAGTCAAATCCAGGTTGGCAAAGTTGATGCCTTCCAGGATGCGGCTTACTTCGTTAGGCTTCAAGTGTCCGTATACGCCGTTGAGCATGATACGGCTGACATGCAGGAGTTTATCTGTGGAAGGCACCAGTCCGATCATGCCGTTGGCCATGGTCAGCGGGTTGTAATTCTCGCGGCTGCGGGCTTGCAGGTGCCAGCCGGCGTTAGCATCGTCCTGTGCCTGCAAGGGTAGGGTATATACCAGAAAGATGAGCAATAAAAGCCATTTTGTCATTTTTTGTAGCGATAAGGTTTAGGAACTGAAGAGTTGAATGATTGAAGAACTGAATGAGCATACAAAGATAGTAGCGTCCTTTGATGCCATTCAGTTCTTCAGTTCTTCAATCCCTCAGCTATTCGGTTAGTCTGTATATTTCCATGATGTCTGCTAATATTTTTTTGAAATCAATTTTCAGATCAATCAACTTTCCTGTTTTGATATCGAACACCCAGCCGTGAACTGATATTCCTCTTTCTATATAAGCTTTTTGGAATGCTGAAGTCTTGATCACGTTGACACATTGTTCCTGGACGTTCAACTCAACCAAACGCTTATATTTTTGTTCCTCATCTTTTAATTCATTCAGCTCAGTTTTATGGAGCCTGTAGACGTCTCTGATATTTCTTAGCCAGGGATTCAGTATACCCAGGTCAGCGGATTGCATCGCTGCTTTGACGCCTCCGCAATAATAGTGACCACAAACGACGACATGCTTGACGTGAAGATGGGCAATGGCATAGTCTATGACAGACATGGCGCTTAAATCTGTGTTGGGCACCATGTTGGCGATGTTTCTGTGAACAAAGGCTTCTCCCGGCTCAATGCCCATCAAATCTTCCGCCGTTACCCGGCTGTCAGAACATCCTATATATAAGATTTCAGGATTCTGCCCTTTGGATAAGCTGTCAAAGTAGTTTGGATTACGGGTTAACTTTTCCTGAACCCAGGCGTTGTTGTTTTTAAAAATTTGTTGCAAGTCCATGATGTAATGATTGAAGGTGTGGAGTAAAACAGCAATGTTCGGCTACCCTGCGAAGATACACATTTTATGAAATAATTTGCCTCAAGCAAAGTCTGTGATGGTGGTCAAGGGGTTACTGCCTGCATTTGATGATGAATCCATTGTCTACCTTTTCAAAACCTGTCTTTGGATAATATGCCATAGCACCGGGGGCGGATAGTAGTAGCAACATGGTCTGTTCGCCAATCTTTTCTTTCGTTATCTCGATGAGTTGTTTGCCTATGCCACTTTTTTGATAGTCCCTGCTTACTGCTAAATCTGACAGATAGCAGCAATAACAAAAATCTGTGAGCGAACGCGCGACGCCCACTAATTGGTGCCCGTCCCATGCCGTTACAATGAGGTTAGCATTTTTGTACATTTCGGCAATACGATCTTGATCGGTAGTGGGCCGGTTGATGCCTGAGCTATCATATACGGCAATGATGTCAGCCACTTCGGGGACGAGGTCTGTTTTGTATTGAATATTCTTGTTCATGGTTTTTACTTGATTCATAGTAACTTTCTTCGATATGCTATTTGGCAGCATGAAGCTGGAACTTCGTGGCTGCCAGGTGATGCTTTTACCATCCGCCGGAAGCGCCGCCACCGCCAGAGAAACCGCCGCCGCCGGAAAATCCACCCCCGGAAAAGCCTCCGCCAGAGAAACCGCCACCCCCCCGGCCACCGCCCCATCCGCCGCCCATACCGCCGCCGGGTATGATCACGGTATGGCTTCTCTGTAGCCTGGGAATGTTGTAGCGGCGTGTCTCGGTATGATCGCAGTTTTTGCAGGCATACTCCCGGCGCCCTTCACCATCGCGCGAATAAGTCGCGCTGCGCACCACCTGGCTGTTGGCATGGTAAAAAGTAAGATAACCACAGTTGGGGCATTTGGAGTACTTACGGTTGAACGTATTTTTATAAGGTAGCACCACCACATCGCCGGGCTGTCCCGACACCCACACGTCGTAATCCACCGAACCAATGGCTTCTTCTACCTGCTGCCCCCGGTCTAAGTGTACATCTTCTTCTTTTTCGCTGAGCTTTTTCATATCCAGCCCTGTCTTTTTGCTCTTGCGGGACGCGTTCCTTCTTCTCTTTTTGATCAGGAAGAAACCCGTGATCGCAGAGATGATGCCCAGCAGTATGGTGAGAAAACTATAGCCGCCGGGACGCCGGTCGCTTCCATCGGCATCCCGGGCGGGTGAAGATTCTTCGCTGAGCTCTTCGATGCCTTCAATCTTGCCTACAATCGCCTGCGTACCGGCTACAATGCCCTGCTCGTAGTTGCCCTGGCGGAAGTACGGAACGATGACATCGCGGATGATGCGGCTGGCGTAGGCGTCGGTCAGGTAGGGTTCCAGTCCGTAGCCGGTCTCTATCCTGAGCTTGCGGTCTTCGGCGGCTACCACCAGCAGTATACCATTGTCTTTGCCCTGCTGACCCAGCTTCCAGGACTGAAAGGTGCGCTCGGCAAAATCTTCTATGTTGCCGCCTTCCAGACTGGGCACGGTCAGCACGGCGATCTGGTTGGTGGTGCGCTGCTCATGGTCTTGCAGGTAGCTTTCCAGCGACTGGCGGCTTTGTTCAGTAAGCAAATTAGCGTAGTCATTAACTCGGCCCGACAGGTAAGGTACTTCCTGCGCCTGTAACCATAAGGGAAACAGACACAGAATGACTGAAGCGCTGAAGGATTGAAGAGCTGAAGGATTGAACAACAGATTAAATGTTGGTAAGTGCCTGATAAAAATCATAGTAAAGTTAATAACCTTTATTGATGTCGTTAGTATCAAAATATTTATTCAACCCCTCAGTCCCTCAGTCCCTCAATCATTCATGAAACCGTACGTTATCGGAGAGTTCGTTGCCATCGGATGCGGCGTGTTGTATGTCGCTTTGCTCGAGCAAATGGCCGCAACTTTGGATAGCCTGGCAAATACTTGCCGTAGTTTTCCCTTGTTTTAAACCCTGGATCAGGGTGGTTACAATCTCCTGCCAGCGGTCTTCCGGCACCACCTCGCTGATCCCCACGTCGCCCAGGATCACGACCTGTTTTTCAAAGAAGCTGATAAACAGCAGAATGCCCGTACGCTGCTCGGTATCGGCGACCTGGTAGTCGTAAAACATATTTTTAGCCTGGTCTAAGGCGCGGATGTGCATAGCGCGTTTGCCGACGAGCAGCCTTTTCAGGGCAGGAAGTACGGCGACTAACAGTGCGCCCCAAAGCCCGGCCGTCAGTACGATCAACAGCCAAAGATAAGGTGGCAGGAACAGCAGCCCGTCTGTGAAGGCATACACCAACGCCAGCGTCAGGGCAGTGAGGGCAGACAGCAGAAAACCGCCGCGCCACAACGCCATTTCGTAAAAAGAGGATTGCCGCACAAAGACCGGCACGATCTCTCCGCCGGAGGCAGCTTCGGCATCCCTGACAGCCTGTTCTATCTGTTGCAATTCTTCAGTAGTGAATAAATGTTTGGCCATGAAGTCGTTGTTAAATCAATAGTTAAAATTCTACTTTTGGGGCCTGCTGGTTTTGTGGGTCGGTAGAGAAATAGGCTTTGGTATCGAAGCCCAACAGGTTGTAAGGGAAACGCCGGGCTTTGCCGTTATAGTTCTGTATTGCCTGGTTGAACCGCCGCCGCTCTACGGCAATGCGGTTTTCTGTACCTTCCAATTGCGCCTGCAAGTCGCGGAAGTTTTCCGTAGCCCGCAGGGTAGGGTAGTTCTCCGAGACAGCCAGCAGCCGTCCTAACGAAGCTGACAAGGCATCCTGTTTCTGCGAAAACTGTTGCAGCGACGCTTCATCCAACTGGGTCGGGTCTATGCGCACCGAGGTAGCCTCTGCCCGCGCCTGTATGACGTCGTTCAGAGTCTGCTGCTCAAAGTTGGCGGCAGCCTTGACGGTGCTGACCAGGTTAGGCACTAAGTCGGCGCGGCGCTGGTATACGTTTTCTACCTGCGCCCAGGCTTCCGTGGTTTGCTCTTCTGCCCCGACCATGTTGTTGTACATAGAAAAATAGCCGATGATGAGCACCAGCAAAATGCCTCCGATGACCAGCCATTTTGTCATTTTTTGAGATTTAGCGCGTGTTTTAGTTTCGTTGGTATGCACCCGTTGGCGGTTGTTGATGTCGGTTTTCAGGCGCAGAGCCTCGCCGTAGGTCGGGGATATCATCAGGCTGCGGTCCAGGTAGTACTCGGCTTTTTCGTAGTCCTGCGCCTGGCTGAGCATCTGCCCTCTGTTCAGGTAAGCCTTGGCAGCCAGGTAATTGGCTTCCGCCGAGTGGGGCATGAGCACGGCAGCCTGCTCGAGTTCGGGCACGGCATCTTCCCAGTTGCTGGAGTTGACGAAAGCGCGTCCGCGGTCCAGGTGGGTTTGCGCCTGCTTTTGCGCCCGCTGCCAGGCTTCTTCGGTCAGCCCGGCTTCCAGGGCGATGTCTTTTAAGTCTTTTTCGGAGAAGTTTTGTTCGGTCTGGGTGCCGTATTGCAGTTCCATAAGTTTCTTGAGGTAGTTCTCAAGCGCTTGGTCTGAGTTAGCCATTGGTTGTTGGTTGGGTTGCTTGGGTGTAAAAAGGCAAAGGTCGTTAAACTTAATTACTTTTTCCTATTTATCCTCCTTTGCGAGAGCTTTCTCTAAATTGTCAACTGAACTTAACTTGATATTTATTTTGTATTTTTCCATCAAAAACTCATTGAGAGCATGTTTAAATTTTGAAAATAGCGGGTCAGTGCTTAAACTTTGGGTTGACCAAAACTCAAAAGTTTATGCAAACCGGGCCACGTCGGCTCAGTACGAGCAGCTCACCGACCCGCAGTGGGTCGCCCGGCGATTGGGAAGTTATCAAAGAACATTTACCCAACCAAAGAAATCGGATCGCCGATGCGACGCAAATATGATTTACGTGATATTGTCAATGCTATTTTCTGGATACTACGTACGGGTAGTCAGTGCGGTTCCCCGCCGGGACGAAACTTGCCAGATCACTACCCCAAATGGCAATTGGTATACTACTATTTTAGCAAGTGTTCTACTCGTTTTTCTCAGAAGACCTTACCTGCGCAGAAGAGGCGTCGGTTTCTTTTAAAAACACCCGAAAAGTAGTCCCCGATCCTTCCTGCGTTTCTACCGCTACCCTGCCGCCGTATTTTTCTGCGATTCTTTTGACCATATACAGTCCCATGCCTGTGCCGTCCCGGTCGCGGCTGAAGCGGGTGAACATGTTGAACATTTTGCCGGTATGTTCCGGCTTGATGCCCCGTCCGTTGTCTTCTACGCTCAGCACCCAACACTCCTGCTGCCGGTAGGTTCGTATCCTGATCACAGGCTTCCTGCCCGGCACCGTGTACTTCAACGCATTGCTGAGCAGGTTATGCATCAGGCTGCGCAGATGAGCGGCAGCAAAATAAACCGTGGGTACTTCAAACCGTGCGCTGACCTCCGCGCCGGTATCCTGGACCAGTTCCCTGTTGCTCAGGGTACATTCCTCAAAAATCTGTGGCAGGTCTACCGGCTTCTGCTTGTCTACCGTTTCTTTTTGTATGCGGCTGACGTCTGACAGGTCGCGGATCACGTCTTTGAGCTTGGTTACCTGCTTTTGCATCATGCCCAGCACATCCTGAAGGTCTGCTGCCAGGTTGTCGCGGTATTTGCTGTAAATCAAGGTCAGCAGACTTTCCAGGTTGCTGACCGGCGACTTGAGATCGTGAGAAGCCGTGTATACGAAACTGTCTAATTCTTCATTGACCCTGTTGAGTTCTTCACTCCGCAACTTTTGGTCGTGTATGTCCGTGGTCGTACCAAACCACTTGATCACTTTATCCTCGTCTTTCATAGGAACAGCCCGGGTCAGGTGCCAATGATACAAACCGTCAGCACCTTTCATTTGACACTCCATTTCAAATTTTTCGCCTGCGCTGATGTGTTCGTTCCAAAGGTTTTTTATCTGTGCAGCTTCTTCGGGATGCAGTATTTCCTGCCAGCCATGTTGTTTGCTTTGCTCCAGGGTCAATCCTGAAAAGCGATACCAGTTTTTGTTGAAATAGTCTATGGCACCGGAAGGCTGGGCGGTCCAGACGATGTGGGGAATGCTGTCGGTCAGGAACTCAAACTGGGCGGCGCTGTCGGCAAGTGCGGCGGTACGTTCCTGCACTTTTTTTTCCAGGGTTTCGTTGAGCAGCCGGAGTTCTTCATTCATCCGCTGCCATTGGGCAGCGCTGGGTATCAGGATCAGCTTGGGAGAAACACGAACCAGCAACACGGCCGTGCCGACCGAGGCAGCCGCCGTCACCATGCGCATGACCGCATCCGATCTATAGAAAGGCTCCCAGATGTTGATGACGTCAAAGACATGCGTGGCTCCGCAGCCCAGGATAAAGACGGCGAAAAGCAGCACCATCCAGATATAGGTGAAGTCATTGCGCTTTCTGACGATCCTGACCAGGCTAAGCGGGATGATAAAGTAGGCCAGCGCGATGATGGTGTCGGAAATGGCATGGGATCATAAAATAAAAGGCTCCCAAAAATAACAATGTCCATGCGGCATAAAGTCGTTACCGGCTAACTGATCGAGCATATTCATAAGCGTAGGGTAAGGATTAACTGCATAAAAATGGGTAAAACAAAATAAAAAAATTAATTTTGGCCAAAATTACAGACCTACAGACCAAAGTAATGGAAAAATATAAAAAAATTCTGTTGATAGACGACGATGAGGTAACAAATTTTCTCAACCACAATTTGCTCACTGACCTGGCGCTGGCACAGCATGTGGAAACACTTACCGACGCAGAAGAAGCGCTGAGGTCGGTGGAAA
>JBBSNI010000165.1:0-11112 GCA_038232695.1 Cytophagales bacterium
ATGCAAAAGAAGGGAGAGGCAGAAGAAGCCACCCGCCTGCGCAACGAGAGCATGAAAGCCCTGCACGATTGGATGAAAGAGTTCCGCAGCATAGCCCGTATCGCCTTGCAAGACAGCCCCCAACTCTTAGAAGCCCTGGGCATCGTAGTAAAAGCCAAAGTCTAAAAACTAATTGCTCCTTCCGATTGCTCTTTCGGACCCGAATGCTCTTTCGGATTTGCAATCCGAAAGCATCTACTATGAGGATTTGCAATCCGAAAACAAGTACAATGAGGATCGGACGCCGATGCGTTTGCAATCCGAATCCAAACAACCCTTCACCATAACAACCCAAACGAATGGGGCTGAAAAATAAAATCAATCCCGGTTACCTCTACTATCTCACCCTAACGGTAGTAGACTGGGTAGACATCTTTACCCGTCCCTGTTACAGGCATATCATCGTAGAAGCTTTAGCGTATTGTCAACAACAAAAAGGGCTGGAACTGTATGCCTGGTGCCTGATGAGCAACCATCTGCACATGATCGCTTCTGCCCGGGAAGACTTTCATCTGTCTGACATCCTGCGGGATTTCAAGAAGTTTACCAGCAAAAAGATCGTGGCTACTATGCTGGAAGTCAACGAAAGTCGGCGAGCCTGGATGTACAACAGGTTTACTTATGCAGGCAAAAACGATAAGAAGATCAAAAACTTTAAGTTCTGGCAGGAGGGCAACGAAGCCAAAGAAATACACACCGACTTCTTTGTAGAACAAAAGCTGCATTACATTCATCAGAATCCGGTAGCTGCAGAGATCGTTACGGAACCGGAACATTACCTCTACAGTTCGGCACGAGACTATGCCGGTCAGCCAGGCTTGTTAGAAGTGATACTCATAGAGTGAAGCGTGACGCGGATTACAAATCCTTATAGTAGTGGCTTTCGGAGGATCGGGCACCGATGCGTTTGCAATCCGAAATATAAGCCGGAAATATTTGCTTGAACAAATTCCTTTTCTCTGATCGTTATGGTTCTGCCCATAGATTTTCTATTTTTGCAGACTTATGTTAGCTATCAACAATTTATCGTATTACATCGGCAGCCGGGCGCTTTATGAAGACGCCAACCTGCACATCAAGCCCAAAGACAAGATCGGTCTCATCGGGCTCAACGGCACGGGCAAGTCTACCCTGCTCCGCCTCATCTACGGAGAGTACCAGCCCGACGGCGGCGACATCTCCAAAGCCAACGACTGTACCATCGGCTTTCTTAACCAGGATTTGCTCTCTTACCAGTCGGACGACAGTATCCTGAACGTGGCTATGCAGGCTTTTGAGGAAGCCCTGGAAGTAGAGCATAAAATTGAGAAAGTGCTCCGCCAGATGGAAACCCATTACGAAGATAAGCTGGTAGACAAGCTCACGCGCCTGCAGGAACGCTTCGAGGCGCTGGAAGGCTATACCCTGCAAGCCAAAGCCGAAGAGATCCTGGAAGGGATCGGCTTTAGCACCGAAGACCTGAAGCGGCCACTGCGCGAGTTCTCCGGCGGCTGGCGGATGCGCGTCATGCTGGCTAAGTTGCTCTTAGAACAACCTTCGCTGCTGATGCTCGATGAGCCGACCAACCACCTGGACCTGCCCTCCATCGAGTGGGTAGAAAACTACCTGCGTTCCTACGAAGGCGCGGTCATCATCGTCTCCCACGACCGGCAGTTTCTGGACAATACCGTAGACATCACCGTAGAGGTAGCCCAGCAGCAGTTGAACGTATACGCCGGCAACTATTCTTTTTACCTGGAAGAAAAAGCCCTGCGCAAAGAGATACAGCAGAATGCCTACGAAAACCAGCAGCAGAAGATCAGGCAGACCGAACGCTTTATCGAGCGTTTCCGCGCCAAATCTTCCAAAGCCCGTCAGGTACAGTCGCGCGTCAAGTCCCTGGAGCGGTTGGACCGGGTAGACGAAGTGATGGATGAAAACGCGACGGTCAACTTCAGGTTTACCTTCAAGAAAAGAGCCGGTCGCTTTCCGGTAGAGCTACACGATGTGTCCAAGTCCTACGGATCGCTGGATATTTTCCGCCACTCATCGGTCTCTATGGAACGCGGCGACAAGATCGCAATGGTGGGCGCCAACGGGAAGGGCAAGTCTACCCTGCTCAGGATCATTGCGGGCAGTGAGCCTTTTAGCGGAGAGCGCAAACTCGGACACAACGTAGAAATGGGCTTCTATGCACAGCACCAATTAGAAGCGTTGCACGTAGAAAACGAAGTGCTGGAAGAACTCAAACAGGCAGGCAGCGACAAGACAGAGCAGGAACTGCGCAACGTGCTGGGCTGCTTCCTGTTTACCGACGAAGAGGTGTTCAAAAAGATCAAAGTGTTGTCGGGTGGAGAAAAGTCCCGCGTAGCCCTGGCAAAAACCCTGATCGGTGAGGCTAACTTTCTGATCCTGGACGAGCCGACCAACCACCTGGACATGCAGTCGGTCAACATCCTGATCCAGGCGTTGCGGCAGTACCAGGGGACGTTTATCATTGTATCGCACGACCGTCATTTTGTCTCCCAGGTGGCTAATAAGATCTGGTTTATCGAGGGCAAAGAGATCAAAGAATACCCCGGCACCTTCCAGGAATACACCGACTGGCAGCAGAAGCGCGCACAGCAGCATGTTGTAGCAGAGGCTGCTAAGCCTGTCAGCCCTGCCCCTGCCAAACCGGTGCCGCCTGCCGCCATGACTGAGGAAAACAAAGAGGCGCAGAAAGAATTAAAGAAAGCCAAACAGGAACTCGAAGAGGTAGAAGCTACCATCACCCGGCTGGAACAAGAAAAGAAAGCCATAGAAAAAGAACTGGCGCAGCCCGCCGTCTATGGCGACGCAGCGTTGCTGGAAACACACACCCGGCAGTTTGATGAGGTAGCGCAAAAGCTGACAGCCGCTAATAATACCTGGGAAACTTTGGCGTTACGCATAGAAGCATTAGAGGCTACACAAAGTTAACCCCCATGATTCATGCATCGTAGAAATCCGCTGTTTATTTTTTTGATCTGCCTGATGGCAGCCTGCGCGCCTGTCATCCGGACGGGCTCCGAAGTGGGCAATACCTCGTCGGGCGGGGGCGGTACCCCTAACCAAATATATGAAGACGCCATATTTGCCGACAATATACAGACGGTACGCCTGACCTACGGCAACGACCCGCTGTACAGCGCCGTAGCACCTATGGCACAGCAACAGCCGCTGGTGCTCTCCTTTGATGTGCTGACGCTCAGCGATGAGAACGCGGGAACGTACCAGTTCCAACTGATCCATTGCAACGCCGACTGGCGCAAGTCTAATTTGTACACCATAGATTACTTGACGGCATACAACGAGTTTAACATCACCAACGAAGCTTTTTCTGTCAATACCAAGGTACCTTATACGCAGTTCCGCTTTCAGATCCCGCCTGTCAAGATGCCGGGCAATTATGCCATACAGGTGTACCGGGACAATGACGAAACCGACGTGGTGTTCACCAAACGCCTGATGATCTACCAGCCGCTGGCAGGCATCAGCGCCGAAGTGTTGCGCTCCAGCAGTGTGGCAGAAAGAGATATGCGCCACCAGATCGAGTTCCTTGTAGATTATAGCAGCCTTAACCTGCCCAATCCGCTCAACGATGTGCAAGTCATGATCCGGCAAAACCAGCAGTGGTTCAACGCCATTACTGACCTGAAGCCTACCTTCGTGCGCGAGCAGGACCGGCAATTAGAATACCGCAACTTTAACTTTGACAACAACTTTTTTGCAGGCAATGAATACCGCTACTTCGACATCCGTACCGTCCATGCCTTTGGGCAAAACGTAGCGGATGTTAACCTGGAGCAGGTGCCTGTAGAAGCCATGCTGTTACCCGACAGGAGCAGGCGCAATGACGCTTACAGCCAGTACCAGGATCAGAACGGTGCTTTTTTTGTTGAAAATGCAGAGCGGCGGGGCAACGAACTCAACGCAGATTATGTGATGACTAACTTTCTGCTGAAAGCCGATGAGTTGCCGGGAAGCGAAGTATACGTTACGGGCGCTTTCAATAACCGGGCGATGATGCCTGCCAACCGGATGCAGTACGATGCTACACTGCAAGCCTATACTGCCCGCATTTTGCTCAAACAGGGTTTTTACAATTATATGTATTATGTAAAAGGGGAGCAAAACCCTTACTTCTTTGAAGGAAACTATTTTCAGACCGAAGACCAGTACGAGATTTTCGTGTATGTACGCCCCATAGGCGCCCGCGCCGACCTGCTAGTAGGCTACACCAGTCTGTTCAGCCGCTAATCAACATACTCAAAACCTGGCGCGCGTTCAATGTCATTAAGTTAAGGAAAAAACGTCATTCCTATCGCTCTCTCTGTTGGCGCGAGCCATCCAGGCCGGACGTCCTTTGCCCGTCATGGAATGATCGTGCCTATTATTGGTAGGCATCATGCCTACAAGGCTGGGCCACATAGGCTGGAAGCCTTACTAATAGAAGGCAGACAAGCTTAATTTGTTATTATTCAATTGCAATTCGTGCTATTCATGCCCTTGTTCGCTTTGTTACTTTTGCAATCGACCGCAGCGGCGGACCGTCAAAAGTAACCGCTGCGGCGGACCGTCAAAAGTCTTGGGCAAAATATCACGCCACCCACAAAACCCAACGCACCCTCCGCGATTTTGCCCCCTCCAGCGCACCTTTTAATGCGTTTAACCTGGTGGATTTACGGCTTATTAACTCTACTTTGTCACTTTGCTATTTCTTACTTGAGCATTGAGTGCGCCCGACGCCCGGTTGAATATTGAATATTTAAACACTCAATGCTCAATGCTTCTCACTTTTCAAAGTCGTAGGGCGTTGTTCCTTTGCCGGGCGCCGACTGTGCCATATCCAACATGCCGAAGCCTTTGTGGGTGTATTGCCCTAATCCGTTTTCAAACAAAAATTCCTGTACCTCGCGGGCGGCGTACAGCGTAAAAGGAAAGGTATAGCCCCGTATCTCGTACTTTACATCCTGGTCGTAGAGCGGATAGATACGGGCAAACTTTTTCTGCTGTTCTTTGATCTTGAGCAGGTAGTCTTTGTCAGGGACAAGCTGAAACTTATAGTACTCTTCCAGGGCTTCCGGCGCGTAGCCACCCAGTTTTTCCATCCTGATCATGGTAGATTCGTAGAGCAGGTCAGAGAAAGCATCCGTTTGCGGATTGATGAACTTTTTGCCGCGATCGTCACTAAAAGAAGGCTTGATCAGCACCAAAGGAGAGATACAGACAAACTTGGTAGCATCCGTGAGGGTTTGTTCGTCTTCTTTTTCTACCAGTTCGGGGATCAGCATCATGGTGCCTACATCAATTTGCGGAAAGCTGAAAAGATGTCTAAGAAAGTAGTCAATCAGTGCTTTGTTGGCAGAAGAAAACACCAGCGTCACCCGGCTCGAGTAGAAATGCAGTCCACTCCTGCTAATCTTGGTCTGCCCTTTCAGGCCAGAGTAGTTGTACAGATTAGAATTAATGAACTGCTCCTCGCCCCCTTTTACCAGAATACCTTTGATCAGTTGCGCCAGCAGATACTGATGATGAAAGGGGACGAAAGAACCTTTGTTCTTTAATATAAAGACAATGCGGACTCTCAAAAAATGACGTTATTACGGTACGACGAAAAAATACCAGGTATCACAATACTCTTATTCAAGGAATTAGCAGGCATAATGTTTAGGCGTTAGCTGTATTTTTGTGTATAAATACTTAGTAGCAACCCTATACTGTGCTCATTTTTAGTAAAATATACCTACAAAGCTATAAAAATGACCTTAACAAAAAAACTTTTATACATTGAACCTAAAATGCATAATATCTCCATCGGCTACCGTATATTCCTTGCCTTCTATGGCCATCCTGCCCGCTTCTTTGCAAGCCTGTTCTGAGCCATATTTGACGTAATCGCCCAGTTTGAGCACTTCTGCTTTGATAAAACCTTTCTCAAAGTCAGTATGAATGACGCCTGCCGCCTGGGGCGCTTTCCAGCCGCGCCTGATCGTCCAGGCTTTGACCTCTTTCTCCCCTGCCGTAAAATAGGTAATTAAACGCAATAATTGATAAGAAGCTTTGATCAATTTGCTAAGCCCGGATTCTTTCAGTCCATATTCTTCCAGAAATACCTCCCGCTCTTCCGGGTCGAGTTCTGCGATCTGGGCTTCTATAGACGCACTGATGACGATCACTTCTGCCTGCTCCCGGGCTACTGCCTCTCGCAGCGCTTCTACATATTCGTTGCCCGTATGCAGGGAGGCTTCGTCTACATTGGCTACATAGATCACGGGCTTCTGGGTGAGCAGGTGCAGGTCTGCCAAAGCTTCCCGATCATTGTCTTCCAGCGCAAAAGACCTTACATTCTGTCCTTGCTCCAAGTACTGCTTCACGGCCTGCACGACGGCAAGCTGTTTTCTGGCTTTGGCATCTCCCGACTTGGCGATCTTTTCCAGCCGCTGTATCTTCTTCTCCACCGACTCCAGATCTTTGAGTTGCAGTTCGGTATCGATGATCTCTTTGTCGAACACCGGGTCTACTTTACCGGCCACATGCACCACATTGTCGTCGGCAAAACAGCGAACTACGTGGATGACGGCGTCTACCTCCCGGATATTAGCCAGAAACTTATTGCCCAGCCCTTCGCCCTGGCTGGCGCCTTTGACCAGTCCGGCAATATCGACAAACTCTATGGTCGTAGGGACTACCTTTTGCGGCCTGACGAGCGACTCGAGCGTCTGGAGCCGTTCGTCGGGTACGCTGATCACGCCTACGTTGGGTTCTATGGTACAAAAAGGAAAGTTGGCAGCTTCTGCTTTGGCACTGGAAAGTGCGTTGAATAAGGTGGACTTCCCTACGTTGGGCAAGCCTACGATACCGCATTGTAAACTCATGATTGCTTCACTATTTGGCTTTAAAAATATAATATTGCTTGTAGCCGGTGTACACTTCGGAGGCGACCACACGCACGACGGTATATACCGGAATGGCGGCGATCATGCCTAACACGCCGGCAATCGTTGCGCCCGCAAAAATAACAATAAAAATTTCTAAAGGATGCGCTTTTACGCTTTTTGAGAAAATGAGCGGCTGCAAAAACAGGTTGTCTATGATCTGAACGACAGCAAACACGGAGATGATCTTAACAGACAGTATGATCATATCGTTGCTCATGCTGCCCGGCGCCATCGTAGACAGTCCTACAAAGATACCAAAGGCGGACCCTAATATAGGCCCGGCATAGGGGATCAGGTTGGCCAGGGCGGCAAAGACCGCGATGGTCAGGGCATATTTGACACCCAGCAAACCCAGCCCCAGCGAGGCCAGGCAAAAGATAGAAACCACCTGAAAGAGCAGCCCGACCAGGTAGTTGGACAGCAGCGTTTCTATCTTATAAATAGCGCCTATGTATACTTCAAAATACTGGTTAGGGATCATCCTGATCACTTGTCGGCGCAGGATGCCTTTTTCGTAGAGCAAAATAAAAGTAATGAACACCACCGCCAGCAGGCCTACAAAGAAGTTGCCCGTAAAAGTGATGAGTTGGTTGAAGACTTCGCCAAACCGCACATTGCTCACCAGCGAGAGCAGGTTGGTACGTACGTTATCTACCAGAAAGCCAGGTGCATACTCCACGATGTTGTGTTCCAACAGAAAGGTTTCCACACTTTGCAAGGGTAAGCTGGCACGGGTGAAGACATTGTCAAAATTCAGGCGGCTGATCAGTTCTACCTGGGCTCTGACCAGGGGAATAAAGAGCACGACAAACAGATAGAGCAGCACGGCGATCACGGCAAAAGACATGACCACCGCTACCGTGCGGGGTATGCTCATGCCATAGAGTTGCAGGCGGCTGATAAAATTGGTAAGCGGCGAGAAGATGACCGATAGCACCAGGGCGATAGCAAAGTAGGCGAATATGCTGGAAAATATCCAGGCCAACAGTACAAAACCCAGCAGCGCCAGCAGGATATACAGAATACTCTTATTGATCATACGGGCAAAGCAAAAAGAAAGCCCCCGAATACTCAAGGGCTGACAGGCAATGGGTCAGGCAGGAGCTACTCCCACTTCAGTTCGTCATCTACCTTGGTCGTCTCTTCCTCCGGTTCCTCCTCGTACTGATTGAAATCATAATCCGGCATCAACTCTTCTTTGACATGCCCTATAGTTTCCTGCAGGGCAGCCATGAATTTGTTGAAGTCTTCTTTGTACAAAAAGATCTTGTGCTTTTCATAGAAGTAGCCGTCGTCTTTGTATCTCCGGCGGCTCTCGGTAATGGTTAGGTAATAGTCGTTGGAGCGGGTAGATTTGATGTCGAAAAAGTAAGTGCGCTTACCGGCTCTTACTCTCTGAGAATAAATCTCTGCTCTTTCTTTTTCTTGATTGTCTTCCACAGTAACCAAATTTAATGTAAAAGTTAGACATGTAATACAGTGTAAAGTCTGTAAATTGTGCTAAATATAGCAGAAAACCAACAACGATTACAAGTAAAAACCAAATTAATGAACAATTTTTTAGTTATAGCGTTGCCTGATTTCTTTTACATGCCTGTTTTAGGTGTCTTTGTTCCTCTCTTTTCCGGGCATAGGCCTGTCCGGTAAACCGGGGTATCCCTTACTTTTTTCCAGATGTTAAACTGTTAGGTCTCTATTGCCTTCGCCGGGTTACCAAACACCGTTTCTCCTTCCTTCACAGCGCCCACCACCACCGAACCAGCGCCAATGCGGGCGCCTTTGCCAATGGTCACCGGACCGGCAATCACCGCCCCTGCACCGACAAACACCTCGTCTCCTACGGTAGCACCTGCGCTGACGATGCTGCCTGCGCCAAGCTGCACATATTTGCCCAGGGTGGCTTCATGTTCTACCACGGCGTGGGTGTGCAGCACACAGCCTACCTCTACTTTGGCGCCGCTGCCAACAACCGCACCGGCGTCGGCAAACAGTCCGTAAGAAATGTAGGCGTGGCCGGAGACGACGGCGGCTTTGTGTACGGCGTTGGCAGGCATGACTTTCCTGCGCTCGTTGAGCATCTTAAACAGGCTTTTTCTCACCGCCCGGTCGCTGATGGCAACGAAGGCGTCGCACTTTTGTCCGATGAGTTTGAGAAAGCCATGATCATCGGTGCGCCCCAGCACGGCTACTCCGTTGATCTCCGTGCCGTGCAATGCTTCCTGGTCGTCCAGAAAACCATAGACGAGCAGGTCGTTGGACTGAAAGATTTCCAGGGCGGCTTTGCCCATGCCGCCTGCGCCAAAGATGATGATTGGATTTGTCATAGTATAGGATGGTTGGTTGGTTGCGCTCATGCTGAGCATTGCTTAAAGTCGCTGAGCGACTATTTTGTTTGCTGTCTGGCGGCAGATAGTTTTTGGAAAAGATTTGGAAATACAAGTAAGGTTTCCGTACTTCGAGACATACCAAATATGTAAAGAATATGGACAAGTTCCAAGAGTTTGAGCAGCGAGTGAACCGGGCATTGGTCAATATGGATGCCAAAATAACGAGTCTGCACGAGTCTACAGGTGAGTTGAAGGGTTCGTTCAGCGAATTCAAAGAAGAAATGGGCGACTTTATACAGTTTATCCCCGAACACATCAGCGACCACGAGCAGCGGTTATCAAGTGTAGAAAAGAGACTGGATGCCCTGGATCAATAAAATCATTCATTAGTATTGAACAACATTATTCAATACTAATGAATGATTATCATTTCTCCTACGTGGATTGCCCCGGCGGTGGATAGTTTTTGGCAGCATCGTCCAGCACCAGCACCCAGTCCCAGCCCGGCAGCAGGGGGCGTAAACTTACAATTAATCGTGTTAAGGGTCAATTTTGGAAGCAGTAAGCGGTTTTTCAAATTCAAATGGTTTTTCAAGTTGTTCTTTGTATCGCCTGGCAAACAGGTTATCCGTTCGGTAAGCCTCTGATTCCCAGGGAGTATACAACCGTTGAGTCTGTTTATACCGAAACTTTTGTCCTTTCCACATCACCTGCTGATGACTGAGCACGAGGAGTTCTCCCTTGGCGTATTGTTTGACATGGATCATTTCATGCGCCAGCACCAGTCTTTGTTGCTTTATACTCAGACGGGCATCTATCCGTACTTTAATGAACTGGTAACTATTAGTTTCGGGTGAAGCCAGACAGAAGGTCATTCCTTCCAGCTTCTCGGGCATATGCTTAGAAAAAATTACAGAAAGATATACCTTCTCCCTAACCTCCAGATGAGCCAGATACTGAGCGACCTGTTCTTTTACTGCCAGAGAGTCTTCGCTACCACAGACTTTAATAATGGGTTGTGAGCAAGCAGGATGTATCCAAAGCAGACTCATAGAAATAAGCAACAGGGGCTGTTTCATCATTGACAAAAGTTTTCTGTTCTGAATCCCCGGGCAGGGTCAGGTGTAATGAAAATAATCTGCAGGAACTTAGCTTTCCCGGCGCACTATTGCACTCGCTTGCGCTCCGCCTCCGAACCTGATTTGATGTTTACGTTCTTTAGTTTCTTATTCCCAAAGGTTTTGGTATAGGTGAGAGTGACACCCCTCAACACCCAGTTATAGGAGAAGAAGGTTTGAGTATTTTTCGCCGGAATGTTTACATTTCCTCTCCAAGCACTGGTATTCAGCAAATTGGTTCCCACAATGCTAATCGTACCCCATTCCTCTTTGAGTTGTTTCTTCAATCCTATATCTAAGCGACCCAGTGGCTCAACATGGTAAAGCCCTATGAGCGATCCCGATTGAAAATAGCCTGTAATTTCTACTGAGTAGCCTTTCGGTAGCAGAAAGGAGTTGGTGCCGTTATAGGTAAAACTTAACAGATCGCCTTTTGCATTATTGTTAAGGTGTTGCGTTTGGTATTGATAGTAATAAAGAGATACATCGTTACGAAATTCCCACCAGGAAGTGATCGCTATCGGTAATGTGGTATGAATACCGTAAGACTGCAAATATTTTAGGTTTTGTGAACGCATTACCTGCCGGTTAGTCGCGCTATCTATCTCCGGCTGGAAGGACGCAATTTCGTTTTGAGAATAGTTGTATTTCAGCGAGACCCACCACTGCTTCCGCTGATAGCTTAGG
>JBBSNI010000166.1:0-11044 GCA_038232695.1 Cytophagales bacterium
CGTCCTCCAGGCTGCCAAGATTTTCCTCAAGCGGCACTTCCTCCAGGTTGATACAGAAAAGAACCCGGGCGCCATTCCATCGCTTATCAGCCACGAGCAATACGATGTCATCCTGCTGGATATGAACTTTACCAAAGATGTGAGCAGCGGCAAGGAAGGTTTCTTCTGGCTGGATCAGATCCTGGAGCGCGACCCCTCTGCCGTGGTAGTCATGATCACAGCCTATGGCGATGTGGATGTGGCTGTGAAAGCCATCAAAGAAGGCGCGACCGACTTTGTACTCAAACCCTGGAACAACGAAAAACTGCTGGCTACCGTGCTGTCCGCCATGCGGCTCCGCGCCTCGCGCCACGAGGTCAGCCAGTTGCGTTCCCAGCAGGAGATATTTAATGCCGATATTAATCATAAGTTCCAGGACATCATCGGCAACAGCCCTGCCATGACCAAGGTGTTTGAGACCATAGAGCAGGTAGCCGGTACGGATGCTAATGTGTTGATCCTGGGAGAAAACGGAACCGGCAAAGAGGTTATTGCCCGCGCCATCCACCGCCATTCAAAGCGGGGCGACAAGGTATTTATCAACGTAGACTTAGGTGCGGTAACCGAATCGCTTTTCGAGAGCGAGTTGTTTGGTCATATGAAAGGCTCTTTTACAGATGCCAAGCAAGACCGCATAGGGCGTTTTGAGGCAGCTTCCGGCGGCACCCTGTTTCTGGATGAGATCGGCAACCTGACGCTGCCTTTGCAGGCTAAAATGCTGACCGCCTTGCAGAACAAGCGCGTTACGCCGGTAGGCTCCAACAAAGTAATCGATATGGATGTACGCTTCGTATCCGCCACCAATATGCCTTTGTACGAAATGGTGCAGGACAATGAATTCCGCCAGGACTTGCTCTACCGCATCAATACCATAGAGATACATCTGCCTGCGCTCCGCGAACGTGTGGAAGACCTGGAGCCGCTGGCTGCTCACTTTTTGAATATTTATGCCAAGAAGTACAACAAGTCTATTCACTCCATCAGCCCCAGCGCCATCAAGCGAATGCAGAAATATCCCTGGCCGGGCAATGTGCGCGAGTTGCAACATGCCGTAGAACGCGCCGTGATCCTGAGCAACAAACCTGCCCTGCAACCCGAAGATTTCTTCCTGAACACAGACAATACAAAACCTAACAAAGAACAAGAACTTTCTATAGACCATTATGACCTGGAAGAAGTAGAAAAACTCTTGATCCGCAAGGTACTCAAAAAACATGGCGGCAATATCTCCAAAGCCGCCGGCGACCTGGGACTTACACGCGCCTCGCTTTACCGCAGGCTGGAAAAGTATGATATATAAAAGATTTTGGTGGACGTTGCTCGTCAGGGTGCTGCTGCTGGCCAGCAGTCTTTCGCTTTGCCTTTACTTTCTGGTCTATACCCAAAAGTATGTGAGCGGCGTGATTATACTGCTGCTGGTGACTTACCAGGTGTACGAGCTATACCAGTATGTGCTGGAAACCAACCGCAAGCTGACGCGCTTTCTGGAGGCTGTCCGCTACTCCGACTTTACGGCAGGCTTTAGCAAAGACAGTCGCTTGGGCGAAAGCTTCCGGGAGTTGAACCATATGTTTAACGAAGTCTTTGAAGCCTTCCGCCGCGCACGTGCCGAAAAAGAAGAAAACTGGCAGTATCTGAAAACGGTGGTGCAACACGTCAGCGTAGGCTTGCTCTCTTATGAAGAATCCGGCAAGATTGAGTTGCTCAACAACACCGCCAAGCGGTTTCTGAAAGCCAACCAACTGATCAATATCGATGATCTGGCTGCGGTCAACCCCGAACTGCATCATATCATCAAAAACCTGCCGCCGGGTGCTAAAACGCTGGTCAAGCCCAGTCCCGACCTGCACCTGTCTGTCAACGCTACCGAACTGCGGCTCAGAGGGACGATCTACCGGCTTATCTCTATTCAAAATATTCTCTCGGAGCTACAGCAGCAGGAGATAGAAGCCTGGCAAAACCTGACCAAGGTGCTGCGCCACGAGATCATGAACTCCATCACGCCTATTGCCTCGCTGGCGGGCACAGCCATCGATATTATAGAAGAAGACATTATTACCGAGAACGGCACGATCACCTTCAACCAGGAATCTTTTGAGGACATTACTATGAGCCTGCGTACTATCGAAAACCGCAGCAAAGGGCTGGTCAACTTTGTAGAAGCTTACCGTAATTTCACCAACATTCCGCAGCCCGAATTCAAAAGAGTACATATCAAAGATGTGATGGAAGAAGTGGTCAAGCTCATCCGGGCAGGCGTAGCCAAAAGCCACATCCGTTTTTCTATGAGCATCAATCCGCCCAACCTGATGGCGCGCCTGGACCCTAAGCTCATCGAGATGGTGCTGATCAATATTTTGAAGAACGCCGCCGAAGCCATCAACAACGAGCCCAACCCCAGCATCAGCCTGAGGGTATACACCGACCACGAGCAGCGGGTGCTGATCGATATTGCTGACAACGGGCCGGGCATAGAGCCGGAAGCGCTGGAGAAGATATTTATTCCCTTTTATACTACTAAAAGCAATGGGTCGGGTATCGGACTAAGCCTTTCACAAAGGATCATGCAGATGCACCAGGGCAACCTGACGGCCCGCTCGGTGGTAGGCGAAGGCACGGTTTTTACCTTGCAGCTTTGAAGGAGGAAGACGGGAGACCGGAGACCGAAGTTTTTCTTCCGTCTTCCGTCTTCCGTCTTCTAACCTCCCACTTTATCCCTACCTTTGTGGCATGGAAGAGACGCTGGCTTTCTGTTATTTGCAACAGGCAAAGGATGAAAAGAACAAAGGGGTGCTGACCAACCGGCATCTCATCATCATTCACCGCGGAAAGACCACCCGTTTTGAGCGGGAGCAGATCAAAGACATTACCTTCCGGCAGCGGCGCTGGCTGCTGCCGCTGGTGGCAGGGGGCATTGTGGCGCCCTTCTCCCTGCTGGCGATCTTTCTAAATTTGTACAGCCTTTGGCCTTTGTTCCTTCTGTTTGTCTTGTCTTCCCTGGCTTTTTATACCGGCTGGCTGCATCACCCCACACTGACGGTGCAGGACACGGTCAAAGAGCATGATTTTTCTTTGAATTATATCAGCAGCCACCTGAAGGCTTTTGTGCATTTTACCAGGGAGCAATTAGCCCATAAAAGCGAAATGATCTATCACATTGCCCGCGCAGCCGACTGGCAAGCGCCGCAGAAAAACTATCAGCCTGCTTCTTGGCAGCAAGACGGTTTTATACACGCAGCGACCCGCCACCAACTGCATCAAATGAAGCAAAATAGCCGGTTTGCTGCTGCCCAAGACTGGTGGGTACTTACTATAGACCCCTTGAAAGTACGGGCAGAGATACGCTACGAAGAAGCAGCGGACGGCTCGGCTACACCCGGAGAACTTTTCCCACATATTTACGGGCCTCTCAACCGGGAGGCTGTGGTTGAAGCAACGCCTCTGGAGCATTTTTCTGTTGCCTGACGCAAAAGCTTTGCGTTGCAGATGATCAAAAAGCAAATTTAGAAAGACGTTCCACCCACTGTTCTGCTTTTATGATTGTAAACTTGTGAGGCTTTCCTTCATAATCAAAGGTTAGCAATCTGTCTTTTACCAGAGTTACGTTTTGTATCTTTTCTAAAAGAAAGGTTTCTGTGTGGTTTTGTATGTTAAACCGGTGCGATTTGAAGATTAGTTTTTCCTCTGTCAGAAACAGTTTGCCACCGACTGCTTCTCTTCCTTTGAAATGGCTGGCGCCTTCTTCTAAAAGAACTTCTCCTACTTCCGGCAGTAAAGTAATTTGTTTTCCCAAGGCGGGTGCTACGACAGGGCTCGTTTTAAGCAGCAGTTTGGGTACCAACCAGTCTATAAGGAGAACAATAAACAAAGCACTCAAGATAGACCAGTAAAATCCAAACTGTGTCGGATCAAAACTACCTTGCGGTGTGAAGTACATATAGGCTATGCTGAGCAGCCCTACAAAAACAAGGGAGGAAACGAGTTGAGATTTTGTCTTGTACATCATGACAGCGTTATTCGAGATTTGCCTTCGTAAAAAGATCAATAATAATTGTTTAATTTGAAAAGTTAAACGTATTTTTCATCGTACACTGAATATAGATGCCATAGCCAGCTATATGGACGATAGGGGTTGGTAGTAAGCTAAAAAAAGATGAGTATAGTATGCTAAAAAACAGACCATATCAAATCCTTTGGATAGCGATTCCAATTTTTATAATTGTTTCGTTGACAGGGATTAATTCTACACTTGATCTACAACTTTATGATACGATCTATGTCATAGCATCTTTAGATTTTGGGATGCTGACAGCGATATTTTTAGGGGTTTTAGTCAGATGCTGTTCTTTGTAAATCTATCCTATGGATTGATCAAAAGTAAAACGCAGATCGTTTAAACCAACTATGAATATGAAAAGAACAGGAATATACGCAAGCTTGATGATAGCTTTTTTTTGGGCCCATCTACAAGCTAAAGCAACCACTACATGCTGTTGTAGCAGATACTATTATTACTTTCAAATTTGGTCAGTATTATATAGATAAGGGCGAGGCGAATGTTCCTTTGCCAGACAAGCATGAGCCATACTTATTCGGCAGTAGACACCCAGCGTATTGCATAGTATTCGCACTGTTTTTTCCCTGCATTGCGGATACCATGTGGATCCATAGAACTTAAAAAGATAACGGATCCTGGGCCCAAATGGTAAGGATTGCCATTAATCATTTCTTCAACTTCTCCCTTTAAGATCACAATGATTTCTTCATCAACATGCACGTGAGGCGCATGGCTGGTCATCCCTTCATTGAGCGTAGTGATATGCATTTCCAACTCTTTCAGTGTAGCGGTAGGTCTGCGCATAACGGCTCTTCTGCCACCCTTTTGATTCTCTTCAAATTTCATGTCTGTATAATCAAAGAATACTGATCCACCATTTTTGCGCGATCTGTCCAAATCAACCGGTATCTTTGATTTCCACCGGATGATGTAATAAGAAGCTGTGGTAGTACCTGCATTATACACGCCATGCTCATCACCGGCAGTAGCCAGCGCAATACTGCCCGGGCCTAATGTCTTTTCTTTATTGTTGATCATGATGCCTACTTTCCCTTCCCTTACTAAAATGAGTTCTCCCATATCCTGGTGAACATGACCTTTATGGGATGCTTTTCCCGGGGCGAGGTTCGTAGCATGAATCTCAAAATGTTGTAAGGTCTTGGTAGGACCCTTCAAAAATTGCCTTCTTTCTCCTGTTTTCGTCTTTTCTACAGGAATCGTTTTCCATTCATACGCATGAGAAGGCAAGGGTGGAGCCTGGGCACTTGTTTTTATGGGGTAGCTTATCGTCAATAGTAGCAGAAAAAGTAATTTTTTCATAGGAAGTTGTGAAAAGATAATAGTTTGTGTCAGGGTAAGCCTTAATTCAAGGTCTGTGGCAAGCTACCTAGAATCTATGCAAATCCTAAACAGCAACAGATATTTAAATATTTTGTCGCCTGCCCTACACTTTCTGAGCAGATTTGCCAAAAATACGCTGCGCGATTTCCTGGCTTTCTGCGTTTCCTTTGCAAAGAATATTTGTATTTTGCCCGGTCTGAATCTTTTTGTGCATGAAATCTACCTACCGAAGCATCCGCTTTACTTTTTTATTACCGCTCATCTTCTGTACGGGCGTATATGCCCAGGCCAAGCGTCCTTATTTTCAGCTTGAAAAAAACATCACGGGTCGTGATTACCAGCCGGGCGTGGTGCTGCTCAAACTCAAACCTGCCTACCGCGATGCTTTCAAAAGTACGGCTGCCCGTGAAAAAACCATCAGCCGCCTCCGGCAAAGTCTGGGCATCCGCGAAGCCACGTCTATGGCTGCTCCCTCCACGGCCTCCCAAACACAGCAGGCGCGGCAAAAACCGCCCGTCGTAGACTTGTCGCTATTGTATATGCTCCGCATCGACCCGCAACTGTCTATCGAGGAAGCCATCAACCGGGTGTATGCCACCGGCATGGTCGAGTATGCCGAGCCTTCCTATGTGCAGAGAGCACACTTTACCCCCAACGACCCGCAGCTTAGCAGGCAAAACTACCTGGAAACGATCCGGGCTTTTGAAGCCTGGGATATTACCCGCGGCAGCGAAGATATCGTCATCGGCATCGTAGACTCCGGCATTGATAAAAACCACGCTGATCTGGTGGACAAAAAAGCGATCAACGAAGATGAAATCCCGGACAATGGCGTAGATGACGACAACGATGGCTATATAGACAATGTGTGGGGATGGGACTTTATCGGCGACGATGTGAACGACATACAACAAGATAATGATCCTGACGAACAGCCTGAGGAGGGCTTCTCACACGGCACTTATGTGGCCGGTTGCGCCGTAGCCAACACCAACAACGGCAAGGGCATCGCCGGGGTAGGCTTCAACACCCGGTTTCTGGTCACCAAACATTCGTATGCAGGCGACACCGCCAATTCTATCTACGCAGGCTACCTGGGTATCCGCTATATGGCCGACCAGGAAGTGGATATTATCAACCTGTCGTTTGGCGGACCCGGACGAAGCCAGTTTGTGCAGGACATCATCAACTATGCCGTACTGGAAAAGAACTGCCTGGTGGTGGCTTCCGCCGGTAACGAAGGCGAAGAGATCGACAACTACCCCGCCAGCTACGACCATGTACTCTCCGTCACCGCTACCAATCGCGACGACATCAAACCTTCTTTTGCCAATACCGGCTTGCAGGTAGACATCAGCGCACCCGGCACGGGCATCTACACCACTACCTTTGGCAGCCGGTATACCAGTGTACAGGGCACTTCTTTTTCGGCGCCCATCGTATCCGGGGCGGCCGCGCTCATCAAAGCGCAATATCCTGACATGAGCGGGATGCAGATCGGCGAGATCCTCCGCGTAACGGCGGATGCCGGTATCTATGACAACCCCGAAAATCCGTCTAACCGCCTGGGTAAGGGTCGCCTGGATGTGCTCAACGCCCTGACGCAGCAGTTGCCCTCTGTCAGGATACAAAGCAACACTATCCGCAACACGGCAGGCGAAGTGCCCCAGGAAGGCGATACGATGGTGATTGCTGCCGAGTTTATCAATTACCTCTGGCCGGCGACCAGCGCACTGACCGCCACTTTGTCTACCGGCAGCGAGTATGCGACCGTGCTGGATGCTGAAGTAGCCCTTGGTGCCCTGGCAATGAACGCCACGGCTAACAACGCTGCCTCGCCTTTTCGTATGCTTATCAGCCGGGATGCGCCGGAAAATACCAGTATTATGCTGCTGATCACTTACAGCGACGGGCTGTACCAGGATTATGAATACCTGCACGTGCTGGTCAACCCCGGTTACCTGAACATCCAGGAAAATCTGGTGGCTACCTCTATCAGCAGCAACGGACGCATAGGCTACCAGGACAATACGCTGGATACCCGGGAGCAGGGGATGGGTTTTATTTTCGAAGAAACCAATTTGTTGTTTGAGATGGGACTGATGCTGGGCACCTCTGCCGACCGGCTCTCCAACGCCGTGCGAGGCACCGACGGCGAAGACCCCGACAATGATTTTGTACCGCTGGAAAAGGCCGTGAAAATCCAGCCCGGCAGGTTTTCTTACTCCGAAGTGCTGGGCAGCTTTACCGACGAAAATGCAGCGGACAATGCTTCTGACGTGACGGTGAACTACCGAACCCTGGCATGGGTAGAAGAGCCTGATAACAATTATGTCATTGTACGATACACCATCCGCAACGACGGGCAGGATACGCTCCGCAACTTCTACGCCGGCCTGTATGCCGACTGGGACATCAGCGGCGAAGGCGACAAAGCCGACTGGAACGAAGAATATCGCACAGGCTACGTCTACAGCGGCCCGGAAGAAGGACGCTTGTTTGCCGGTATCCAGGAACTCAGCGGCAAGCCCAACTATTTTGCCATCGACAACGACCCTGCCCTAACAGACAATCCGTTGGGTGTGTATGACGATTTTACGGATGAAGAAAAATTCAGGAGCCTTTCCAGCGGCATCGGTCGACAGCAGGCTGGTTTCTCCTCAGATCAGGGCACCGACGTAAGCCATACGGTAGGCAGCGGTCCGTATACCATCGTGCCGGGCGACTCGGTGCAGGTTGCCTTTGCTTTGCACGGCACCTTGTCGTTAGACAGTCTGCTGGCTTCTGCACAGGCAGCCGACTTTCAGTATAATGTCGTTTTGCCTATTCCGCAGCCCTTAGCGCCAGATGTGGTGGTGTGTTATGGAGATTCTGTGAGGCTACAAGCCATCGGCGCTGACGCTTACCGCTGGTATACCAGCAAGACAGGCGGCGAACCCATAGAGACGGGCACTATACTTACGGTAGATTCCATTACACAGCCGGTTTCTTACTTCGTTTCCAATGCAGGCGACAGCGTAGAGAGCGTGCGTACCGAAGTAAAAGTAAGGCTGGCCGTAGATGCTACCTTACAGTTGAGCGGCAGCCCGCAGCTATGCTCCGGTGACTCGGTGGTGCTTAGCGTAGCAGCGGCCGACAGCTACCGCTGGAGTACGGGCGATACCACGCAGTCTATCACCGTCAGAGAAGCAGGTGACTATTTTGTAGAAGTGCACAACAACAGGTTGAACTGCACGGCTACTTCGGATACCCTTACCGTGCAAACCTTCGAGTCGCCGGAGGCTGCTTTTCAGTTTGAAGTGCCCGGGCCGGCGGTCAACACCTTTGAGGTGATCCCGTTCACAGACCAGAGCAGCGGAGCGGTGACCGAATGGCGCTGGGACTTTGGCGATGGCACTATTAGCACGGAGCAAAATCCTACACACCGCTTCGCCGGTGAAGGAGCGTACACGGTAACGCTCAGTGTGACCGGGCCGGGCGGGTGTGTGAGCCGGGCGGTGCAAACGCTCAGTGCGGTGACAGCCACCGCCGGTGAAGTGAGCAGGGAACTTCCGCAGCTTTTCCCTAACCCTGCTGCTGTGGGAGAAGCCGTCCGGCTGAAGTCTGCGCCGCCGGGTCTTACCGCTCTTCATATCTATACCCTGCAGGGGCAACGGGTAAAATTATTCCGGGTAAAAAGAGAATGGCAAGAAGAAGTTGTACTCAACCTGGAAAGACTTGCACCTGGGCTGTATATCGTCCGCACTGTAGCGGCTCAACAGGCATTTATGTACCGGCTTTTGATCCGTCCGTAAAATTTTTACAGAAATGTGACGAATGTTTTGCTTTTATTACATATCTTAAAACCCTGAAAGAGAAGCCCTTGAAAATAGATTCGCCAGATCAGCAGGTTTTCTCCTGTAAATAAGCCAAATCCGGGAGAAAAATTTATCATTGAAATTGGTTTTTAATTTTAAAAATTTACCTTTACAACCTATTTTATTGATAAGCAGATGGCACTCAACATTTTATATTGCATTTCATACGAATCTCAATTTTTTCTTCTGCAATATTAGCCTTTTACAAAAAGAAGAAAATTTACATATAATTGATAGTAAAGATTACAGCCATTGCTACATGCTGACCAAGGGGCTGTAATCCCATCAGCTTTGTTTTTACTACCTCCCGGCGTGTACTCCCTCCATGCGATGGATTGCCTTCCGGAATTTCTGTTTTATTTGTTTATTTATTTTCAATCATGTTTTATTAAATCAAAAACGTTAAACTATGAGATGTAATTCTACCAGAAAACCTTTACGGGGTTTCCTAACTCGCTTCTCAGCAGGAGTCGGCAGCGTGTTGCTGATGCTTTGCTTTGCCACTACGCTGTATGCTCAAGAGAGCGCAGTGTCCGGTAAGGTGACGGCTGCTGAGGACGGATCAGCCTTACCAGGCGTGAACGTTATTGTAAAAGGTACCACACAAGGTACCGTGACTGACATTGAAGGCAATTACCGCGTCAATGTACCACAAGGAGCTACCACCCGTTCCTTTACCTTCATCGGCCAGGCCGCGCAGGAAGTGGAGATCAACGGCCGCTCTACCATCGATGTAGTGATGACTTCCGACACCCGCCAACTCACCGAAGTCGTGGTAACGGCAATCGGTATTGAGCGGGAGAAGAAGGCGTTGGGCTATTCGGTAGCCAGCGTAGACGGAGAAAGGATCGCACAGCGTTCGGAGCCTGACCCGCTACGGGCCGTACAGGGCAAGATGCCCGGTGTGAACATTACCGGCGGCGGCGGCGCACCCGGTCAGTCTACCAAGATCAACATCCGCGGTATCTCTTCCCTGACGGGCAACACCCAGCCGCTGTTTGTCGTGGATGGTATTCCTTTTGACAACTCTACCAACGCAGCCAGTCCTGTAGATGGGGCTACCGAGGTCAACAACTCAGCTTTCTCCAACCGTGCCTTTGACATAGACCCCAACAACATACAGTCTATGACAGTGCTGAAAGGAGCCGCTGCTGCTGCACTCTACGGCTCACGGGCTACCAACGGGGTGGTGGTGATCACGACCAAGTCGGCGAAGAAGAACGCCAAAAAAGGGCTGGAAGTCACCTACAACGGTTCTTACAACGTAGAAAAGGTTTCCAACCTGCCTGCTTACCAGGATGTCTATTCGCAAGGCTCCAATGGCTTGTACAACGCCGGATTTATCGGCAACTGGGGCGCTCCCTTTGCTAACCACGCAGACCGGATCAATGCAGAGAATGGCACCCAATATTCCCAGATCATCTACGGCGGTGCTGTGGATGATGATGGCAATGTGATCGTGCCTGCTACCCCTGCCGGTTTTATTCCTCATCCGTTGGTCACTACTTCTACAGGAAGAAGCGAGCGTTACGACCTGCTGTTCCCGGAGTTTGTCAAAGGATACTATTTTAAAAATGATAATCTTTTCGTTACCGACCCTAACAACCCGCTATGGGGCAGTGCTAATGGAACACCTATCGGCGTAGATGTACCTTTCCAGCCTTACGACATCGTAGGCGGGTTCTTTGATGAGGGGAGACTGGTTGAAAACAGTGTAACCATCACTTCCGGCAGCGAGACAACTACGCTC
>JBBSNI010000167.1:0-11033 GCA_038232695.1 Cytophagales bacterium
AGCAGTGAATTTGCGCTTGTCTTTCTTGTTCATAAGGATCAAATTTAAACAGGTTAATCTACTTTATTAGCCTGTCCTAAATTTGGGGTGCAGCATAGGCTACAGTATAAACAAGTCTGGAGAGAAGGAGAGAAAACAGGCAAAATATCAATTCTAAGAGATATTTTCATTGACAAACCACATCGTGGTCATTTACAGATTCTTGAGAGTTTAGCTATTGAACGTTCCGGTTCTAAAGCTATAACCAGATTCAAGAATTTATATTTATACTGGCAAAAAGCACTGGATACTAAAGTGCTGAATGAAAAATTCTACAAGGAAATTTCTGCTTGGTACTACTATGCCATCAAGCAAATAAAACTACCGGTAAAGCCGTCATATTATCAAGATGATACAGAAAACGTGAAAAATTTCACTGTCCGACTTATCAGCCGGATGATTTTCTGTTGGTTCCTGAAAGAAAGAAAGCTTATTGATCGCCAGCTTTTAGAGCTTGAAGATTTTGACGGTAGTATTAGAGAGATTTTTGGAAACGAAAGTGGTAATGGATTCAACAAAGAGAATAGTTATTACCGAGGTATCTTACAAAACATTTTCTTTACGAGTCTGAATAAGCCTATAAATGATAAAGACCGTAAAGCTTTTTTTGGGAAGCAATACCTACCTATAGATTTTCAGTATGATCTATTTGAAAAAATTCCATTTCTCAACGGAGGTCTTTTTGACAAATTGGAGGAAGATAACGGCAATGATGTAATTGATGATAAAGCATTGCGCATTCCTAACGAACTATTTTATGCAGAAGAAATAGAGGTTCAAAGTGGTAAAAAAGTATTAAAGACCAGAGGCATCAACCGTATTCTTTCGTCTTACAAATTTACTATTGCAGAGAATACTCCTTTAGAAGAGGAAGTAGCTTTAGACCCTGAACTGCTAGGTTTGGTGTTTGAGAACCTATTGGCTGAGATAGACCCTGATGATAATGTAGCCAAGTCTGCCCGCAAAGAATCCGGTTCATTCTATACGCCACGCAAGGTGATTGAGTACATGATCAACGAGTCGCTGCTCCTTTACTTTAAGCGACATAAAAAAGTTAGTGCTTTCGGAGACGAAAAGATCAAGAATTTAATTTACCATCACAAGTTAGATACAGGCGACAAGGGTTTCTGCAAGGCTATTTTACTGGCTATAGATGAAATTAAAGTCCTTGATCCGGCTTGTGGCTCAGGAGCCTTTCCAATGGGGGTACTCAGCCGCCTGGTAGAAATTCTAGGGATGGTAGATAAAAATAATACGTTATGGATTGACAGCCAGCTTGAAAAATAGTACCTGAGCTTCGTGAAAAGATGCGCCAGGAGTTTGAAAAACACGATTTAAACTATGCCCGAAAGCTTGGTCTGATACGTAATGCCATTTACGGTATTGATATCCAGCCATTAGCCATTATGATCTCTAAGCTTCGTTTCTTTATCTCATTGCTGGTGGAGCAAATAATCGACCTGAATGACCGTGCAAACAACTATCATATTTCAGCATTGCCCAATCTTGAAACAAAGATCATCTGTGCCAACTCCCTAAATGATGCAAGTATGCAGCTTGATGTTTTTAAAGAGCAGGTTGTCGAAGACCTTCTGGTAGCCAGAGATAATTACTATAACCCTGAAATAGACCAAACTGAAAAAAACAATCTGGTTGCAGAAATAGCAGAAAAGTTGGATGCGTTGTACCCATATCACGAATTTGCTGCCAAAATATCCAAAGCAAAACCTGGTGATGTGGCTGGTCAGAAAGTCTTAAACATAGGTTTTTTGAAAGAATGGTTTAAACATGCCTCATTACCAGCACCTTTTTTCAATCCAAAAGTTTTCTTTCCTGAAATAAAAGAAGGCTTTCATATTGTTATTGGCAATCCACCTTACGGAGGAACCAAGATTGATGATAGTGTGCGAAAGGCATTGGGCATTGAGAGCAAAGACCCTTATGGAGCATTTATTGCCCGCTTTTTGGGAGATGGACAGCGCCCTACTGCACTCAGTTATCAGGGCGTGTTATCTTTAATAGTTTCCGATACTTTTATGACCATCAAGACCCATAGGCCATTGCGAAAGCAAATGATGCGACACTACATACACAAGATGGTCAGAGTACATCCTGATACTTTCAAAGCTACGGTGAATACGGCTATTATCTTTGTTGAGAAAAACGAGATACAAGATAGTAGCGGAAAAAATATTTTGCAGTTTTACCCAACGCACCGATGTCTGATGGCTGATTTGACCCAGGTGAGTATACACGAAAATTATAACCACTTTCTGCAACTGCTGTATAAAACCACCGCCGAAGAAAGCCCGGAAGAAGAGTTGAATAAAGCAGACCAGAGCGTACATACAATGCAGGGTAAAGACTGGACAAGTGAAAGCTCTGAGGAATATGGAATCTATACATATCCGCAACAATTAATAGCAACAAACAATAACCTACCTTTCTTTGTAGCTAACCCTAAACTTTTTGCTTTCATGAATGACCCTGATGCAAAAAAAGTTGAGGTTAAGCATGGAAATAAACAATTACATGCTTTTGAAATATCATTTAATAACACAACCATAGAAATAGTTAAGCTATCTAGCGTAGGAGCTGCGCCTCACGGCATTTCAACCGGCAATAACAGTAAATATATACGTGCAAAAGAGGGTACTAGAGGTGGCTTGCCCTCGATTGAAGAGTTTATGATTTATAAAGGAAAAAAACTCGCTGAACTTTCTGATGAAGAAAAGATCAAGGGATTAAATAATGATTGGAAAAGCTTACAAAATTGTTTTATTCCACTTGAAAAGGGCGGTGAATCAGACTCTGAAGGTGGCTGGCTCCCCAACTATCATGTCCCTACTCCATATTATATCAACTGGGCAAAAGGTGCTATAAATGATATGAGAAAAAATCCTGGATTTAGATGGTTTAACACTGAGTATTTCTTCAGAAGTGGTCTTACGTTTTCAATAAGTGGTATTTATGCACCTACCTTTCGGATGAATAGTGGAGGTGTGTTTGAAGCAAAGGGATCAGGGATTTTTTGTGATATATATTCAAACTTCATCCTTTTGGGGATACTCGCTTCTAAACTAGGGAAGTACCTATTAAAAAATTATATAAAACACTCAGTTGATACAAGCGGTGATGACATAGCAAAATTTATATTTGTACTAAGAAATCCAAAGGGTGAGTTGATTAAGAAGATTGATAATTTAGTTTCATCTTTAGTTAAAAAACAGCAAAATAATCCACGCTACGACTATGCAAGTAATGAACAGTTGGTGATAGACATGCTAGTTTATAAAATTTATGAATTCAATGAAGATGATATTCAAGAAGTTGAAAACTGGTACGCACGTCGCTATACCGGCCTAGTTCTTGCTCAGAAAGAAAACCTACGCCGCTTAGGCAAACCAACTGACTATCTGAAAATTTATAGAGCCTTACGGGAACAAGACAAAGTACCACAATGAGATGAAATATTGGTTGGTCAAAAGTCCATTTAAGACCCGCTCCTGGGAGAAAGTACTGCTCAATGGCAGTTTTGAATTGTATGGCATTCGTAACCACCAGGCGGCTAAAAACATTCAGGCGATGAAGCCTGGAGATCAGGTACTGTATTATTGGCAAAAACAAATATGGGGTGTTGTACTTTGCCAAAATGTGTTTCCAGATGCTTCGAGCAGCGAAGGAAAGTGGTGGAGTTTCCAGGGATTACCGGAAAAAACTTTAGTTAAACCGGTTAGTCTATCTTCTATACGAGGTACAACTATTTTTAAAGATCACTTAATTACCCGTCAGCCAAGGGTATCTGTCATACCTTTGATGGACGAAGAATTTAATTGGGTAGTGAACAGACAATAAAATAGCCTAACCACTACTGCATACGTTTTTAACGTGTGCCTCCGTCACTTCGCGCATATCGTTAATGTTTTTCTCAATGTAAAGATAGAGAGTATGCTTCCACAAAGTTTGTCGATGAGCTACTCACTAGATAAAGAGACATTTTATCAAAAAACATATCTTCAAAGGCAAGGATATTGTTAATTGTCAGCGTAACACTCACGTTTCAAATAACATTATCTGATATGAAAAGCTACGAAATAAAATATACCAAAGGCCACCTGGTGGATACTAAAACTGGCAAGCGAATCTTGCTGAAGCGTGGAGGCACGTTTAATATCTTAGGAGATGATGATCAATTCGAAGAGAGGGATGAACTACATATCAAGGCAGAGGTCTTAAAACCAAGTGAAAAGTTAGCATCTTTACAAAAAAGGCATAAAGGCTACCATACAGAAAAAATAGCTGATATGGGGCAAAGCTTTGTATACAGGATAGGTCTTTCGAAACGAACCTCAGAAGACAAAGCACCAGAATTTCTCTTTGATGCAATCATCCGGGAAGATTTATACATACGCTCCCAAGATGGCAATGAATGGACATTATGTGATTGTTATTGTGAGACCAAAAGTTGTTTGGAAGGAGAAGTACAAATGATTGAGACCGTACAGGGTTTGTCTCTTAACAACTTGTTTTCAAATATGGTAGCCTTTTATTTTCCCTTGCAACGTTCCGGTACCTGTAATGCCTTTGATACCTTTTACTTTTGTAAGCAGTCTAACTTTAGCCTTTTTGACGAGTATCCTGTATATAAGCTTCACGAAGTAAAGAACGGAGCATTAAATACTCTACATACCGCCAGGGAAGAGGTGAAGAAAAGATATGCCAAGTATAAACGCAGTTTAAATCTTTAAAAATGAGGCAAGATTTGGCGGTATGGTCATACAGACAAAATAAAACAGTATAGAAGTTAATCTTTATCTATTGTATGAAATTTATTAAACCCCCTGAGTTGTCCAGCAAAATCATGACGTTACTGGATGAAAGCGATACGTTTGTCATTCTGGTATCGCCGTACGTCAAGATCAGTAGATGGTACAAACTTTTAAAGAAATTAGAGTAACTGCGGGATAGGCAAATACTCCTGTATGTCTTTGTGCGTGATGACCCAAGCAATAGCGCAACCTTTGATGAGTTAGAAAGGCTGGACATTGATTATACGGCTGTTCCTGATCTACATGCTAAGCTCTATATGAATGAAAAGTATGGTATTGTGACCTCGCTCAATCTTTTGCTTAGCTCTGAGATAAATTCTATAGAGTTAGGATACCAGACACAAACTAAGGAAGAACATAGCGAACTCATGGATTTTTGTAAGCGGTATCTTTCCTTTGAAATGAGACCTGATAGCCACCCAATTACAGTTGCTGACAGAGAGCTTGATGTACATCCGTATCTTTTGCTGCCTCAGATAGTGGATGCGCTAAGACGCATGTTAGGCAATCGCATTCGGGTATGGGAGCAACAAGGCTCTATCAAGATTAATACACGGATCAACAACTATGAATGCACGATTCAACACGAAAGGCACCATTTTTTAAGTATATCGGGTATTCTATCAAGCATAGAGTATGATGAAGCAAAGAAACACACTTCAACATTTCAAAGAAAGATTGGCTTAGTCGTTGAGCTTTGCGAAGGCGCTAACAGACATTACGACACCATATGGGGTACTTCGGGGGCAATTGCAAACGTCCGTGTATCTGAAATGGCTCAATGGATTGTCAACTTTGTTTCTATTACTGATGACTTCAAAAGAGAAGTCAGAGAATCGCAATACAGGGCAAGACAATAAATACAGGCTAATACAGACATAATAAAAAATCCGACCTGTGGCGGGTCGGATTCTTGTTTTAAGAAAGATGAGCAGGCTTAGGCAATCACCTCTTCTCTTTCTACCTTATTGCCGGGCAAGTCGCCGGGACGCCGGTCGCTGGCGTTGATGCGCAGTTTGGTACCGCTCACATTAGCGTTCGCTTTCTGGGTGATATATACCCAGTCTACGCCGTTTTCATGCAACGCTGCTGTGCCTTCTTCCAATAAACCGCCTTGCGCAAATTATAAATCTCATGGTTATATGATAAGGTTGGTTAATCACCTTAAAATGCTTTAGTTTGTCCGTTCAAAACTTATTTTATGCAAAAACTACGCTACCTATTGATTCTCTTTTGCGGGCTTGCCTTCACCACAGGCTACGCCCAGCAGGAAGTGTTACTCTGGCCGGAAGGCGCGCCCGGTGCTTTGGGCAATCAGCCTGAAGATAAGCCTTCGCTGTTTATCTATCCCGCCCCGGCAGACAGTGCGACCGGCGGCCCGGCAACGGGTGCTGCCGTACTGGTTTGCCCCGGCGGCGGCTATGCTAAGCTGGCCATAGACCATGAAGGGCACGATATTGCCCGCTGGTATAACCGTATGGGCATTACGGCGTTTGTGCTCAAATACCGCCTGGGCTCGTGGGAAGGTAATGGATACAAACACCCTATCATGCTCAACGATGCCAAACGCGCTATGCGGATGATACGCCACGACGCTAAAAAATACAACATCGACGAAAACAAGATCGGCGTGATGGGCTTCTCGGCAGGCGGTCACTTAGCCTCAACGCTGGGCACTCACTACGACAGCGGCATTCCAAAGGCAAACGATCCCATAGATACCACCAACAGCCGCCCTAACTTTATGGTGCTCATCTACCCGGTGATCTCCCTGTCGTCTAAGTTTACCCACCGGGGCTCCCGGCAGTTTCTGCTGGGTCCTAACCCGGACAAAGCACTCACGGAGCTCTTATCCAACGAAAAGCAGGTAGACAGCATGACGCCTCCTACCTTCCTGGTACACTCTACCGACGACAAGTCGGTGCCGCCGGAAAACAGTATTTACTTTTACCTGGCCCTGCGGGAACACAATGTGCCTGCCGAGATGCATATCTACGACCACGGCGGACATGGCTACGGCATGGCGCCCGATGACCCCATGCTGCACTCCTGGACCGACCGCTGCCGCGACTGGCTCAGCCGACAAGGGCTGGCGCGTAACCCCTAAAATATAGATGATAGACAGTAATCGTTTTAATTGAATATTGAGTGTTGAGTGCGCCCGGCGCCCGGTTGATTATTGAATATTTTAAACACTCAACACTCAATATTCAATGCTCAAGTGAAAAATGTAATACAAACAAGCATGAAGATATATACTAAAACCGGCGATGCAGGCACTACCTCCCTGGTAGGCGGCTCGCGCGTCTCCAAATCACACGACCGGGTGGAAGCTTATGGGACGGTAGACGAACTTAACGCCCACATCGGGCTGATTAGGGACCTGGACGTGAACAGAAGCAAGGAAGCGTTGTTTCAGCAAATCCAGAGCAAGCTTTTCGTCATCGGTGCGATGCTGGCCTCCGACCCTAACCATCGCAAGAAGAAAGTGCCCCTGTTGCACGAAGAAGATGTGACGGTGCTGGAAGAAGCCATTGATGAGATGCAGGAAAATCTACCACAGATGCGCTACTTTATCCTGCCGGGCGGACATACTTCCGTGTCCTTCTGCCATATCGCCCGCTGCGTATGCCGCCGCGCCGAAAGGCTGGTGATCCACCTGCACGAAAAAGAAAGGGTGGAACCCCTGATCTTCATCTATCTCAACCGCCTGTCCGATTATCTGTTTGTCTTAGCCCGGAAAGTTGCCCAGGAACTACAAGTAGAAGAAATCTATTGGAAAGGGAATGAGGAGTAGTTGGGAGACGGAAGTCGGAAGATAGTATGAAGCTCAATCCTTGACACTAAAAACTACACTATGACTCATCTGCGCTTAGCCGAACTAAATCACCTGATCAAAGAGACGCTGGACAAGCAATTAGAGCCTACCTATTGGGTGGTGGCGGAAGTAGGTGAGATGCGCCAGAACAGCAGCGGACACTGCTACCTAGAACTGGTAGAAAAAGAGGGGAGCCAGGTCTCTGCCAAGATCAAAGCGACCATCTGGTGCTATACCTACCAGAAGCTCAGCCGCTGGTTTGCTGCCATCACCGGGGAAGAACTGCGTGCCGGCATGAAAATTCTCAGCCATGTGGAAGTGAAGTTCCACGAGTTGTACGGACTGAGCCTGAACGTGAAAGACATTGACGCTAACTTTACGTTGGGCGAACGGGGCCGCCGCCGCCAGGAAGTGATCCGGCAGTTGATAGCAGACGGCGTAATGGACATGAACAAAAGCCTGCCGCTGCCTGCCGTACCGCAACAGATCGCCGTTATCAGTTCGCCCACCGCTGCCGGTTACGGCGATTTTATAGACCAGCTACAAAACAACCGCTATGGCTATAGCTTCGGGGTGCATCTGTTCAAAGCAGCCATGCAAGGCAGGGAAGCGGCCGAAAGCATCATCACAGCCATGCACGAAGTATACCGCGTGGCAGACCAGGCGATACAGCCTTTTGACTTGCTGGTGATCATCCGGGGCGGCGGCACCCAGGTAGACCTGGACTGTTTTGATGCATACGAACTGGCCTCACACGTTGCGCAGTTTCCCCTGCCCGTCGTGACAGGCATCGGGCACGAGCGGGACGAGACGGTGGTAGATATGGTTGCTCATACCAAGATGAAAACGCCTACGGCAGTGGCTGAATTTCTTATCGGCGGGATGCAGCAGTATGAGGCGCAGGTAGAAGACTATGGCAGTCGCATCTTCCGCTTTGCCGAGCAGGTCGTCAGGGAAAAAACGTACCAGTTGGACAGTTTGCAGGCACAGCTTAAATATGCCGTAAGCACACAGCTTGGCAAAAGCGACCAGCAGTTGCTGCGCCTGAAAGAAAATATGAAGCAAGCGGTACGGCTCAGGCTCCAGACCAGGCAGCAGCAATGTGAGCAATTGCATACAGCCTTGAAAAACGGAGCCCTCAGCCAGTTAGACAAAGCGCGCACCCGCCTGGATACGACCGCCCGCTATCTTGACCTGCTGAGCCCGGAGCATGTGCTCAGGCGGGGCTATACCATGACGTATGTCAATGGAAAGCCCCTGGCAACCCAGCAGAAGGTAGCAACGGGCGATACGGTAACGACCGTCGGCAGGCAACAAACCCTGACCAGTATTGTTACCAGCATGGAACCCAGAGAAAATGCCTAAAAAAGAAAAAAGCTACCAGGAAGCCTTGTCGCAGTTAGAAGCCATCGTACACAGCATAGAAAACGAGACGCTGGATGTAGACGTGCTTTCGGAAAAAGTAAAAACCGCCCTGGATTTAATAGCATTCTGCAAGACCAAACTCAGGCATACAGAAGACACGCTGCGCCAGGCTTTCGATGAAGAATAGGGAATGTGTTTGGGTGTTAATGTGTTAAGGTATCTAAGCAAGAACTTTAACACATTAACACCCAAACACTTAATTCACCATGTCATCGGCAGAGCAGATCAGTGTATTTGATATATTGAAGATAGGCGTCGGTCCGTCTAGTTCGCATACGCTGGGACCCTGGCGGGCTGCGCAGCGGTTTTTGCAGGAACTGGAACCGCATTCGCTGAGCAACATACAACAAATCCAGGTCGTATTGTATGGCTCATTGGCCAAGACCGGCAAAGGGCACGGCACCGACAAAGCCATCATGCTCAGCCTGCAGGGCGAAGAGCCGGAAACCATTGATACCCGCACTATCTTCCGGAAAATTGATACCATCAAAGCGGAGAAAAGGATCAGACTGAAAGGAAAGCATCCTATCGCTTTTGATCCGCAACAGGACATTATCTTCCGCTACCAGGAATCGCTGCCTTATCATCCTAACGGCATGACGTTTACGGCGCAGTGGCAGGACGGACATCAGCATGAAGCGACTTACTTTTCTGTAGGCGGCGGCTTTGTGGTGCGGGAAGGAGAATCTTTGCAGGACAGGCAGCCGGTGCCCCTGCCCTATCCTTGCGAGCGGTCACGGGATTTGCTGGACCACTGTGCGGGCAGCAGTCTGTGCATCGCGCGTACGGTCTGGGAAAATGAAAAAGCCTGGCGCACTCCGGAAGACATCCGCGCCGGTTTGCTGCGTATCTGGCAGGAGATGAAGCTTTGCGCTTTTCGCGGATGCCACACCCCGGGTGAGTTGCCCGGCGGCTTGCACACCACGCGCAGGGCCGCTACGATGCATCAAAAGCTTATAGGACAAGCCTCTTATCCCGATGTAGATGCCTGGCTGGAGGCTATCATCCGTACGCCATATAGTTTCCGGGAAACGCTGCAATGGGTAAGCTGCTTTGCGTTGGCCGTCAACGAGGAGAATGCCGCTTTTGGCAGGGTGGTCACCGCACCGACCAACGGCGCGGCAGGCGTTATCCCGGCGGTGCTGCTGTACTACCTGTGTTTCTGCCGGAAAGCCTTAGATGAAGACAAGATCATAGACTTTCTGCTGATCTGTGGAGAGATAGGTTCTTACTACAAAAAAGGGGCAACCATTTCGGCAGCGATGGGCGGCTGCCAGGCAGAGATTGGCGTATCTTCTTCTATGGCAGCGGCTGCCCTCACCGAATGCTTAGATGGCAACGTAGCGCAAGCCCTGATGGCTGCCGAGATCGCCATGGAACATCACTTGGGCATGACCTGCGACCCGGTCGGCGGACTGGTGCAGATTCCCTGCATTGAGCGCAACGCGATGGGTGCTGTCAAAGCCATCACCGCCAGCCAGTTAGCCCTGGAAGGCAACCCGAAAGAAGCCAAAGTCTCCTTAGACCATGTGATCCAAACCATGTGGGACACCGCCCGCGATATGGACGCCAAATACAAGGAAACCTCCGAAGGCGGACTGGCGGTGCATATCCCGGTAAGTCTGCCGGAGTGTTAGAGTTAAATTGATAGCATATGAAACAGGAACATGCATTACAGGCAGATATAGCCCGGCTATTGGAGTTGATCCGCCAAACCAATACTATGTTGGATCAACTAAAGAAAGCAGGCAAAGATAATCACAGCCTGGCCATACAGCAGGAGAAGCACTTGCGGAAGCAGTATACTGCTCAGCTAGATCATATTCTCCATGAGTATCAACTCTCCGTACATCCGATAGAAATATAAGTTTATATTATCCGGTTTTTCTCATGATCGCGTCCTTCAGCAAACCTCGCTTTGA
>JBBSNI010000168.1:0-10907 GCA_038232695.1 Cytophagales bacterium
GATCTGGACTATGATCGGCAATCCGCTTGAGGTCCTCCTGCTCAGTAGTAGTCAATTCAACGTAGCGCATAAGTGAGTAGGTCTTGGGTGAAGCCGAAAATACAAAATACCAGCTTACTTATGAATAGCTACTTATTTGGTTGTATACGAAAAATCTAAGGATGGTTACTCCGCTTACGTACCTGATCTCCCAGGTTGTACAAGTGCTGGTAGTAGTAGAGATGAGATTGAAAAGAACATTGTTGAAGCAATTAACCTTTATATAGAGACTTTAAAGGATGATGGACAGCCCATTCCAGAATCTTTATCTGCTGGTTTGAAATAACCCAGATGATGCCGTAGTAACAGCCACCATTTGAAACTGAGGCTTTTATCAGTATTTGCTTTACAGTTGAATCCCTGCATACACCTGCGCATCCACCACAGCAATGGCTACCATGTTGACGATCTCGCGGATGTTGCTTCCCAACTGAAGCACATGGACGGGTTTGTCCATGCCTAACAGGATAGGGCCAATGGCTTCTGCTCCTCCGATTTCCATCAGCAGTTTATACGCAATATTGCCCGAAGCCAGGTCAGGAAAGACAAAAGTATTGGCACCTTCCTCCGCCAGGCGGCTAAAGGGGTAGTTCTCGCGTTGCAATTCTACGCTTAGCGCGGTATTGGCCTGTATGTCGCCATCTATGATCAGGTCCGGCCATTTTTCGTGGGCAGAAGCTACCGCTGCAGCGGTTTTGGCAGGTACTGCTCCCTTGCTGGAGCCAAAGTTAGAATAAGACAAGACAGCGATGCGCGGCGTAATGCCGAAAGACTGCACGGCAGAAGCCGTCAGCCCGATAATATCGACCAGTTCTTCTGCTGTAGGGTTGACGTTGACCGTCGTGTCGGCAAAAAAGAAAGTGCCTTTTTTGTTGGTGATGATATACATACCCGCTACCCTGCGCACTGATTTGCTGACACCAATGACGTGCAGGGCAGGCAGAATGGTCTTCGGATAGTCGCTGGTCAGACCGGAGATCAGCGCATCGGCATCGCCGTTTTCTACCATTGCTGTGCCGTAGTAGTTGCGCGAACGCATCATTTTATGCGCCTCGTCTGCAGTCATTCCTTTTCGTTTGCGCTTTTCGTACAGCATATCACCATATACCCTCCGGTTCTTTTTCTCTTTAAAAGGGTCAATGATCGCACAGGATGACAACTCCAGGTGATGCTCTTTGATCAGGCTATTAATCTTGTCCTTATCGCCTAACAAGATAGGAATAGCGATCTGCTCATCCTGGATGATCTGGGCAGCTTTTAGTATTTTCTGGTCTTCTGCTTCGGCAAACACCACCCGCTTCGGATTTTTCTTGGCCTTGCTGATCACCTGCGACATGAGCTTCTGGTCGATGCCGATCCGGCGCTGTAATTCCAGGTGGTACTGTTCCCAGTCTTCTATCTCCATACGTGCCACGCCCGAAGCTATGGCTGCTTTGGCTACCGCCGGGGCTACCGTTGTGATCAGCCTGGGGTCCAGCGGCTTGGGAATGAGGTAGTCTTTGCCAAAAATGATCTTGTCGCTGCTATAGGCTTTGTTGACAATTTCGGGCGTAGGTTCTTTAGCAAGTTTAGCCAGCGCATAGACAGCCGCCAGCTTCATATCCTCATTGATAGACTTGGCTCTGACATCGAGCGCACCCCGGAAGATATAGGGAAATCCCAGCACATTGTTCACCTGGTTGGGATGGTCTGACCGCCCGGTAGCCATGATAATATCTTCGCGGCTTTCTACGGCCAGTTCGTAGCCGATCTCCGGGTCAGGATTGGCCAGAGCAAAGACAATGGGTTGGTCTGCCATAGAGCGGATCATGTCCTGAGTTACGATATTGCCTGCCGACAAGCCCAGGAATACATCGGCGCCCCGGATCGCTTCCGACAGTGTATGTATGTCGCGGTTGGTGGCAAAGTAAGCCCGGATGTCGTCCAAGTTGGGCCGGTCTTTTCTCAATACACCCTCAATGTCGCACATGATGATATTTTCGCGGCGGGCGCCCAGCATCACATACAGTTTGGTACAGGCAATAGCGGACGCACCTGCGCCGCTGACGGTGATGCGAATGTCTTCAATCTTTTTTCCTACCACTTCCAGCGCGTTGATCAGCGCGGCGCTAGAGATAATGGCCGTACCGTGCTGGTCGTCGTGCATCACCGGAATATTCATCACTGCTTTCAGCTTTCCCTCAATCGCAAAACACTCCGGAGCTTTGATATCTTCCAGATTGATTCCGCCAAACGTAGGCTCCAGGGCCTGCACGATCTGTACAAACGCTTTGGTATCTTTGGCATCCACTTCCAGGTCGAAGACATCAATGCCTGCAAATTTTTTGAACAGTACCGCTTTGCCTTCCATGACCGGCTTGGAAGCTTCCGGCCCTATGTCGCCCAATCCCAGCACGGCCGTGCCGTTGGAGATTACCGCGACCAGGTTTCCTTTGGCCGTATACTTATAAGCATTTTCTTTGTCGGCGGCAATTTCTTTGCAGGGCTCGGCTACCCCCGGCGAGTAGGCCAGCGCCAGATCTATCTGGGAACTGAGCAACTTGGTAGGAACCACCTCAATTTTGCCGGGCTGCCCCTGCGTGTGGTAGTTTAAGGCATCTTCTCTTCTTATCTTGATAGATCTGAACTGCTGAACTTTATTTTCCAAAATTCCCTGGTTTTTTTGTGCGGCAAAAGTAGTATAAAAAAAACAAAAGCCTGCCTCTGTATGCTTTTTCGTAGCAACAAAGACAAGCTTTTTTGTTTTACAAAAAATTTAACTGGCTACCTGTTTGCCCTTCTGCTTTGATGCTGTTTTAAAAGTATCAAGGATGGCATCAATCTCCCGGATATAAGGCCTTTTGTCTTTACCGGGGCTGTATACAAACCCTTCTATGTAATACAGCCGCCCTAAATCCTGGTCTACAAAAGTATAACTCAGAAAAGGACCGCCCATAGAATTGTTGTTGAGTTTCCAGAGACCTCTGGCCTCCAGTGCATATTTTCCACGAAAGGTAACCGTATCAAAATCTACGGGGACTTGCTCCTGCATGACCATATACACGTCTTTGCTGTCGGCAATGTATTGCCTGGTCACTTTGTTTCTCAAGGCAAGAATGCTATCCGGGTGGAAGGCTGCCTCCGAGGTATAATCCTGGTAGTAGACAAATACACTCCGGTCTATGTCCTGGCCCAACTGCCGGAGCCATACGAAGTTTTCTGCATTTTCCAGGGGAACCTGCTTGTACCCGAAAGGTACGCGGATGGAAAACTGGTGTTCCTGTAAAATTCTCCCGCTGAGTTTTTTGTCCTCCCCAGCGCTGTACATTTTCTGCTGGATACGGTCTCTTTCGATGTTATCAAAATAAGACCTGACCTGGTCCCGGTTATCGGCCAGGTTATTCAGCAACTCCTGTTCTGTATTGCCAAACAGATAGAGAACGTCCTGCCCACGGGCAAATTCGTTTCTCTTAGGATACATGAACAAATTGGAGTCTGCCTGTATCTGTTTGATGGAGTTCTCTGTAAAATAGCTTCTGATCCTTCTTCCGGAGGGGCTTTCATTGTCCAGCGTCGTGACGTAAAGCATGTTCCTGGCGCTGCGCAAAACATTGTTTAATTTGGCAGGGTCTACCCGCCGGAGGTCAAAGTAAGGCTCGGGCTGTGGCAGACCGGGCATGGCTTTCATAAAGGTTTCCCGGATCTCTTCTCCCAACTTTCCCTCCCAGGCAGCAGAATCCATGACCAGCACTACTTCGCCGCCCGCTCCTCTGGCTACCGGCAGATTGCTTGCATCTTTGTCTTGCCCTTCTTTGCAGGAAAGCGAAAGCGATGCATATGCAAATAAAAGATAAATAAGAAATTTCTGTATCAAAATGATCTGAGGTTTAGTACTAAAACAAATATTTTCATAGTACTAACACAAAACCCAGGTACCGAGTTGTATGGCTGGCAAGAAAAAAACAGGATTAGCGGCCTACCACCAACTTTTGTCCAGGCTTGATACTGTTGCTTTTCAGATTATTAAGCTGCTTGATCTTCTCTACACTAAGCCCATCATATTTCTTGGAAATTTCCCAAAGCGAGTCTCCGGACTGTACCACGTAGGTCTCGCTGCCGGAGGCTTTTTTAGGAGTATTGCTGGCCAATTGGGGTCCGGCCGCAGAAGGTTTTGTCCAGACCGTAAGCCTTTGCCCTGCATAGATGTTATTGCCCTTCAGGTGGTTCCAGGATTTCAGGTCAGACAGGCTTACGCTGTGGCGGGCGGCAATGGTGCCTAATACATCACCACTTCTGACTTTATAGACTACTTTTTCTTTTTCGTAGGTATTATCAGAGACCTTTTGCGCGATCTGGGCGAACTCTTTTTTGATTTCCGGGTTGCCTGCCGAATCCAGCAGTACGGAGCGGTGGGCAGCCATAAGGTCATATTTGTCGGCCGGAATGATCAAAGCATAGTTTTTGGCCGTTTCTGGCACCACATCCCTTCTAAGTTCGGGATTCAGCCTGACGAGGTCTTCTTCACACACGTTGATCTGCTCGCTCAGGGCTTTCAGACTGATAAACTGGCTTACCAGGATGGTATCGGTTTCTATGGCATACTCTGGTGTTTCTATATGCAGGTTATGCTCTTCAATATGGTTCATAGTATAGGCTACTGCCACAAACTGAGGGACATAAGAACGGGTCTCCCTTGGAAGATGCTGGTAAATAGCCCAGAAATCTCTTTTGTAGCCGGAGCGTTTGATGGCTTTTCGCACATTGCCGGGACCGGTATTGTAAGCAGCCAGCGCCAGTTCCCAGTCGTCGAACATATTATATAGTTGTTTGAGGTATTTGCAGGCCGCCTCCGTTGATTTTTCGGGGTCCATGCGCTCATCCACGTACCAGTCCTGGCTCAGCCCGAACAGCCTGCCGGTGCTGGGCATAAACTGCCACAAGCCGACAGCACCCACACGGGACCTTGCCTGCGGATTCAGGCCTGACTCTACAATCGATAGATATTTTAAATCTTCGGGGAGGTCGTACTTTTTCAAATACTTTTCGAAGATGGGGAAATAAAGGTTTTTACGCTGCACCATCAGGTGGCTGTAAGCCCGGTCTCTGATCGTAAAATAATCAATAAATGATTTGACGCTTCCATTGAAATTCATAGGAAAGTCTGACTGCATACAGGAAATTCTGTCCCGGATCAGTTCATAAGAAGCATCGGGAACATACTCATAATCGTAGGCAGGTTCGTACAAGACTAAGTCTGTGGAATCTGCCGGGCCCGCCTGGACACCAAACGCATTTACCTGAAGCAATATGAAGGATAGTAAAGAGACAACCTTAATTTTATTCATTATCATATGATTACAATGCCAGATACCTTTGAAAATTTTCACAAAATAGGAATAAAGCCTGTAAAATTAAAGTTTTTTGATGAAAAATATTACATAACTTACCTTTTTTCCGAAAGATAATGAGAAAAGGCAAAAAGCTGGCTTTCTTTGAACAGGTCAGTAACAATTTGTAATCCGATAGGAAGCCCCTGGGCGTCGGTACCATTAGGAATAGAAATAGCCGGTACACCAGCAATAGAAGCCTGTACGGTAAACAGATCAGCTAAGTACATCTCCAGGGGGGTGGCATGTTCTCCTAACCGGAAGGCAGGCGTGGGGGTAGTAGGCAGTACAATAAAATCATAAGCCTGCAAAATCTTACGGGTAGCCTCTGCCAGCAGTTTTCTTACTTTTTGTGCTTTTGTGTAATAGGCATCGTAGTAGCTGGCGCTCAACACGAAGGTTCCCAGCATGATCCGCCGCTTTACTTCTTCCCCGAAACCTTCTGCCCGTGTCATTTTGTACATTGCTTCCAGGGAGGAAGCCTGAGGGCTGCGATAACCGTACTTCACGCCATCGTAACGCGAGAGGTTGGAACTGGCTTCTGCCATGGTGATCATATAATAGGTAGGCAGCACATAGGGCAATAGTGGGAAGTCAACGGCTTCTACCTGGTGGCCTTCTTCCTGTAAAAATTTCAGGCTGTCCAGCGTCCGGGCTTTTACTTCCGGGTGCAGCCCCTCATGCTCCAGGGTTTCTTTCAGATAGGCGACTTTTACTTTCCGGTCAAATGTCAGGGACTGTGTATACTTTGGCACCGGTTGGTGGGAGACGGTACTGTCGTAGCCGTCGCTGCCCGCCATCACTTCCAGCAGCAGCGCGCTGTCTGCTATGGTGTTGGTAAAAGTGCCGATGATGTCGAAGGAAGAAGCGTAGGCGATAAGTCCATAGCGGGAGATGCGCGAGTAGGTAGGCTTGAGCCCGACGACACCGCAAAAAGCGGCCGGCTGGCGTACGGAGCCACCGGTGTCGGAGCCTATGGCGGCGGTGCACATACCGGCTTGTACGGAGACGGCCGAGCCGCCGGAGGAGCCGCCGGGCACATGGTCGGGATCGGCGGCGTTGCGGGTAGGTCCGAAGGCGGAGTTTTCGGTAGAAGAGCCCATCGCAAACTCATCGCAGTTTTGTCTGCCAATGATAATAGCATCTTCATCGAGGAGGCGCTGCACGGCTGTGCCGGTAAATTGGGACTGAAAGCCAGCCAGAATTTTGCTGCCTGCCTGCACGGGATGATCCTGGTAACACAATACATCTTTGACGCCCAGCACCATACCGGCTAACCGCCCAGCCGTACCCTGGCTTATTTTCCGGTCGATGGCTTCTGCGGCTGCCAGGGCTTCTGCCTCGTAGACGTCCAGAAAAGCGTGGAGATGAGATTGCCGGTGGATATTTTGCAGGTAGTGGGCTACCACTTCCCGGCAGGCGTATTTTCCCTGCTGAAGATTTTCCTGTATAGCAGCCAGCGACCTGCAAGGGGTGTTACTTGCTGGTCGTGGTGGTCTTTTTACTTCCTTCCTCAATTTCGTCATTGATCTCTTTGGTAGCGTCTTTAAACTCACGGATACCTTTGCCTAGCCCCCGGGCCAGTTCAGGGATGCGTTTAGCACCGAAAAAAATCAAAACAACCAGCACGATCAAGAGAATTTCCCATCCGCCTAAACCGCCTATAAATGCCAATGAAGTCTGCATAGTCAAAATTTTATAGTGAATACAAGCCGTAAATATACTCATATATATCGAGGGCTCAAAAGAATTATACCTTGCTAAGAGCGATCGGATGAAAAAAGTTCAGCATAAGTGTTGTTGCCGTACCCCATCTACAGAGACCGGATAAAGGAAACTTTTACGGAATACCTGGACTGCTACACAATTTGTAGTTTTTATACCAATATATTTTTGGTCTTTGCAAAACCTTTCTATATTTGTAGCTAACTTACTGAAGATAAAATGAAAAGTAAGCTCAAAGGTATTGCTGATATTACCTCAGGCATCTATGCCAAGACGTATTCCTCTGGTGAGGTTTACTACTTGCAGGCCAGAGATTTTGATCAGTATCGTAGACTAAAACGTAAATTGGAACCTAACGTACTCTGGAACAGATATATCGAAAAACACTTCCTGAATGCGGGCGATCTGTTAATTGCTGCCAAAGGATTTGATCATTTTGCCGCAGTCTACAATAAAATGTTTACACCAGCGGTGGCTTCTTCTATGTTCATCGTATTGCGTAATATCGATCAAAGTAAATGTTTACCGGAATATATAGCATGGTATATCAACCATCCCGCCATGCAATTATTTTTGAAGAATATTTCCAAAGGAACGTCCCTTCCTTCCCTCAGCAAAAAAGCGATTGGAGAGATAGAAATTGATCTGCCATCTATGGAAAGACAACAAATCGTCATGAAAATAAGCGCGCTGAGCACTATAGAAAAACGTCTCAGACAAGACATTGAATCTTTAAGAGAAACTTTAATCAACCGACAAGTACTAAACGCCCTAAATGCATAGCCATGAGTGAAGTAAAAGAACAGGATATCAACCGGATCGTGTGGAAGGCTTGTGATACCTTCCGCGGTATTGTTGACCCAAGCCAATACAAAGACTACATCCTCACCATGCTTTTCTTAAAGTACGTGAGCGACGTCAACAAAGAAAAGAGAAAAGAATACCTGGAAAAATATCAGGGAGACGTAGCCCGAACCGAGCGGGCCATGCGTATGGAACGCTTTGTACTGCCTGAAAACAGTCGTTTCGATTACTTATACGAACACCGTAACGAATCTAATGTGGGAGAATTGATTGACATTGGCCTGGCTGACCTGGAGGAAGCCAACCGGGAGAAACTCAGCAGCGAGGACGGTGCAGGCATTTTCCGGAATATCTCTTTTAATAGCAGTAATCTGGGAGATGCGAAAGACAAGAATATTCGGCTCAAAAACCTTTTGATTGATTTTAGCGCCTTGGATTTAACACCTTCGCATTTGAAAAAGAAAGATATTATAGGCGATGCCTACGAATATCTTATTGCTAATTTTGCCAGCGATGCCGGAAAAAAAGCAGGTGAATTTTACACCCCGGCTGAAGTTTCTACCCTCATCGCCAAGCTCACCAAAAGCCAGGCGGGAGCCAGAATTTACGATCCTACCTGTGGTTCGGCTTCCCTGTTAATTAAAGCTGCCAGAGAAGTAGAAAGTGATAATTTCTCGCTCTACGGACAAGAGGCCAACGGAAGCACCTGGGCCTTGGCCGTGATGAATATGTTTTTGCACGGATACGACAACGCTTCTATTCGTTGGGGAGACACCATCCGAAACCCCAAACACAAGGAAGGCGATGCGCTGATGAAATTTGATACGGTCGTTGCCAACCCTCCTTTTTCCCTGGACAAATGGGGCGCTGACGAAGCTGCTGACGATCTTTACGGTCGCTTCTGGAGAGGCGTACCGCCCAAAAGCAAGGGTGACTGGGCTTTTATTTCCCACATGATTGAGTCTGCCTATGAGGGCAGAGGAAAAGTGGGCGTGGTGGTACCGCATGGGGTGCTGTTCCGGGGTAGCAGCGAAGGGAAGATCAGGCAAAAGACCATAGAAGAAAATTTGCTGGAAGCGGTCATCGGCCTGCCCGCTAATCTTTTTTTTGGTACAGGGATTCCGGCGGCTATTCTTATTTTTAATAAAGGAAAAGGTGAAAACACGCATGTGCTATTTATAGATGCCAGCCGGCACTATGAAAGCGGTAAAAATCAGAACAAACTACGCGAAAAGGAAGACATTGGGAAGATCGTAGCCACCTATGAAAAGTTTAAAAACGGAGTCTTAGCCCCAGGCGTAGCCGAAGCGAAATACAGTTACGTTGCCTCCTTTGAGGAATTGAAGGAAAACGAATTCAACCTCAACATCCCGCGCTATGTAGATACCTTTGAGGAAGAGGAGGAAATAGATATTCCTGCCGTACAAGCGAAGATTGAAGTACTGGAAGGTGAACTGGCGAATGTACAAGCCGAAATGAAAAAATATTTAGTAGAATTAAACTTTGACAAATAAAATGCTCACAAAGGAACAGAAAAATCAGTTTAACGACATTCTGGAAGAACTGGGTAAATCACTTGATATTTCCAAGACACAGTACGATGCTGCCGTGAAAAGCTATCAAGCAGTAGGCGAACAACTATCTAAAGAAGATTCAAATCTTGCCCCTTATTCACCTGAAATAATACCGCAAGGTTCCTTTTTATTTGGAACCATGACCAAACCTATTCATGAAGATGATGATTTAGATATTGATTTGGTGTGTCAGCTTACTGGAAAACGAGCAGATTGGACTCAGTTGAATTTGAAACAGGAGGTAGGAGATCAGCTAAAGAAAAATAAGCTGTATGAAGAGCGACTTGACAAACCCGATGGTAGAAGGTGCTGGACTTTAAGATACAGGGATAATTCAACTAACTCCAGGGACAAATATCACATGGATATTCTACCTGCTATTGTTGATAAAGGTTACAAAATAGTATTGGAAAAAGCTTTCTCCAAAGCTGAATTAGATAATAAAGAGGATGTAGCCATAAGAATTACTGATAAAATAAGGGGGGATTACCAGACCGAGAGAGATCATAAAGTATGGCTCCTATGTAATCCTTTTGGCTATGGCAAATGGTTTTTTCAGCAAGCTATTTTGGATCATATACTCGGAGAAAGCTTTAGAAAATCCATACAACCGGTTCCTGCCTATAGTGAAGAGAAACTTCCTCTACAGCGAACAGTACAAATTCTCAAACGTCATCGGGATATGATGTTCAATGGAGATGAGCATAAACCTATTTCCATTATTATCACTACACTCGCAGCCAGAGCCTATAACAAGGAGACCAATATCATTGAAGCTTTACTGAATGTGGTAGACCGTATGGCTAATTTCATAGAAGAACGATACTCTGTAGAGCACGGGAGAGTCATTAAGTGGATAGGGAACCCGGTAAATCAGAAAGAAAACTTTGCAGACAAATGGCCCGAGACGCCTGAAAAGCAAGATAACTTCTATAAGTGGCTTGAACAGGTTCAATTAGATCTGAACCGTATTAAAGAATCAAGAGGAGAGCTTATCATGAAATCCATGAGTGATCCTTTTGGAAAAGGATTAATAGAGGAAACTTTTCATCGTTACGGAGAAAAGCATCAGGCCCTCCGAGAAGCAGGTAACCTAAAAATGGCAAAAGGTACTGGCATTCTGGGAGCTGCGGGAGTGACTGTCAGAAACCACAATTTTCATGGTAATGATTAAAATACGTCCTATCAACCTTGCTGTACAGGCAGGGAAATTGAAAACCTACTTTCCTGATTCTAATGTGATTGTAAAAGCATCAAGTCTTATCTCGACTTTAGCCTTTTGAGAATATGAAAGAGAAGAAGAACTCTGGGGGAATGCGTAGCTTTGGATTGTCTTACGATTCAAATCTATGCTTATTATTCCCGAAGAGTTCTCTGCCCAAATATCAGCATTCGCTCC
>JBBSNI010000169.1:0-10872 GCA_038232695.1 Cytophagales bacterium
CAGGTGCTGCGGTATATGGGTTGTTTGATACGGCACCTGTGCTGGAAGGCTTGCAGGGAAACTACCTGGTACGCACTTTCAAGCTTTAATGGATGCTGTAGTTCAAATCAGCCTGGGTGTTGTCAAACCGGTTTCTGTCGCAAAGCTGGTTGTAGAGGTTGACCACCCGCATTTGCTCCTGGATTTTTTTCAGCTTTAGCTTTCCGGTTTTGATGTAATTATTGATTTCAGGCTCATAGCGTTGCATCCAGGGAAGTACTTCTGCCTCAAAGTTGTTGATCTCTGCCAGTTCGCTACCGTTCATAGCAAAGTAATCGTGTTTGCAAACCATATTCAGGTACACATGCGGCGCCCGGTAGTCTTCTGTCGCCCGTGGCCTTCTCACATACTTGCTTTTTCTTAAAATGGCGATCTGACCATTGGTGATTACCTCAAACAAGGTTTTGCGCTCATAGCCTGCGCTCACCTGGTGATCGATCGCTACGAAATCTCTCTGGCGGTATTTGACCGGATCGAACATGGTAAAATGAGCAATGCTTTCGGCGGTGAATGCCCGTACGGTGCCGTTGTTTCTTACCTGGACCACTTCAAATTTGATGTCGTAATTGATCTCTCCTTCTATCACTTCGCCATTGTCCAGCGTCAGTCTTCCATTGCACCAAAGTCCGTAATTATCGTAAGCTTTTGTGGTTAGTGCAAAAAATAACAATGCACAGATAGTCAGTATACTTTTTTTCATGATACAGATAAACAGGGTTAAGGGATTTCCCGGAATGATGGCTCCTATCATTTTGCCAATCCGGTTATCGGGTCTGTATCAAAAGTAAATCCTCAACGCAGGGAAGAAGTCGTGTTTAGCCGTAGATTTTGGTCGATGTAAGAAAGGATAAAACAGCAAAGAGATAAACAGGAATTTTGCGTAACTGGCAAAAGATTACATGCAGTGCTGTGCTGCCTGAGGTGATGAAAAAATTCAAACGGCTACCGTTGCTTTGATATGCGGATGCGGATGATAATCTGTCAGATTAAAATCGTCATATGTAAACTTAAAAATGTCCTTCACTTCCGGGTTGATCTGCATCAAAGGCAAGGGCCGAGGCTGCCGGGTAAGCTGAAGTTGTGCCTGTTCGAGATGGTTGGTATACAGGTGGGCATCGCCGAAGGTGTGAATAAAGTCGCCTAATGCCAGATCACATACCTGTGCCACCATCATGGTCAGAAGTGCATAAGAAGCGATATTAAATGGAACTCCCAGGAAAACATCAGCACTACGCTGGTAAAGCTGGCAGGAAAGTTTGCCGCCCGCTACATAAAACTGCATGTTCATATGGCACGGCGGAAGCGCCATTTTCCCGACGTCTGCCACATTCCATGCCGACACGATCAGACGGCGGGAGTCAGAATTGTGTTTGATCTGGTGGACGAGTTGTGCCATTTGATCAATCGTTTCACCGTTGGGTGCAGACCAGCTTCGCCATTGTTTGCCGTATACCGGACCTAAGTCCCCGTTTTCGTCCGCCCATTCGTCCCAGATACGCACGCCTTTTTCTTTCAGGTAACGGATGTTGGTATCCCCTTGCAGAAACCAGAGCAGTTCGTGGATGATAGATTTCAGGTGCAGCTTTTTGGTCGTCACCAGCGGGAAACCTTTTTGTAAGTCAAAACGCATCTGGTAGCCGAAGACACTCAGCGTGCCGGTGCCCGTGCGGTCGCTTTTCTTCACGCCGTGATCTATAATATGTTGCATCAAATCCAGGTACTGTTGCATAGCTTTTAAATATTATGCTTCTTCTATTTTAAAAAATTTGGAGTTGTTCGGCTTTGTGTTTTTGTCCGTGATTATGTTGCTCAATATGCTCATCCAGCTTAAAATTAACGACCAATGCCTCGACAATTGTTCTTCTGTTTTCAATTTTCCCTCCTGAATGATAGAAATGATCTTTTGTTATGATATTGAATTCATTCCAATACTTATCAATCATTTCATTCTTTCGGTAGTCATTATGATGCCAGGTAGACAAAATAAAATTTGCTTTTGTTTCTTTCAATTGATGAAAAAGAGTTTCTTCCTCTGTTTCTGTCCAACTGTTAAAGTAGTCAACATACCGTCCATAATAGGGAGGATCGCAGTATATCAAATCTCCTTTTTTTGCCTGAGGAATTATTTCAGAGAATTGAAAATTTCGGAATTCCCAGCCTTTTTTTATGGCGTTTGAAGCCTTGGCAACCTGGTTGGTTATTTTGGTAATATATGCTTGAGAGAATCGTTCGGGCTTTTTGCAAAAAGGAATATTCCATTCGCCTTTTCTATTAAAACGCATCATGCCGTTAAACCCGGCACGGGAGAGAAAAAGAAAATCTAAAGAATTGGGCTCTTTATTGAACCTGTTTTTAACCAATCTAAAATGATCATAACCGTTATCACCAGCTATTTTTAATTTTTTCCCTTCTTCTTCCAGGTACCTTGTCACAATGGGCGGAGTGATTATTCCATCTTTAATTTCCTGGTAAAATCTGATGATATGTGGGTTCGTATCATTTAGAATAGCGTTCTCAAAACCCATATTGAAGGCAACGACCCCTGTACCAAGGAATGGCTCAATCCACTTCCCCTTAGTTTTTGGAAGAACATCTTTTATCCAGGGAACCAACTTTGTTTTTATTCCCTGACTTTTTAGGGGAGATATAATAGTTTTCATGTTATTGCCACTCTCTTTTTCTTTTCGCACATTTTGCAACGACCTTATCTTTTAAGTCGGTTCTTCCTTTGAACTCCAAAAAATCCCAGATACTACTCACTTTTATTGACTCTCCATCCTTGATCATCCTGGTAGTCCCGTAGTTTATCCAATACTCATCAAACCATTCTTCTCCTAAGTTACTAAAAACTCCCTTTCCTTCTTTTAAATCTTCAATATCATTGATAGAACCTATGTTAGCGGTATTTCCAGACCCTCGTCTGTCACTGGCAATTTTCCATTTTTCTGCTACAAAAAAATCAAAATCTTTTATTACTGAAGTTATTGACCTGAGGTTTTTTACGCTGGTCACCTGGCGCTCACCGATGGGGTCTTTGGTTTCTTCATATTCTTCTCCAAGCTCATTTACTTCAAAAATTTCGGTATCTGCTAAATCATCGTCGAAAATTTCTCTGGTATAAATGATACCCAAGCAATAATGACCGGAATACTGGTTGTAGGGAAACTGAATATTTTTACTTTTATTTCTTTCTTTAAAATATGCTCCATGACTGCCCAAAGTAAACCCTGCTGTTTTATTGTTTCTTCTGAAGGTAGTTTTCAAATCGACTGCAAATTTGATCGCTTGATTTTCCTTATCCACAATTGTTAAGTCAGGATACCAGTTCTGATGTTCCGCCAGGATTATTTTATATCCATATTTGTTTGCGAACTGAAGAATTTCCGGGAAAATATGAATTTCAAGAATCTTTGAAATAATTTTGGTGTCAGATGAGATGGTATAAATATTTTTGTAAATATCTATAAATCCTTTTACTGTCCATTCTCCAGATTCGGTCGAGACATACTTTTTCAAGTCTTTTACAAATTCTTTTAACGATTTGTCAAATTTAGATTTGTAAGGCTTCCTCTCTTCTTTTGTCATTCTATTTGGTTGCTTAAACCACAAAATAAAGGAAAATATCTTGATAGGAAAGAAAAACTTTCGTACTAATGCAGGACAACTACAAACCAAAACCATTTTTTACTATGAACACGATTGCCGAAGCTTTTGAAGCCATTGACAACCACCGGGAGGGCATTCCCTTTGAAGCTATAGCGTTTTTATACAACCATCCGCAAGACGAGGAGATTGAGCGTAAAATCATTTTTGCGCTGACCCATGCCTACGATGAGGAGACCTATTACGATGAAGAACAGGATGAGCAACTGTCTACACCCCTCTGGTATGCCATCGTAGCCGAAAACCACCTTTCAAAGTCGCTGATTGATCCGGTCATACGGCTTTTTACTACTACTGAGGAGGATTGGGACTATCTAAACGAACAAGGGGGGTACCTGGTAGGCGCTTTGGGCGAAAAGTTTCCTGATCTTATGCCTGAAAAGGTGCTGCAAGCCATAGAAGAACAGGTAGCTAAAGAATCCAATGACCCTTACCTGTACCTGTATGAGGCCTTCTATTTTATGGATGCTGAAAAATATAAGGACCGCTTGCTTCGTCTGCTGGCAGACGAACGGGTGTACTGGCTTTCCGGACTACTGTACATATTTGTAGATAATCAAATAAAAGAAGCCATCCCTATCATGAAGCAGATACAGCAACGGGATGACCTGGACTTTATTACGAAAAACGAACTGAATGTGCTTTTGGAAGAACTGGAGACCGGGAAAACCGAACATCCTGAACCGTATCTTCCCTATGTCAAGCAACGCGATTTCTGGAAAGAACATTACCAGCCTATTGACAAGTATTTCTATAGCGACTACGTACCCGAAGAGACGCCCCTGCAAAAAGCAGCCCGCGAACGCAGAGAAAAAATGCGCTTGGACGGCACTCCGTGGATAGACGAAACCGATAGCTACCAAAACGAACTACGCAAGATCGGTCGCAACGAAAAGGTCAGCGTCCGCTATTCGGATGGCAAAGTGGTGAATGATATTAAGTTTAAAAAAGTGGAAGACGACTTGTCCGAAGGCAAATGCGAACTACTCTAACGGTCTACCTCCCCTAACACAATATCGATAGAACCCAGGATAGCGATCAGGTCTGCCACCATGCTGCCCCTAGCCATCTCCGAAATGACCGACAGGTTGACAAAGCAGCAACTGCGCGCCTTGCAACGCAAAGGAATATCGCTTTTGCCATCGGCACGAAAGAAAAATCCCAACTCGCCCCGGGGGTTTTCTGCCCGGACATACAAGTCTTGCTTTTTCGGACGGATTTTTTTCGGCACATGCGCTCGCGGGTCAAAATCGCGGGTACGTTTCAGGTCGCCCAACAGTTGATCCAGGCATTGTGCGATGATCTTTAAAGACTCCTGGCATTCCTGCACCCGCACGTAGGTTCTGTCCCAACAGTCACCCTGCGCGCCCATGGCTCCCTCTCCTACCGGAATGTCAAAGTCCAGTTGGGGATATACCGAATAGCCATCTATCCGACGAAGGTCAAAGGGCAGGCCGGAAGCCCGCAGTATCGGACCGGAGACGCCGTAGTTGATCGCCAGATTTAGGGGCAGTACACCCACGTTAGCAGTGCGCTCCACAAATATTTTATTGTCTACCACCAGGCGGTTCAACTCTACCAGCTTGGCCTGAAGGTAATGCACAAACTCGCGGCAGCGTTCTTCAAAACCTACCGGCAGATCGTAGTACAGACCGCCAATCCAGATATAGTTGTACAGCATACGCGCGCCACAGACCCATTCCAGCAGTCGCTGTATATGCTCCCGGTCGCGCATCATCCACAGAAAGGGCGTATAAGCCCCTATGTCCATCGCATACGTACCGATCGCTACAAAGTGGGAAGCCAGGCGGTTGAGTTCTGCCACCAGCACCCGGATATATTCTACACGGGGCGGTATCTCGTGCGCTATGCCCAGCATCCGCTCTACGCCCATCACATAGGCATGTTCAGAGTTCATGGCTGCCAGGTAATCCATGCGGTCCACATAAGGAATTGTCTGGTTGTAGGGCATAGCCGCTGCGTGTTTCTCAAAACAGCGGTGCAGATAACCCAGGTGTGGCACCACGTCTACCACGATCTCGCCATCGGTCACTACCTCCAGCCGCAGTACGCCATGCGTAGAAGGATGTTGCGGACCAATGTTCACGATCATCTCTTCCTTTTTCAGGTCTTCCGGGCGGTACTTGCCAGGTTCTGAACGCTTCAGATGCTGTTCATCGTACTGGTACTGGATGAGATTGGCCATTGTATTAACTTCAGACTTTGTGGGCAACAACAAACCGGTTCAGTACCGCCAGCTTTTCAGGTCGGCGCCTGCCGGGGCAGCCTTACGGATGCGTTCCATGATTTTAGGGATATACATAGTATTGTAGCGCAGGCGCGAGATGGCATTGGGGAGTTCCGGGTCGCCATTCCAGCAGTGTTCGGCGCCGTCGCCATAGGCTACTTCTCCCTCGTAATTGGGATTTTTGGTGTTTTCCAGAAAATTTTCCATCAGCATCACGGCATTGTTCAGATAATAGTTATCCATGTCGCCGCAATAGATATTTATTTTGCCTTTCAACTTCGGTCCCAGTTTGTCCCAGTCGCGCTCCAGGATGTAGCGCAGGTCGTAGTTTTCCTGCCAGTAAGCCGCTACATCGTGGTCTATCGTGCCGGTGCGTTTGTCCCAGATCGGTTTGGGATAGCCATCGGCGCCCGTTGGGGAGTAGACCGCCTGCCAGATGTCCCACTGCTGCCCGGAGCGTCCTTTGGTGCCTAACGCCAGCTCGCGGTAGTTCATATCTTGCAAGGTAGCGCTGACATGCCCCAGATAATCACGGTGCCCGGGGCGAAGCGTCTTTTTGTATTTGCTGGGCAGATAGTAGGCGTTGGTATCTTCATAAATATTCACAACGGTATACGCCCGGAAGTCAATCGGGTCGGGGCAGGCGGCAAAGCAGCCATTGTACTCGTCGGGATACATGACCTGCACAGCCAGGGCTTCCCATCCGCCGGTAGAGCCGCCATAGAGAAAACGCGCCCAGCCTTCGCCGATGCCTCTGAACTGCTCCTCGATATAAGGGATCAGCTCGTGCGTGATGGCGTCGCCGTACGGACCTAAATTGGCAGAATTGACCGCGTAAGAATCATCGTAGTAGGGGTTCTGGTGCTGTATCTCTACAATCAGCATCCGGGGAAAATTTTTGCCTGTCCAGGTTTTGTAAAAGTCGTACGCTTCCTGCTGCTGGATACGGTTGTAGCCTTTCAAGTCAAACCGGGCACTATAGTCCGGCTCCATGTTAGCGTCGGGCGGCTCTTGCCGGAACCCTTCAAACGTATAAGGAAAATGACCATGAAAAATGCAGAGCGGATAACGCGCCTCGGTATGCTCCTCAAACCCCTCGGGCAACAGGATATTGGCGCCTATGTACATCGGTCTGCCCCAAAACTCCGTCAGCAGTTTGCTCTGCATCCTGACATGCTTGATATACTTGGTATCTTCCGGCGGCGCAATAGGCGCAATGATGCTGTCTAAGGTCAGCGTGATCGTTTCCTTTGATGCAGGATCAATCTTTATTTTTTTTGGCGTACTGTACAAATTGCCAGGCGAAATATTCCACTGCTGTCCTTCGCCCTGGTCCATCGGCAGTTTCACGGTATGTCCACTGCTGAGGTTAAAGGTTTCATATTTGTGGAGCAGTGCCTGTACATAATATTCTCCGGGCGGAATATCGGCCATGCGGGAGATAGGATAACCGAAAGTAGTATCGGCTACATACGCAGCTTCGCCGGGCTGTATACCGTCAACGTCTGCCCCAAAAACCAGTTGCGTTTCCGGTCCGTCTTCTATCTGAAAGCGCGGTTCGGTGCCATTGCTGTCGGCAAGCAGGATCAGCAGCCGTCCGTCCATCGCTTCTTTACTCAGGCTTTCCGGAAAGGATACGGCAAACTGAAAATGGTTGGACGGCATTCCGTTGGACATCTCACCTTCTCTACAAGAAGATAGTACGAGGAGCGACACAAAGAGCATGAAAAGCGTGTACAGGTAATTCATAAGGATAGGTTAGTGGTAGAATGTAGCTATATTTACTGTTTAGGAGTAGCAAAAGAACGAACGATCACAACGCGCACATATCTAAATCCGTGAACACAATACTACACAATTTGGACTATGATTAAAATGATTTGATTACGCTAATTTGTTCAATAATAAGAAAGTCAAAGTGGCTATTAAAGATTATCTGGGCGCCAGGAAAAATTTTGTCAGCGATAGCCCATACGAAGACCTGGGCTTCGGCACCAAAAACTTTCAGAAAGCCAAGCGCCTGATCAACCGGGATGGCAGTTTTAATGTCGTTAAAAAAGGACGTTCCTGGCTCCGCCTGTATGATGCCTACCACACCTTGATCACCATGTCGTGGACAAAGTTTTTCCTGCTGGTAGTTGCCATGTACTTGCTGATCAACATTTGCTTTGCTTTTTTGTATAGTATGATCGGTATGGATGAGCTTTCCGGCCTTGTTGGCAAGACCGAGACGGAAAAGCTTTTGACGAATCATTTTTCCAGACAGTCTATGCCCGTACCTCTTACAAAAACCATGAAGTAGCCTGGGGTAGAAGCTTTAAAGCCATGTTTGAAGAGCAGACAAACGGTAAGGTAGATTTGCATCTCAACCGGATTGATGAGACAGAACCCAAAGACATAACTTCGTAGATCATTAAAGAGGAACGCTAAGCGCTGATCTTCATAAAAGTGATCGGCACAAAATCATCCGTTGGCATCCCGATGTAGTAGAGTTGCCAGTCTTTGTCGTAGTTGGCCAGAATTTCCCGGATGCATTCGGCGCGGTTGAAGCGGGCGTTGCAGTTTTTCCAGAAAAATACTTCTACCCGGTAGTTTTGTCTGCGGAGCTGTCCGTTGACGCGGATGTCCACTTCAATGTCCTGCTGACCGGACATATGGGGCAAGGGTATAGCGATAGATCCCATCGTTCAGATTGTTTAAATTGACATTACTTACGCTAAAAATATCATTTTCTGTTTGGTTTATCTTTAAAATTTTTTGATATGTTTGGATTGACAAACAATATGACTAACTTTTGTCCGTTTACGGTCACTTTACTGTCCGCAACTGTACAGGTGGATGATCAACACCAGCCTGAATGATTGAATTAAGCTATTTTTTGAGCAAAAACCTGTGCGCTTATCACCATCACCTGTTAAACCAACAAAACCTATGCTGAAAAATCTATGGAAAGTGCTGGCTGCCCTGGCCGGCGTTACCCTGGCGGGGTATTTTCTAACGCGCAACATCTGGGAGCTTAACGCCGCCAAGCAATTGCCCGGAGAAGATAAGGCTTCGCCCAAACACAAAAAGAGTGTAGATGCCGAACTTGTCGGCATCCGCGACCAGGCCCACCGGATCAACTATGAGCGGATCGGCAAAGCTTCTGCCGGCCAGGCCGACGACCTGAAACAGATCAAGGGGGTGGGTCCTACTATTGAAAAAAAACTCAACGCGCTGGGTATCTATACCTTTGGGCAGATCGCCAGCTTTACCCGGGAAGATGAACATACCGTAGGAGAGATCATCGCGTTTTTTCCCGGCCGTATCGAGCGCGACGAATGGGTCAAACAAGCAGAAACGCTGCAACAACAGAAAGATAGCTGATAACGGCTAACAGTTGCCCGGCATACGCTCTATACTATGAAAGATCTGGTTTTGTACGTATTTCTTCTCACCGCTTGGATGGCGGCCTCTACGTACTGGTATACCTGCCAGATCAAAAACGTCTGTATCTCGGAAGCTGTTGCTTTTACAGAAGGAAAGACATTCGCTGCCGATACTTCTGCTGAGCATCTTATGGTCGTAGGCACCAACATCGGGGCGGCGGATGATATAAAATTTATCCATTCCCGCGCCAATCCCCTGGTTTCTGCCAAGCTCAAGCGGGCGTTCAACAAGGTAGAAACTTTTCTCTCGCACCGTCCGGAGAAAATGCTGGAAGTGACCGGCGCCTACGCTACCCGGGAAAAAAACAGCACGCTGTCGGTTGACCTGGGACTGGCGCGGGCAGAAGCCTTCAGCGACTGGATGGCGTTGCAGGGCATAGAGCGCACCCAGGTGCTCACCCGCTCGGTCGCCCGCGACAGCCTGACTTTCAGCCATGATACCTTGCAGGGCGGGCTTACCTTCAGGATCGTAGATAAGCCGGAAGGTAAACAGCTATCTTCCGGCGAACTGAAAGCCCTGAAAGACCGCCTGCAAGCTGACCGGAAGCCGCTGTACTTTGAATCTGCCTCTACCAGTCTGCAAATAGATGATACCCTGCGGCAGTATGTGCATGATCTGAAAACATATTTAGATGCAAACCCCGGACAATCTATTATGCTCACAGGACATACCGACAACCGGGGCGACCAGGAAACCAACTTTAGAATAGGAAGGTCCAGGGCTGACGACGTACGCCGTTTGCTCAGCCAGGCAGGCATCAACTTTCAGCAGATACGCACCAATTCTAAAGGAGAATCTATGCCCATCGCCGACAATGATACGGAAGAAGGAAGAAGCAAAAACCGGCGGGTAGAGATTGCTATTGATTGATGTGTTAAAGTGTTGATGTGTTCAGGTGTTAATGTTCGAATGTGTTAAGGTGTTAATATATTCAAGCAAAAATTTAACACCCTAACACCTTAACACTCTAACACATTAACACCTTCGCACCATAACACTTTAACACAAAAAACCATGCTCACACAAGCCATACTCGAGATCATGTTGATGCTGCTGGTTGCTGCTTTTCTTGGATACAAGATAGGAAGCCTGCTGGCACAGAGAAAATTCAGAAAGACAGAGGCAAAACTGGTGCAGAAAGACCGCGAGATACAAGAGCTGCAATTTGACCTGAACCAGTGTGTGCAGATCAGAAGACGTACGCAAAGCAGTCTGAACCAACTGCGCAAGCAACTCAACGTACCCGCCGAAGCTCCCCGCAGGGTCGTCAATGAGCAGGGAAAGGTACAGCGGATAGAGAGCGGCGTCCAAAAGCGGGAAACAGACCCGGAACGCTGGGCGGCGGCACCCTACCGGAGCAAAAAACCGGAAGACTAATAACCTCTTTTAAGCACTTGTGCTTTTATTTACCAAACCTAAAATGCTAAATATGAGCTTTTTACAGCCTAAGAATGTCACATTATTTATGCATGACCACTTATACACTCAAATCA
>JBBSNI010000170.1:0-10872 GCA_038232695.1 Cytophagales bacterium
CCAGAAAGGTAGCAGGCTCAATAAAAAACAAATGCAGCAGCGAGAAAAGCATCTTATCAGAAGCCAACAACTTCCTAAATGGGATGTCTGGATCAAGCCTTCCTATTATATGGGTAGGTTATTTCTTCAATGATCCCTAACGGCTCTCAACTGTGCTTCGTCCAACAGCATTTTACGCAATGCCTTTGCACTAAACTGATCCCAGGTATGGAATCCTTCTGAAACTACGACAGCACATTTGCCGCCTTGTTTGAGTTGCTCAAACATCAGCTTCACAAACAAAATAGTGGTTTCCGATTCTTTGGAATACTCACCCCACACATCAGGATAGCTTTCCTGGTCACGTTGTGCGCCAAAAGGCGGATTAGCCAACACAACTGATTTGCTTTCGTGGTCGGTCACGGGTGTGTATGCAGCCAATGAGTCGCCTTGCTCAATGTTGGCAGGGTTTAAGCCCCGAATGTAAAAATTGATTGCCGCCATTTTACGGATCATTCCCAAATATTCCACCCCTGTTACACCATTGCGGTAAAACTGCATGGTTTGTTCTGAATTCGGAAAATCCAGTTGATTGAACTTAAAATACTCGTCAAACCAATGGGCTAATTCGCTGTGTGCTTTTTGGCCTGGCCATTCGCGGTCAGAGACAACTCTTCGCATGACAAACTCAAAAGCGTCAAACAAGAAACCACCCGTACCACAAGCAGGGTCAAAGATGATGTCGTCAAAAGTAGGCTCCATTAAAGCCGTCATAAACTGGCGAACGTGGTCGGGTGTTCTGAACAGTCCGACATCTTTTGTTCCCCCTGTTTCGCTCAATGCCGACTCAATGGCATCACCTAATAAATCAGTTTTTAATAAACGGGTTTCTTCAATGTCGTTGGCAACGATGCTGATTACTTCGCCAAGGTTTCCGCTGTTTACATTGTTGGTAAAATTAGAATTACTGAAGACTTCTTCGATCAAAACCAATTGGTCTTGTACTTTTTGAGGCAAGTTGCCTTCAAACACTTGTCTGGCACTGTGGAGAATGCTTGAATAAAAAGGAAAGAAGTTGTCATTGAGTTCAGATAAAATCTGGTCGTTAGATACTGTCGGCAAGTAAGAGAACAAACGACTCTCGTTTGATTCTTTTGTTCCTGTTTTTGGATTATCCCAAACATAGTCAGCCGAAAAGAGCTTGCGTAGAGGCTTAAATTCTTCGTCTTGTTTGATTTTGGTTTCAAAGATTCTGAGCAAAAGCAATTCAATGATGTATTCTACTCGCTGAACTGGAGTACCTGCGGGCCTTAGTTTATTATGAAGTTTTTTTAAAGCATTGTTTGTTTTATTATCTGCGTAATGTACTGTAGAACGTCCCATATTTACTTGGTTGTGTTATCGTCTTTTAGGGTTGCTTGTAACAATTGTGTATACGTCATATGGCGTATATATTCCTCCCTATTCCAAAAGTTTACGCGCGTCATGGCTGAGCGGAAGGATTTCCAGCCTGCGCTTGTCAATGATGAAGCGGTCGCCGATAGAGAGTACACCATTTTTATACTTGCATCATTTCGTAAGTTTTGTCGGTCTTCAAGAAGGATTGGAGGCAAACGGAATCCGATGACCATCTTTTTCCAACACCAAATGATACCCGAAGGACTGTACTACGTCAATAAAGTTTTTCAAACGCATATCCTGCGATTGGCCGGAACGGATTTTCTGGATGGCAGTGGGCGATAATCCAGCCTCTTTTGCCAGTTGCCGAACCGACTTGTCATCTTCTTCCATTAGGGCCAGTAGCAACTCAGATAAAACTAATTCCCGATACTCCTGGTCGGCTTCTTTACGAAACTCAGGATCTAGACGCCAACGCTTAACCGTACTTTGTGCTTTAGTCTTCTTGTTCATAATAAGTGTCCTCCTGTACACGATGTTGGTAATCTTCTCTATACCGCAGGGCGCGTTCTTTTTCGGGTTTCGGCAGTTTGTCCTGCTTCTTGATAAAGCCATTGGTAACAATGATTTTGCTTCCTTTAAAGAAGAAACAAATGAATCGGTGCGGTTGCGGTTTAAAGGCAAATAAATGATCACCTTCTGAACGGAACTTAGTCTTGTTTCTGATCTGGCCTATATCTCCCATCAAGCGTAATAAGTTTTCTAGCTTGGCTTTGTCCCTCTGCGGCAGGCTTTCCGCGTATTCCAAAGCTTGGCTTTTGCCATTCGCAGTATAATACCACTCAATTTGAAACACCCGACCCTGGTAGGCAATATATTCTTTCATACCGCAATTGTACAACTTTGGTTGCACATGATCGACAAAAAATCAGAAAAGAGCCATTGTCAGCGTTAAAATTGTTGTTATTGATATTTCACTGCTCCAGCATCTTCCGCGCATCGTGACTTAGCGGAAGGATTTCCAGCCTGCGCTTGTCGATGATGAAGCGGTCGCCGATAGAGAGTACATGGACGATCAGGTTGGAGAGCGACATGGGGGTGCCGGGCATCAGCACTTCTTCATTGTTGTGGGTAAGCTGGCTGGGGTCTACCAGTACGACCATGCCGGAGCCTATCACCTCACATTCGTTACACTTTTTGATGACCAGCCCGGTATCTTCGGCAAGTCCTACGCCCAGGAGTTTGGGGAAACGGGCGACGGCTTCCATCACCCTGCCAAAGCGTCCGCGTTGGATAAAATGCGAGTCGATGATCAGGTCGGGAACATAGCCCATGCCTTCCCGTGTCTTGACGGCGCCTTTGAACAGGGCTTCCGTAAACTTGCCCCCGGCGATCATGGCAGACGACATAGACATGGCGCCCGCGCTGGTGCCTGCAATGACAAACTCCTCGTGCAGGTAGCGCTCCATGAGCAGATGGTGCAGGGGCGTGTCGCGGATGATGCGCGTAATCTTAGACTGGTTTCCTCCGGAAAACATCACACAATCGGCTTTTCTTACCTGCTCCAGCACGTCCGGGTCGGCTGCCTGCGAACGATCCCGTACATCTACGATCCGGATATTGGTACAATCAAGTTGCCCGAAAGCTGCCGTATATTTTTCTCCTACTTCCACCGGAATACTCGATGCCGTAGGAATGACCACGATTAAGGGATCAGGTTTTTTACACTCTTTGATGATCCTGGACAGGATGCCCCGCTGTACGAAGTTGATCTTGCTGGATTCGTCACGCCCGGTTCCTTTGTCTTCATTTCCTCCTATAGGCATGAGGGTGCCTTTTACAACTGTTTCAAACATTTTTATCAGAATAAAATTTTAAAGGGGTAAAGGTAATATACATTGGGTAAACAAATTTTTATATATTTAAAAAACTATATAAGTATTAATCTGTCCATTTTATGCACATTATAGAGATACGCGCCATGCGCGGACCCAACTACTGGTCTATCCGAAGACCTAAACTTATCGTCATGACGCTCGACCTGGAAGCGATTGAAGAGCATCCTACCCACAAAATTGAGGGATTTTACGAACGCCTGACCACGATGTTTCCTTCTATGTACGAACACCGCTGCTCGGAAGGTGTGCCCGGCGGTTTTTTTCAAAGAGTGAGAGAGGGTACATGGATGGGTCATGTCATCGAACACATTGCCCTGGAGATACAGACGATGGCCGGTATGGATGTAGGCTTTGGCCGCACCCGGAGTTATGGACAGGAAGGGGTATATCACGTAGTCTTTGCCTATATGGAAGAAAGAGTAGGGCGATATGCTGCCGAAGCTGCCGTCCGCATTGCCCAGTCGCTTGTAGACGGACAGGCATATGACCTGGAGGAAGACCTGCAGGCGATGCGGGAAATACGGGAAAAAGAACGGCTGGGTCCCAGCACGGCGTCTATCATCGAGGAAGCCATCGCCCGCAACATTCCCTGGATACGGCTGAACGAACGCTCTTTATGCCAGTTAGGCTACGGAGCTCACCAAAAACGCATTCAGGCGACCGTTACCAGCCATACTAGCAACATCAGCGTAGAACTTGCCTGTGATAAAGAGGATACGAAGTTTCTGCTGGAACAAGCTCAGGTTCCCGTACCCAGAGGCAGGATCATACGCGCCGAAGAAGAGTTAGAAAACGCCGTCCAGGATATTGGCTATCCCCTGGTGGTCAAGCCGGTGAACGGCAACCACGGCAGAGGCATCACCGCCGATATTACCCGCTGGGAAACGGCACAGGAAGCCTTCCGGGAAGCCAAGAAAGTATCTGCCGCTGTCATTGTAGAAAAACATATTGTGGGAGATGATTACCGCCTGCTGGTGGTCAACCACAAGCTGGTAGCGGCCGCCAAACGCTCCCCGGCGCATGTGGTCGGCGACGGAAAATCTACCATACAGCAACTCATCGATGCTATCAACCAGGACCCCCGCCGGGGCTATGGCCACGAAAAGGTGCTCACAGCTATCATCGTAGATGAGATGACACAGGGCATCCTGAAAGCTGAAGGCTATACGGTAGACACCGTGCTGCCGGAAGGCAAACGGCTGAACCTGAAAGATACCGCCAACCTGAGCACCGGCGGCACAGCCACCGACGTGACCGATATTGTTCATCCCGACAATGAGTTTATGGCAAGGCGTATCTCCAAGATTATAGGGCTCGACATCTGCGGCATCGATATGATGACTACGGACATCAGCGTACCGCTGAGCGAAACGGGAGGCGCCATCCTGGAAGTCAATGCCGCCCCCGGCTTCCGGATGCACCTGGCGCCTACCGAAGGGCTGCCCCGCAATGTAGCTGCCCCGGTGATTGATATGCTCTACCCCAACGGCGCTGACGCCCGGATCCCAATTGTGGCTATCACGGGCACCAATGGGAAGACCACCACCACCCGGCTGATCGCCCATATGGTCAAGATGCATGGCTACAAGGTAGGCTATACCACTTCCGACGGTATCTACGTTCAGAACCAGTTGCTGATGAAAGGCGATTGTACCGGCCCGCAAAGCACCGAGTTTGTATTGAAAGACCCGATCGTTGATTTTGCCGTGCTGGAAGTAGCCCGCGGCGGCTTGCTCCGGGCCGGGCTGGGCTTCGACCGCTGCGACATTGGCATTGTGACCAATGTAGCCTCCGACCACTTAGGTTTAAAGGGTATCCATACGGTAGAACAATTGGCGCGTGTCAAGGCGATCATCCCGGAGTCGGTGCATGAAGAAGGCTATGCTATCCTGAATGCAGACGACGACCTGGTGTATGATATGCGCCACAGCCTCGAGTGCCATGTGGCGCTGTTTTCTATGGACGAAAACAATCCCCGCATCAAGGAACACGCCAAAAACGGAGGACTGTCGGCAGTTTATGAAAATGGCTATATTACCATATGCAAGGGCGAATGGAAGATGCGTGTGGCCAAAGCGATCAACATCCCCCTGACCTTTGGCGGACAGGCTACCTTCATGATACAGAACGTACTCCCGGCCGTGCTGACCGGTATGATCAATAAGTTCTCTATTGAAGACATCAAGATAGCCATGGAGTCGTTTGTTCCTTCTCCTTCCCAGACGCCCGGACGCCTCAACCTGTTCACTTTCAAAAACTTCAACGTCTTGCTGGATTACGCCCACAATCCGCCCGGGCTTCGAGCCTTGCAAAAGCTCATCACCCACATGAGTGGCAGCCCCAAAGTAGGCATCATCGCAGGCATCGGCGACCGCCGTGATGAAGACACCCGTGAAGTGGGGCGGATCGCCTGTGAGATGTTCGATGAGATCATCATCCGGCAGGATAAGCACCTGCGGGGCAAAACAGAGCAGGAACTGATTGGTATGCTCACCGAAGGTATCCGCAGCGTAGACCCTGACAAGCCCGTGACGGTCATTCCTTCGGAAAAAGAAGCCGTTAACCATGCCATCAGCCAGGCAAAACCCGGCTCACTGATCGTCTTATGCAGCGATGTGGTCACCGAGGCGCTCGATCAGGTGCTTAAATACAAGGAAGAAGAAGCCAAGAAGCACTATGACTTTACCAAAGACGATATTCCTAACCTGATCACGCAACAGCCTAAAGTACAGGAAATGAGTGATTCATCGGCTGACAATTTATGATTGCAACTTACTATTTGATCATTTAAAAAAGAAAAGACCGGGAGTTGTCCCCCGGTCTTTTCTTTTTGGTTGATGCAGCTTTAATACTTCACGATCCTTTTTACATATACGTGGTCGTTGATCTGTATGCGTACCAGGTAGGTCGCCGCTGCCAGTTCGGAGATGTCTACTTCAAACCGGTTTTCATTGTCCAGTCTGAACTTAGATTCGCGCAGCACACTACCATAAGCGTTGGTCAGTGTCAGGCTGACTTCTGCGTCAAAGTATTGCTCAAACTCCACCTGGAACACATCCTGTACCGGGTTGGGGTAGATCGTAAAGGCAACCGCTTCTTGTCTGCGCGCTGCTATCTCATCATCTGCCAGCGCGTCTTCAGTAGCTTGCTTTCCGGCAATCGCTTGCTGGGAAGCAGCGTTCAGGCTGCAACTGTTTTGCGCGGCAGCGCCATTGCCTGTGGGAAGCTGGTTTGCCAAGCTTAGCTGTATCTTATCCAACTGCGTTCCATCTTCCCGGTAGGCGAAGTCAACCGTATTGGCGCCTGCTTTCACAACAAAGGTACCGCCGGGCACTTTGTTCCAGTTGAACTGGCTGCCCAGGGTGATGCCCTCCCACCACTTGATCCAGTTGCCTCCGTTGACTCTTACCCAGAAGGAGTTGTCGCTGGTAGACTGCGCTTTCAACCTGGCATACAGGTGGTAGTTGCCGGCACTGGCTGCGCTGAAATTAAAGGTAACCATGCTTCCCGCTCCCGTAGGCGCGCTATTGAAGCTGTTGCCGCTGGTATACACCACATAATTACCGCCTGAGGCCTGGCTGTCATTGACCGTCTGCCAGCTACTTCCCGGCGCAATAGCGGCGCACTCTGCCTCCAGGGCGATCACCCCGGTATTGGACGCGGTGGCTGGTACGACGGACACGTTGGCAAACTGGGCAGTAGTGAGCGTTCCATCATTGTGAGAAGTCACCGCCAAGCCTATTTGCACCGTCGTTCCGAGGCTGATAGAAGCTTGTCCTACCTGCTGCCAGTTGCCCTGGCTCTGAGAGACATAACCTGTTACCGTGTTGCCTTGTCTGACGAGGCGTACATAGTAAGGCAGGCTGACATTGACCGGCGGCGTATAGTTGTTCATATTGCCCCCGTTGCTGTTGCGGTACTGGAAGCTGTGTCCTTTGCCTGCTCCATTCGGATTGGCTGCCAGGATCATCATCGCCGTGGCTGCGTTGGGCTGTAAAGAACTACGCACCATTACCCCGGCTTTTGCCCAGTTGTCCGTCTGTTGCAGACTGGTGATCTGGGCGATGATCTCTCCGTTGCCGTTCAGGCTTTGGTAGACATACCGGAACTCGTCGCTGCCTGCCCAAATGTCGGCTCCGGAGGCTTTCACTTCAAATACACCGCTGCTGCTGTTATAGCAAGCGCTTCCCTGAGTACCTACCCTGCCTATGTCTTGTCCCGTCCAGGGTGCAGGCAGCGGTCCGCAACCGGCCACAGGCTCGCTGACGGTGATGTTGATACTTGCCTGGTTGCTGGCACCCTGTGCATCCTTGACCGTCAAGGTAGCGGTGTAGCTGCCAGCTTTGGTATAGCTATGGCTTACTTTGGCGCCGGTGGCTACCGGACTGCCATCACCGAAGTTCCAGCTATAGGTGCTGATGCTGCCATCGGCATCTGTAGAAGCGCTGCCATCCAAGTTGATGCTCAGTGGTGCCACACCCGTCAGCTTGTCTACCTTAGCGACTGCTACCGGCGGCTGGTTTGCCTGCGTAGTGCCAAGCACTTCTATGGCTGATACTTTCGCCTGGTTCACGCTTGCCGCGAAGTTCAGGTTCAATGTGCCATCTGTCACACTCACCGTGTACTCTTTCACAACTGCTGTCATGCTGCCTACTGCTGCATTGATGTCGTAGTTGACCAGCAAGGACTTGCCTTCTGCTGACACGCTGAACACGCGCTTGCCCGTGCCGCCTGTGCCTCCTCCGGTAGCTCCGAAGTATATCTCAGCAAAGTGCACACGCAAGAGGTACTCTCCTGCCTGCGACACTTGGATGTTGTAGCTGAAAGGCGTCTGGTCGCTTGTGGCACTGTGCTCGCTGCGGTACAGGGCATCCTCAGTGGTAGCTTTGATGTCTGTGATGCTGTTGTTGACATATGACTTACCTCCACTAAAGGACTGGTCTGCTGAAAACTGCTCCCCGAATGCTGTCAGGGCTGGCCCTCCCGCGTTGATACGGATCGCTGTAGCGACAGGCGCCGGATTAGTACCACCGCAGTTATCAGCGCTACCGCCTATGCCGGATGGTATGTTGTCATTCAGGCTGATAAACAGCTTGTCCAGTTTGGTACCATCTTCCCGGTAACCGATGCGGACGTTATGGCTGCCTGCATTTAGTGCATAAGAAGCATTGTCAGGGGTGATGTTCCACAAATAATTATTAGGATCAACGGCCATAGACCACAGCAGCCAGGTTCCTCCGTCTACGCTGACCCACACGGAGTTGTCGCCGGTGCTGGCTGCCAGCACACGGGCAAACAGATGGTAATCTCCTGTCTGGCTGACGCTGAAATCATACGTCAGTATGTCGGCAGCATCGGTAGGCGGCGATGTATGTTTGTTGCCTGAAGGATAGACGATAGAGCTTCCCTGAGAAGCGTTTCCATCGGCTACCGTATTCCAGTTGCTTCCTCCGCTGCTGGCGCATTCTGCTTCCAGCCACAAACCTGCCACCGGGGTAGTCTCTTGCGCTACGATCTGCAAGCTTGCCTCGCTGTTAGCTCCTTCCGCATCACTTACTTTCAGGGTAACGGTATACGTACCAGGATTGGCAAAGACATGGTTTGTCGTGACGCCTGTACCTGTCGTACCGTCCCCAAAGTTCCATGCATAGGAGGTGATGGCTTTGTCGTCGCTGGATGCCGTACCATTGAAGGCAACGTTCAACGGGGCAGGTCCTGAGGTGTTGTCTGCGCTCGCAACCGCTACCGGCGGCTGGTTGACAGACCCGGACGAGTTGACGTTGATCGTGAAGTTTCTGGTGAAACTGTTGTTTTTCAATTGACCGTCTACCAGGATCAAGACCACATGGGCAATGCCGCTCCGCTTGGTAGCTGGTGTATAGGTAAGATCACCGTTGGCATCAACAGAGGGCAGCACCGCGAAGAGTTGTTCATCTGTCGGATTGGTAATGGTAGAGAAGGTTACCTGCTGTTCTACTTCGGGGTCGCCGTCATTTATGTTGAAGGCCCATCCGAACACGGTTTGCGGTCCTGCGTCCTGGTTGGCGGTGCTGCCTGACAGCAGATCAAAGCTGGGCGCATCGTTGACCGGGGTGACAGAAATCTCTACTGTTGCTTCCTCCGAATCTTCATAGCCGTCATTGGCTACGAAGGTAAAGCTATCCGGTCCGTTCTCTGAAACGTTGTTCAGGTTCGGATTCGGCGTATAAACCAAATTCGGTGCAGGGCCGGTCAGTTTTCCATAAGCAGGTCCGCTGACGACCGTATAGCTCAAGGTGTTGCCGTCGGCATCAGTGGCTGCCAGCGTGATGTTCAACGCCACATCTTCCTGCGTGGTAAGCTTTTGCGCTTGTGCTACAGGCGCCAGGTTGGCTGCACCTGTCAGCGGAATGGTTACTACCTTATCTGAAAAATCGTTGGTAATGACCAGCGCTGCCTCGTAGGATTTACCTACCAGCGGATCAAAGCTAACGGCTACCTCCAGGCTGCTGCCAGCGCTGATAGTTGCATTGATTTTGTCCACACTAAAGACATCAGCATCTTTACCGGTGATCTTCAGCGTTGCAACCACGTTGGGCATGCCTGCGGTACCTATGTTCTCTACCAACACATTCTGGTTGGCACTCGTCTCCGTTTCAATCACCCCGAAGTCCAGCTTGTCGGGGCTGATGGCCAGCAACTCACCCACCGCACCTTGTGTGCTAAGGGTAAAGCTTGACTGGGCGATGAGTCCGTTCAGGTCGGTGGCGGTTACTTCTATCTCTACGGGCTGTGCCGCATTGAGCGGTGGGATACCGCTGAAGGTTCCGGTTTTTGCATCAAAGACCAGCCAGGCAGGCAATGTGCCGCCCACAGCCGCAGCCTCATACGTCAGTTTGTTGCCAGGATATGCTTTGTTAAAGAAAGCTGTTACATTGTACGCAAAGCTTTGGCTGACGGTAGCCACAAAATCATCAATCGGATTAGCAGAAGGCACCGCCAGCGGCCGTACGTTGGTGATATAGGAAGTATTATCGTTCCAGTCGCAGTTAGCGGAGCCTGCGCCACATCCGTTTTGGGTATAATCCTGGTTGAGGATATACTCATTCGGGATCACGTTGCCGTCTTTGTCTATGGCTTTGTACACCCGCAAACCCAGCGTCTTTGTCCCATCGGAGATAAAATAACCGCTGGTAGAATAGTCATTGCTGGCTATCTGTATCCTGAACGCTTCGGTAATGGAGGTAGAAAAGTCCCCGGATACCGCCTGGGAAGTGCTGCTTGATGTTTTGGGCAGCAAAGATTGGTGATATAACCCGTCATGGCTGTAGCTCATGCCGCCGACCACCGTAGTGCTGTTTGTTTTGATCAGCTTGGTATTGGCAGTTCCCGGGCCATGCAGGGCAGATAGCTGTATCATCTGCACCGGCTTGGTATTGTCAACACGGACAAAGAACTCTGACAGTATCATATCGCCTTCTGCGCCGGAGTCTACCTGCTCATCGCTGGGATAGTCGGAGCTTGGCCGGGTGATGATGTTACCGTTGGCATCCTTGCCCATTGACGTGGTAAAGCCGAAGGCATTGAATACCTGTTGTGCGGTAATTTCATTGTTTCC
>JBBSNI010000171.1:0-10866 GCA_038232695.1 Cytophagales bacterium
CTGATCAAAATGTTTTCATTTATAGGTGAGACGGTGCTTGACCCATTTGCCGGTAGCGGAACCACTGCTTTGGTAGCAAAGAATTTTGACAGAAATTCAATAGGCTTTGAGATCAACGCTGATTTTATTCCGATTATCCAGGAAAAATTAGAAGTACATCAAAGAGATTTACAGGGCACGACGTATGAATTTGCAAGACAAGAAAAGCCGAAGGACTTTGAAGAAACTATTCGCCGTACGATTCAGAGCCTGCCTTACATCTTCAAAGACCCCCATGCGCTGGATAAAAAAATTGACGTAAAAAAGCTGCAATTCGGTTCTAAAATTGACAAAAACAGTGCTGCGCAGCGAGAAGAAATGTTTACTGTTAAAGAAGTGATCAGCCCCGGCAAGATCAGGTTAAGTAATAATTTGACTGTTAAACTTTTAGGCGTCAAAGAAGACCCCATCATTAATGGTAAAGCAACTGCATTTCTGATAGATAAAACAAAAGGCAAACGAGTATTTCTCAAATATGATCAGGTCAAGTATGATCAAGAAAATAACTTGCTATGTTATCTTTATTTAGAAAACAAAACACTCATCAATGCTCATTTAATTAAAAACGGTTTGGTACAGGTTGATAAAGACCTGGATTATAAGTACAAAGAGAAGTTTATCAGACTCAACGAAGCCTCAGCTAATGAAAACAATTAAGATTTCAAATTTCAGGAAGCTATTTTAAAAAGCGTTGCCGACTTTTTCAAAACAACTTATCGTTTGGCAGAACCTGCGGAAGAAGCAGTAGGAATTGATGGCTTCATTGGAGAAAAATCCATAAGCATTAAGCCGACAACCTATGAAGTCAAAAAATCGCTTTCAGAAAATATTGAAGCGCCGATCATTTTCTATGAAAAAGTAAAGGACGGAATAAAAGTGATTTTTGATGAAAAGTTGATAGAATAAAAGGAATCATTGTTCGATATGAGAATGAAGAGGTTATCGGATTGTCTATCATGCATGTAAGCCAAAGAATAAAGCAGTAATAAGTCTCTCCTAATGTGCGGTATTACCGGAATATATGCTTTTAACGAAGCGGGCAGGTTTCATATGATCAACCTGACGGCTGCTACGAACTGTTTGAGCCAGCGCGGACCGGATTTTGGGCGAACGGATATTTTTCCTAAAGCAGGTTTGGGACATCGCCGCCTGTCTATTATCGATACCAGTGCTGATGGCAACCAGCCGATGCAGGATGCCAGCGGACGATACACCATCATCTTCAATGGCGAGATTTATAACTATCGCGCCCTGCGGCAAGCACTTCAGGCGCAGGGCGTCAGCTTTCAGTCGGCAACGGATACGGAAGTGTTGCTATACCTTTATATACAGGAGGGCGCTGCCTGCCTGCAAAAGCTCAACGGCTTCTTTGCCTTTGCCGTCTACGACCAGCAGGAAGAGCATCTGTTCATCGCCCGCGACCGTATGGGCATCAAGCCCTTGCTGTATTACCATGATGAGGATAAGGTGATCTTTGCCTCGGAGATGAAGGCGATCCTGGCGTATGGCATAGAGAAGGAACTGGATCATACCTCGCTCTACCAGTATTTGCAGTTCAACTACATCCCTGCCCCCCACTCTATTTTCAGCAAAATAAAAAAACTGATGCCGGGGCATTACATGGAAATTGCCAAAGCCCGCGACCCCCGCGTGAAGATTGTGCCCTATTACCGCATCCCTTTCGACGAAAATAACCTGAACCCGGAGCATCTCAGCTATGAGCAGCAGCAGCAGCGACTGGCTTCTTTGCTGGAACAGTCAGTACAGCGGCGGCTGGTGGCGGATGTACCTTTGGGCGCTTTCCTGAGCGGCGGCATCGATTCTTCGGTTATCACGGCCCTGGCCAGCCGCCATGTGGACAAGCTCCACACCTTCTCTGTCGGCTACCAGGACGAGCCTTTCTTCGATGAGACGGCATACGCCCGGCTGGTGGCCAGCCAGTATCAAACAGAACACACCGTCTTTTCACTGACCAACCGCGACCTGTACAGCCATCTGTTTGACATCCTGGACTATATAGACGAACCTTTTGCCGACTCCTCAGCCATTCCTGTCTATATTTTGAGCAAAGAAACCCGGCAGCGGGCCACGGTTGCCTTGTCGGGCGACGGGGCGGATGAACTGTTTTCAGGCTATCATAAGCATCAGGCGGCCTGGAGAGCCATGCATCCCGGCGCAGCCGAACGGATGGTAAGCCGGGCTTTGCCCCTTTGGAAAGTACTGCCTAAGTCCAGGAACGGTTACTTTGCTAACAAGGTCAGGCAAATGCAGCGTTTTGCCGAAGGTATGCAGCTTACCCCCTCGCAGCGTTACCTGCGCTGGGCTTCGTTCCTGTCGCCCGAAGCTGCCGCCCGTTTGTTACACAGCGATGTGCTTGATCAAATGGATTTCCAGCAGCAAGACGCCCGCCAGCAGACGATTACCCGCCATATCTCCGACCAGAAAGAAAGCATTCACCAGTGGCTGTATACGGATATGCAGTTAGTATTGAGCAACGATATGCTGACCAAAGTAGACATGATGTCTATGGCTAACGGGCTGGAAGTAAGGGTTCCCTTCCTGGACCATGAGGTGGTGGCTTTTGCTTTTCAATTGCCGGAAGAGGCTAAGATCAACGGACAGATGAAAAAGCGCATTGTGCAGGATACTTTTCGTGAACTGTTGCCCAGGCAGCTTTATGGGCGTCCTAAGAAAGGCTTTGAGGTGCCCCTCTTAGGATGGTTCCGTTCCGAGTTAAAAAGCAAGATCAAGGATGATCTGCTTTCGGAAAAGTTTGTTCGTGAACAGAATATTTTCGATCCTGAGGGCATCCGCCAGCTTACCGCTAAGCTGTTCTCGCGTAACCCCGAAGATGTACATGCTACCATCTGGGCGCTGGTGGTCTTCCAATGGTGGTGGAAGAAGTATTTTGCCTGATACTTTCGCGCCACCTTTCAAAAGAATTATTACATCCTGCCAGGAACAGACGCAAAAGTTTTGAAGGATACTTTATATTAGCCGCCCGGCAAAACCTTGCTTGTCTATAAGCCGGAGTTTCTGTTTATGAAAAAACTGATGAAGTGGTATTTATGCATATTTGTTGTGCTGTACGCTGCCTGTAGCAGCCCTAAGCAGGCGCTCAGGCTGATAGAAAAGCAAAAGTATGCGCAGGCACAAAAGAAGCTGGACAAGGCTTTATCCAAAGATAGCCTACAGGCGGCAGCCCACTATGCTTACTCCGTACTTTATACCGATACGGCTTTTATGCAGTACCACGTAGACTCCGCCTATGCCCATATTCTTGAAGCTATTGATGATTACCAACGAACAGAAGAAAAAGTCCGGCGCAAGTTGTCGAAAAAGATGCTGCTGGACAGTACCGCACTGCTTACCCAAAGGCTGCTGACCGATAGTCTGGCCTTTGCCGAAGCCGCTGAAGTACATACCGTTGCTGCCTACCAGGGGTTTATCGACAGGCACCAGGCCGTTGCGCCTCAATACGAAGAAGCCATCAGTCGCCGCAATGCGTTGGCTTTTGAAGCAGCCCGCCAAACCGATACGTACCAGGCTTACAAAGCTTTTATGGAAACTTATCCGCAGGCAGTGCAGTACCCGCAGGCCCAGGAGAGATACAATACGCTGGTGTTCCGCGAAAAAACCAAAGGCGGTACGCTGGAAAGCTACCGCAACTTTCTGAAAGCCTTTCCCGATTCTCCTTACCGTCCCAATGCCGAAGAGCAAATTCTCCGGCTGTCTACCACAGACAATCGCCTGACATCCTATGCTGCCTTTGTTAGGGAGTTTCCTAAAAGCAGGCATACCCGGCTGGCGGTCAATCTATTGTATCATTTATATAAAGCAAAGCATCAACCGGAGCATTTCCTGCGCGACTACCCGGGGCTGCCTTATGCCGACTCGCTGCGGCAAGCTATTACCCTGGAAAAATTTTTTTTAGTGCCTGTGCTGCAAGAAGACCGCTATGGCTTTATGGATACTTCCGGAACGGTCAGCCTTCCGCCCCGCTATCCGCTGGTGGCTGCTTCTTACCTGTGCGAAGGCGTAGCCAGTGATTATCTGCATGTTGCTTACCCAAAAAATAAGCAGTTGGAGCATCATCTGCTCACCAAAAAGGGGCAGATGGTGGCTGCCTTCGTACAGGAAAATGCTCCCCCGGTAGCTGACGGGACTTTCCCGCCGGGCTTTATCAGCGATATGGGTGCGGGTTGGTTGTTGGTACGGCAAGCCGGCGGACAATACAGCTTACGCCACAAAGCCGGTGACCAGATCATGCCCGAAGCCTATCCTGCGGTAGACACCGCCGTACTGGTGCCGCCGCCTGCCAGCCTGGCTACGCAACTGCCTTATCAGTTTATCAAATTTGAAGTAGACGGGCTTTGGGGAATGATGTCTTCTCTGGGCAACCTGTTGCTGGAACCTGCTTACGAATCCATAGAAGAGTACGATACTTTTATTACCCTGGAAAAAAACGGAAAGCTGGCGGTGATTAACCGGGAGTCTATCCTCAAAAAAACGGATCAGGCTCCGTCGCTCAACTTCCAGTACGAGGATGTAGCGCCCATTGAGCGCGACTATCTAATTGCCTATACCAGTACCTACGAAACGGTGCTTGACCGTAATTTACAGGCGGTTGTTCCTTTAGGCAACCACACTGTTGTTCGCTACCTGAAAGCCAGGCGGCAGTGGCTGCTCAAAAAAAATACGCTCAGGCAGTTTGTCAGAAATGATAGCCTGATCAGTATGCAGCAGCCTTCTTACTTTTTGTATGGCGGCAGCGAAAGCGGTTCACCTGCTTATTACCAGAAAGCCTTTTACAATGAAAGGTGGCTGGCACTGCAAAACGGCAAACAGTTTACCTTTTATGATCTGGCTGACAAAACGATGGAAGCGGTCTATGATTCGGTCAAACTCCTGAGCGAAAACCTGGTATTATTGTTTGGACAAGACAGTGTGACGGCACGCTTTGCCAACCAGGAAGCGCTTACCCTGGAACGTTTCTCTGGGAAAAACGAAGTGCAGTTTCGCCTGCTCACTGCCGCTGCCAACGAACTGCCCGCGCAGCGTGATGAGTATCTGCTGATCGTGAAGGGAGACAAAAAGCAGCTAATCAACGGACAGGGACGCCGGCTGTTTGCAGCAAGTTTTGACGAAGTGATACCTTACCAGCCCAACCTGTTTGCTATAGATAAACAAGGTAAAAAGGGACTGGTAGACAGTACAGGAACTAACTTAGTGCCTATCCGCTATCCCAGTATTGGCAATTATCAGGATGGACTGCTGGCGCTGTTCGACAAGCAGAAGTTCGGCTTCTATTATTATAAAACCCAGACACTGGTGAAGCCGGAATATGAGGCGATTGTACGCCTTTACAGCCAGCCTTCCGGCAATGACAGCACCGCACGGGCTTTACTCATTGCCCGCAAGCAAGGCAAATATGGTATCATTGACCTGGACAACAAAGCACTGACCCCTTTTGCTTTTGACCAGGTACAATACTGGAACGATACGGTAGCCCTTATGCAAACCGAAGAGCAGTGGCAGTTATACTGGCTTACCGCTCCGCCGGACGCCCCGGCAGCGCAGCGTATGTTGGTGGAAGGTATTGAAGATTATGAGGAAATCGCTTCTGGCACAGAAAAGCGGCTCAAAATCTATAAAGACAACGCCTATGGGATCGTCAGCCCTACAGGCAAGATACTTATCCCTGCAGTGTACGATGCGGTGATCATGCTGGGTGAGGGTGACACCTATCTTTACCAGGTAGAAAAATACATACCCGAAGCTGAGCTATATGTGGTACTATACTTAGATGCTTCGGGCAATGTGCTCAGACGCCAAACCCTGACCGCCGAGCAATACGACCTTATCTACTGCGAGGGGGGTTGATATTTGCTTTTTTTCAACGGTTGGTATAAGTGTGTTTGCCGCCGAAAGGAAGCAATTATCGCTTATACTTTGTTAGCAGCTTTTTTATTTCTTCGGCGGTAGGGATTTTCCCTTTGAACTTCTCTGGCAAGTCATGCGTCAGTTTATATTCTGCTACTCCTATCGGCTTACTACTGGTTCGCAAAGCATATTCCACCTCTATGTCATCCTTTTCCGGGCAAAGGATTATGCCAATAGTCGGATTGTCATCTTCCTGCTTTGCTTGCTCATCCAATAATTCCAGATAAAAGTTCATCTTGCCAGCAAACTCCGGCTCAAATTCAACAACTTTTAGGTCGACAACTACGAGACACTTTAAAATCCGATGATAAAACAGGAGGTCAACAAAATATTCCTTGTCATTGAGTTTCAAACGGTATTGATTGCCAATAAAACAAAATCCATAACCCAGTTCCATCAACAGGTCCTTGATATTTGCGATCAACCGATTTTCCAATTCCCTTTCCAGGACAGGTTGGGTAATACCAAGAAAATCCAGATTATATTCGCTTTTCAATGCTTCTACAGCCTGTTCTGACAGATGAGCAGGAAGTGTTTGCTGAAAGTTATTTTGTTTGTCGTTTCCCAAATGATGCTCATAGGCTTTAGCCTTTATTTGATTTAGCAAGACAGCCCTGCTCCATCCGAGTTCAATGGTTGATCTCAGATAATATTTTCGCCTTTCCTCCTCTTTCACCTTGTGAATAACCAGTAAGTTCTGGCCCCAAGGAACCTGCATGGCTAGTTCTAAAAGTTCGGAATTCTCCTTGTATTCAAGATAGAACTGTCTCATATTCCATAGGTTTTGCGGAGAGTATCCTTTTACGCCATCAATTGTCTTGTTGATGTCTTTTGAGAGTGTGTCTACGATTGACTTTCCCCAACCCTGTTCTGCCTGGCTTTCAACAATGAGTTTCCCTATGCTAAAATTCAATGAAAGATGATGTTTGTTCAGAGATTGATAAGCCCTGAACCGCGCTGCATGAATCGTTTCAATTATCGTTGCAAGCAACTCTTTGTATGTAGTAAAATCTGTGATTTCCATGCGTTTGCGTTAATTCTCCAACAGTTGTTAGAGATTTTGTCTGTCCTGTTTTTGCAGAAGTTCATTCCTTTTTCCATTTCTCAAAGAACCTATATTGCATCCAAGCCTTCAATTTCATCTCAGCACGAAATCCTTCTGAGCGGTTTTGGGTTTCGTAGTATTCTTGTAGGGAGTTTCTGAGTTATTTTTCCAAATAGGCAAGCTCATCAACCTTATGCCGAAGCTTCTCTAAATATTTCTTTTGCCTTTCTGGATATTTCTCGCTCCTTACTCATTTCTTATTTTTTGCTGCTAACGTACTTGGCTAAACGGCGGCTGGGAGACTGAATCAGAGATTCATGTCGACCTGCTGCAAGGGTTCAGGTGCCGATGCAACGTAGGCCGAAGGGAACCCAACTGCCGTTTAGCTCTTGTTGGGCAAAGGTTTTTTATTTACACCAAGCCTCTCCCAGTTGAACACCATACGCATTATCCTTATCTGGGTCATTGTGAGAGTTGAATCTTACAACTTTAACTCTGCTTATGTCAGACTGGTTATCTTTCAAGACTTGGCATAGGTATTCAGCGTATCCGTCTCTTTTTGTGCCGTCATCAATTACGCCAACATAAAGTACATTAGCGTCTGTGATTACCGCATCTTTGACTTTGGGTTCAGCGTTTACTACTTCCAGTATTTTTTCGTTGCTCTTTTCCTGTTCAGGGTCTGGTTTGCTTTCTCCTGATGCTGCTGCGAAGAAAATAAAGGTGCCAACAGCTACGGCTGAAATAGAATGCTTCAAAAAGTCAATTTTTGACATAAGTTAATTGTTTTTGGGTTAGTAAAAAATGTATGAGTGGAATGCCTGAGGCAATAATCATTGAAAGCAAGTCCATGATGTCATATGTCCCGCCGATATTACCTGTCAGCTGGCCAATTTCATATCCGATGCCGATAGCAGGTGCAACTATAATCCAGAAGGAGCTTTGCTTTGTCACCCTAAAGTCCCAGATAGACAGCATTAAGTATGTGAACGACAGAATCCAAAGGGCATCAGGGAGGCTGTAAATTATCCAATCAAGAATAGCGTTTCCTTTTTTAGTGATTCCAAAAGTTTCTTGAGGAAAGTCGGAGAAAAATTGCAGAAATATGATGTTCCCTGTTCTAAATGGAAAGTAGAGTAGTCCGCCTATTATTAGAGGGACAAGTGATAAAGCTATTCTTTTATTCAATTTTTAATTCTTTAAATTTTGCCCAACGACCAGCGCAGCCCGCGGCCGACTTGTTGGCTTTTTCAGTTCGTTTATCGATATCGCTACTTGGTGCAACTAATACGCAAATAGCAATTTCTCAAGGCTGAGGGCTGAGCGATGTTGTAGGTCGTATTACTTAAAATACTTTATCACAAACTGCTCAACGAAAGCAATTAGGCTATATATTTCCGGTATCTCTATTTTATCAAAATCTGCATGAAAAGCTTTATTTCTTATCTTAACATAGGATTGAATTACGCCAGATTGAGTTCCTTTCAGCAGTCCTTTGGATTTTAAAAGGTTTATGTTTTCGGTCAAGCCATTCTGACTTAATTCTAAATTATTCATTTGCACAAATTTACTTATGCATTCTTCTAGTGCCCCACAAGCTAAAACAACAGATGATTCCTTGTGATTATTATCTATTAACTCTTTAGCTAAAGATATAAAATCTCCAAAAATTTCTCCGCGTGTTTGACTCTCTAAGCTTTTTAATATTCCATTATCTAATTCAAATTGAATTGACTTAAGTAATCCTATCAATGAGGTTTGCAACCTAAATGCAGCTTGTTTGTCAAGGCTCGCTTTAATATAAAAATCTTTAAACCCATTATACATTTTCAAATGCTCAGAACTGCTTCCATATAAAATGACTATCAAGCTATGGATTCCATACATTGCCTCATCAAAATTCCCACGATTATACGAACCATCTTTAGGAAAAGAATTATTAAGAAGTTTAACTAAATATTCTATTCTTTCGGTTGCCAAAGATTTATTAAATTCTTCCATGATATTCGTTTCTTAATCTGATTGATTCAATCATTATTCTGAAGGCATTTTTCGATATGACCTACAACAACCGGATAAAGTGCACTATGCACTTTATCTGCAATGCATCGTTAGTGCTAATTCAATAAATTTTTGATTTTTTAAAATTGTTTATGCAGGCAAGGCTGCTATTTGTAGACCTCAATGTTCCCCTTCTTGATACGCCTCAGGAATGACTGCATATCCCGCTTGACGATAGGCACCAAAAAGTAGCATCCGATCAGGTTGGGCAGCGACATGCCCAGCAGCACCGCATCCGAAAAGTTGATCACGCTGGCAAGGTTAGCTGAGGCTCCTACGACGACAAATGCACAGTAGATCACCTTGTAGCTGATCACCGTCGCGTTGCTCTCGCCCAGCAGGTAGGTCCAGGCTTTTAGCCCGTAGTACGACCAGGAGATCAGGGTAGAAAAAGCAAACAGTATCACGGCAATAGCCAGCAGGAAAGGAAACCAATCAATAACGGTCGCAAAGGCAGTAGAGGTCAGGGCAATCCCATCGGCAATGCTTTCATCTTTGTAAGCACCTGAAATGACAATTACCAGGGCGGTCATGGTACAGACGATCACCGTGTCTACGAAAGGCTCCAGGGAAGCCACGAAGCCTTCGGTGACCGGCTCGCTGGTCTTCACGGCGGAGTGGGCAATGGCTGCCGACCCTACCCCTGCTTCGTTAGAGAAGGTTGCCCGGCGTAAGCCCTGCACCAACGTACCGATGATGCCCCCGGTAGCTGCCTTTCCGTTGATCGCGCCATCTACGATAGCGGCAAAAGCCTCCGGCACCTGGCCAATGTTAGTGATAATAACAACAAGCGCGGCTATGATATACAGACCACACATAAAAGGTACGATCTTCTCGGTAACCCGGGCAATGCTTTTGATACCGCCAATGATCACAACGGCTACGAGTATGGAGAAGATCAGTCCGAAGACCCAGGTGTTTTGTCCAAAGAAGGAATCTGCGCCGCCGGAGATGTTGACAAACTGCTGGGCAGCCTGGTTGACCTGGAACATATTGCCGCCACCGAAAGATGCCAGGATCGCCATAAAAGAGAAGAGCGCTGCCAGGAAGATGCCGACCCTGCCCCAGCCCCGCTCGCCAAATCCTTTGCGCAGGTAATACATCGGACCACCGGAGACCGTGCCGTCGGCGTGTACGTCGCGGTACCTTACCGCTAGAGAGCATTCTACAAATTTGGCAGTCATGCCGAACAAGCCAAACATGATCATCCAGAACGTTGCACCCGGCCCGCCCAGGGAGATGGCTACGGCTACGCCCGCAATATTTCCCAAGCCGACCGTGCCGGAAAGTGCGGCAGTCAGCGCCTGAAAATGGGTGATCTCGCCGGGGTCGCCAGCGTGGGTGTATTTTCCTTTGATAATATCTATGGCATGTTTAAAGCCACGCACGTTGACAAAGTTCAGATAAATGGTAAAAACAATAGCCGCCGTGATCAGCCATACGACGATAAAAGGGACTTCCACGCCATTGATTGAAAACAGGGGAAAGAATATCACCGTACTAATGATTTCTGCTAAAGGAGCAAACAGGCTGTCTATGATCTGGTCTACGCTTTTCTCATCGCTCGATTGAGCAAAGCCGGGCAGGTAGGTAACAAAGAGTAATAGAAAGGACGATACAAAAGTTTTGCGCATGATTGAAAGATCAACAGGTCAGGTATAAGTCAAACAAAGCGAAAATATACGACAACTTTCTTAAAAATCTAATTTCATAATTTTTGAGTTTATGGTTCTGAGTACTCTACCCAACTATTTTTAATGCGTGATAGTCGGGGGTGA
>JBBSNI010000172.1:0-10808 GCA_038232695.1 Cytophagales bacterium
AATACCTGCGTAAATGTGAATCCCAGAATAATCATTAACTTTGGTTCTCATAAGTCCTTACTCCTTTCTTTTTAGTGAATACTTCCAAACCCTAAGTTAGAAGGTTAGTTGGTAAGGACTTATGCTTTTACATAGGGGCTAAAATGAATTAAAGCGCATTTTACCCTATCCGTTGTATGGCATTACAAAAAGAAGAGAAAATGAAAGCAGTATCCCGATCAAGATATGGCTCACCTGATGTTTTAAGTATCAGAGAAGTCGACAAACCAACGCCAAAGGAAAACGAATTGTTAATAAGAGTTTACGCAGCCACTGTTAACAGAACCGATTGTGGCATTCTTTGGGCAAAGCCTTTTATCATAAGATTTTTCACCGGCTTATTTAAACCTAAACGCCCTACGACAGGAACAGACTTTGCCGGTATGGTAGAGGAGATTGGAAAAGACACCATCAACTTCAATATTGGCGACAAGGTTTGGGGATTTGATGATAATGGATTGTCTTCTCACGCTGAATATCTGACTATATCACAAGACAAAGCAGTATTGACCATCCCGAACGGTTTTTCGTATGCCCAAGCCTGCGCAAGTGCAGAGGCTGCACACTATGCCTATAATTTCGTAAACAAAGTGAATCTAAAAGCAGGCCAAAAAGTTCTTGTAAACGGAGCAACTGGCGGTATTGGCTCATCAGCCGTTCAATTCTTGAAATATTACGATACCTATGTTACTGCGGTATGTAATACAAAGAATTTGGCGTTGGTGCAGACAATGGGAGCTGATAAGGTAATAGATTATACAAGTGAAGATTTTACACAAGATCATGAAAAGTATGATTTTGTCTTTGACGCTGTGGGGAAAAGTACATTCTTCAAATGTAAGCGGTTGTTGAACAAAGGAGGAGTATATATTTCATCCGAATTAGGCCCATATGCTCAAAACCTTTATTTGCCACTCATTACTCGGTTAATAGGCGGCAAGAGAGTCATCTTCCCAATTCCGTTGAACATAAAAAGGAGTTTGGCATTCATTAGAGGTTTAATGGAGAAGGGTAAATTCAAACCACTCATTGATAGAACCTATCCTATTGAAAAAATAAAAGAAGCTTACCACTATGTCGCTTCCGGTCAAAAAATCGGAAATGTTATTATCGAGCTATAAAGCGTGTTCGTACACGTGACGATTTGGCAGAGAACGCCCAACAGTATGAACTTACGGCTGGTTGTCTGCCTCTCTTTCCAGGAAGTTCTCAATCTCGCCGGTAGAGTGGTAGAGTTGCTCATAACTGTCGATCAGAAAATAATGCTCCTGAAAGACATCTTTCCGGTAAGCAGTCTGCATAATGGTGTCTACTTCGTAGGGCCGGTGTGTGGCTTCCTGGCTCAGGCAAAACTGGGTCTCACCGGCAGAAGACAGGATGCCTGCTCCGTAAATCCTGACATTTTCCCCTTCGCGGATCACGCCAAACTCTACCGTGAACCAATAAATACGGGAGATCAATTGTATCGCCCAGGGGTTTTGGATGTACCGTAGCGCAATTTTGCTGAGTTCCTGCAAAAAATCCACAAAAGGCTGGTTGGTCAGCATCGGCACATGGCCGAAGACATCGTGAAACATATCGGGCTCTTCCAGGTAGTCTATCTCGCTCATCTTCCGCAGCCAGGTGGTGGCAGGAAACTGCCGGTTGGCCAGCAGTTGGAAAAATTTATCATCGTCGATCAAGCCGGGAACGACGGCCAGCGTCCAGCCGGTCAGCTTGCTGAGCTTTTCGTCAGTTTCCTTAAAGTTGGGAATTTTATCCGCCGTAAAATGTATCTTCTCGAGACCTTTTAGGTAAGCTTCGGCAGCCGCCTGCGGCAGGTTCACGATCTGCCGTTCGTAAAGGATTTTCCAGACATCAAAATCTTCTTGGGTGTACTTTTCATAATGTTGTTGCATGGGTATTCGTGTTTAAGTTTTGTTGAGGCGGAAGACCGGAGACCGAAGCCGGAAAATTTATGAAGTAATGTACTTCCGTCTCCCGTCTTCCATCTTCCATCTTCTCTCATATCAGCATCAAGCTCGCCCAGGCTTTCATAGTTTCTCCCTTGTCTAAATATTGCTTGGCTAACTGGTGCATCTCCATTATAAAACCCTCCTGGTCGTTTTTGTGTTTCTGCTCCACTTCTTTTATTGCCTGATCTTGCTGGTGCCTGGTTAACTCGCTTTGTTCAGGAACGGTTGCTTCGCTCGCCAATTGCGCTAAGTGGCTGCCCGTCAGCACTTTGCTATTGCGGATTTCTTCGGGCAACTGGTCTATGCCCATGCCTTGCCGACGCGAAGGTTTGGGCAAAGTAAACAAAGCCTCGCCCTGCGCCCGGCAGTACCAGTCGCCACCCATCCGTCCGACGGCATCCAGGCGGTGCGGGTCAATCTGCCCATCTTCGTTAAAAATATTTTCTTTGAAATGCGCCAGCACCACCTCACAGACCACCAGGTTGCCCGCGCCGCCCTGCTGTCCGGTCTCTATCACCTGCTGCACTTTGCACTCAAAACAGGCAGGCGACTCTGCTACCCGCGGCGGGGCAACCCGCTCCGATTTTTGTTCCGTAAAGCCCGCTTTTACAAACTCATTGACACCTTTGTCATACTCTGTGCTGGCCAGCGAAGTCTGCTTTACCATGCTGAAGCTGACGATGTTGATGACGACTTCACCCTGTTCTCTGACATTCTCCAGCGTATGTTTTTGTGTGTTGCCACTGACGCGCCGGGCAGGCGAAAAGATCAGGATAGGCGGGTTGGTACCAAAGACGTTGAAATAACTAAAAGGACTCAAGTTGACCCTGCCTTCCCGGTCTATGGTGCTGGCAAAGGCAATGGGGCGGGGGGCAATCGCTCCCAGCAGATAGCCATGCAGTTCACGGGTCGGAATCTTTTTCGGATCAATCGTTATCATACAGCCGGTAATATTTTTGTGCTGACTTCTCCAAAACCCACCCTCATGCCTTCTTTCTCAGCAAAACCGCGCATCGTGACCGTATCATGATCTTCAACAAACTTGCGAGTGCTTCCACCGGGCAGATGAAGCGGTTGGGCACCGTTGCCTGTCAGTTCCAGCATAGAGCCAAACGACTGCGGGTCCTGACCGCTGATCGTGCCTGATGCCATCAGGTCGCCCACTTTTATATTGCAGCCATTGACAGTATGGTGCGCCAACTGCTGGCAGACATTCCAGTACATATGTTTAAAGTTAGAACGTGTGACAACGGCAGATTCTTTTCCTTCCGCTTGTATCAAAACCTCCAACTGAATATCAAAGTTGTATTTGCCCACTGTTTGCAGGTAAGGCAAAGGTTCCGGCTCCTGTTTTGGGCTTGCTACCCGGAAAGGCTCCAGCGCATCTAACGTTACAATCCAGGGCGACATGGAAGAACCAAAATTTTTCCCCAAAAAAGGGCCCAATGGCACATATTCCCACTTCTGAATGTCCCGTGCCGACCAGTCGTTAAAAAGCACAAAACCAAAGATGTGTTCTTCCGCATCCTGAATGGTGACAGGCTGTCCCAGCGCAGAATCTTTGCCAACGACAAAAGCCATTTCCAGCTCGAAGTCCAGTGCCCGGCTTTGTCCAAAAATGGGCTGTGCTGCATCCGGCGGCATCATTTGCCCCCTGGGGCGGTGCAGCGGTGTGCCGGACACGACCACCGAGGAAGCTCTGCCATGATAGGCTACGGGCAGATGCTTCCAGTTGGGCATCAGCGCGTTATCTTTTCCCCGGAACATCGTGCCTACATTGGTGGCATGTTCGAGGCTGGAATAAAAATCGGTATAGTCGCCTATCCGGACGGGAAGGTGCATGGTCGCTTTCTTCATGGGTATTAGCGCTTGGGCATACTCAGTTCGCAAAGGAGAGTTTTCATCGGTCAAGAGTTGTTGTACCTGCTGACGAACGGCTTGCCAGACGGGTTTGCCCAGGCTGATAAAGTCATTCAGCGTTGGTTTGGAGAAAACTTCAGGGTCTATGCCTGGAATGTCTTGCAGACTTACGGCTGGCAAGGCACGCAAATCCACAATATGATCGCCAATGGCCATACCAGGGCGGCGCATGTCCCCTTGGGTAGAAAAAATACCGAAGGGCAGGTTGTAGATAGAAAAGTCGGAATCTGTGGGGATAGGTAACCAGGGTTTCAAAGGTGGGGTCATATTTTTCGTGTTAATGTGCGAAGGTGTTAATGTGTTAGAGTATTTTGTTATGTCTCATTTCTGTGCATCCATCCATATAGGATTGAGGAAATTCCTGCTATCCTGTACAAGTCGCTGGCGAAGTTGTGTATAGCTCAACTGCTCAATCTGCTTGATACCAGCATATTTTTCTATGTCAGAACAATAGTCTTTCAAATCAGTATCAACTTGAACACTTGAACACCTTACACTTTCCATGAATAAATATAATTTTCATCTTCGATCTGCCGGGCTTGCTCGGTGATCTGAAGCGGGCGGAAGGTGTCGACCATTACAGCCAACTCGTGTGTTTCTTCTTTGCCGATAGAAGCTTCTGCCGTGCCGGGGTGCGGTCCGTGCGGCAGCCCGCCGGGATGGATGGTGAACGAAGCGCGCTCTACGCCCTTACGGCTCATGAAATTGCCTTCTGCATAAAACAACACTTCGTCAGAATCAATGTTGGAGTGGTTGTACGGTGCAGGTATAGCCAGCGGATGATAATCAAACTTACGTGGCACAAAGGAGCAAACCACAAAGTTACGCCCCTCGAACATCTGGTGTACCGGCGGCGGCTGGTGGATGCGCCCCGTGATTGGCTCAAAGTCATGGATGGAAATCGCATACGGATACATATAACCGTCCCAACCGACTACATCAAAAGGATGAAAAGCATAGGTAAAACTGTGCAACTGGTCGTGCTTGAGGATTTTCACTTCGAAAGAGCCCTTTTCATCTGTCGGCGGCATGGCTTCGGGCGTCTTGAGGTCGCGCTCGCAATAAGGGCTGTGTTCCAGCAGTTGCCCGGCGGCGTTTTGATAGCGTTTGGGGAAACGAATTTCCGAATAGCTTTCTATCACCAGGAAACGGCAGGGCTTGTCCAGATCTATCTTCCACTGATGGGTGATGGTGCGCGGTACATGCACATAATCTCCCTGGGTGAAAGTGATTTTTCCTAACGGGCTGAGCAGTTCGCCGCTTCCTTCATGAACATACACCAGCTCGTCGGCAGAGGCGTTGCGGTAAAAGTAAGACATATGCTCTGTTGGCAGACATAAGGCAAGGCGCACATCGGCATTGCCCATCATATATTGGCGACCGGAAAGCCAGTCGCCCTGCTTGTCCAGGTCACTACCTTTCAGATGTCGATGAATCAGCTTTTTTTCGTCTATCAGCGAAACTTCGTACGGAACCGGCTCGGCCACTTCCGCCACCGCCGTGGGCGGATGGATATGGTAGGCGATAGAAGAAATACCGCTAAAGCCTTCGGCACCGATCACCTCTTCGTGATACAGGCTGCCATCGGGCTGGCGAAACTGGGTGTGTCGTTTGTGAGGAATCTTTCCCCGCTGGATATAGTAAGACATGGTTGATAGGTTTAAGGGTTTAGTGTTTTGAGTGCCAAACGCTAAATTCAAAACACTAAACCTAAAGACTACAAATTTCCGCGTAAGGCTTGTTCGCGCTCGATGGCTTCGAACAAGGCTTTGAAGTTGCCTTTGCCGAAAGAGCGGGCCCCTTTTCGCTCAATGATCTCATAAAACACGGTAGGACGATCCTGCACAGGTTTGGTAAAAATCTGGAGCAGGTAGCCTTCTTCGTCGCGGTCTACCAAGATACCCAGCTTTCTGAGTTCCTCCACAGGTTCGACAATTTCTCCTACTCTTTCTTTCAGGTCATCGTAGTACGTATCCGGTACGTGTAGAAATTCCAGTCCGTTGCTTTTCAACTGACTGACTGTTTCCAGGATATTGTTCGTTGCAATGGCCAGGTGCTGTACGCCTGCGCCCTGGTAAAATTCCAGGTACTCGTCTATCTGGCTCTTTTTCAGCCCAGGCGCCGGTTCATTAATAGGGAATTTGATGCGTTCGTTGCCATTGGACATGACTTTGGACATCAGGGCGGTGTATTGCGTGGAAATGTCTTTGTCGTCGAAAGAGACTAACTGTTTGAAGCCCATCACCTGGCTGTAGAAGTCTACGTACTTGTTCATATCGCCCAGGGCTACGTTGCCTACCATATGATCAACATATTGCAACCCTACCGACCTGTTGTGTAGCTGCTCATGCTGCCAGGGGCGGAAGCCGGGCATAAAGAAGCCCGGGTAATCGCTGTTTTGTACAAAAGTATGGATCGTATCGCCGTAGGTGGCAATAGAAGCGATCTGCACTTCTCCCTGCTCGTCCTGCAACACTTCGGACTGACGGACAGGCTGCGCGCCTCTGCGCACCGTTTCGTCAAACGCACGGGCGGCATCGTCTACCCATAGGGCAATATCTTTCACGCCATCGCCATGCCGGTGTACGTGTTGGGCAATAGGAGAATCAGGTTTCAGGGCAGAGGTAAAGATAAACCGTAGCTTGTTTTGTCCTAACAGGTAACTGGCCGCCTCCCGATGCCCCGTCTCAGGACCGCGGTAGCCGATGATGTCGAAGCCAAACACATAATGATAATAATAGGCAGCCTGTTTGGCGTTGCCCACATAAAATTCTACATAAAAAGTCCCTTTGATGGGCAGGAAATCATCCTGTAGATCAGCATCTTTTGGATGTTGTTGTAGGGTTGAAAACGTTTGCATGAGTTGTATGGGTTACAGTCGTTAAATAAAATCAGTCAAGGTTTACAAGATTATTCTATAGTCAGCTTGAAATGCTTACCCAGTCCGGCTTCCACTATTTTCCTGAAGGTAGAGAGTTCTACATCTGTATGATTGTTTTCGAGCCTTGAAATATAAAATCTGGAAGTGCCGCTACGTTGAGCCAGTTGTTCTTGTGTCAATCCCGCTTTCAATCTTGCTGATTTGATCAGGTTTCCAATTTTCTCTGAATGAGAAGGTTCAACAGGTTTGCTAAGTCTGAAAAGTTCATCAGGACTCAATTCGTAAGGATGCATCTCTTCCTGACCATTCTCTGATAAAAGTTTAACAGGAATGTTATTCCAGGACAAAGTGAAATTCCTTAAAGCTACTTTTTTGAATTCATTAGGTTTTAAAAGCGGGTATTCCACATCATCTTTGCTAATATTCCATTGTTTGAATATTTGCTCAAAGTCGAGTAGCCTGTTTTCACCATTGTTGAACATACAATAGATTTTTAACTTCTCAATTTTCTGAATTTTTATAATTCGCGGAATAGTTATTTTCTTTCTCATAGCCTTGGATTTAAACGCTGGAAATTCTGCATCAGGTATGCCTGTTTCGTTTTTGCCCATTTAATAACTTTACTCCTTTGTGCTTTTGGGAGCCTTCCGGCATACGTTAATAATGTCTTAATCTCAATGAGTTCTTCATGTTCAGCGTAGATAGCATGAAAATGGGGCGGTGGATGTTCGCGGGAGTAAACATCTATTTTGATTGAATCTATGATTTTTAAAGTTGGCCACGGAAACTTGTTGTCTAATACGACAACAAAAATAAAAATACTTTGGTTTTGCAGCAAGCCTTTTTGTGGGTTCTGCTATAGTGCCACTATTTGTACTTCTTAAAGTTCTTTACTTTGATTTCGTGGTGTTTTACAAAATATACTGACTCAAGTCCTTATTTTTCACCAGGCCTAACAGTCTTTCTTTGACCATTTCCTTGGTAACGACTATTTGGGCATTGGCTTCGATCTTATCGGGCACATCAAACAAAAAATCGTTGAGCAGGTGGCTCACAACGGTATGCAGGCGGCGCGCGCCGATGTTTTCCAACTCCGAATTGATCTGAAAGGCGATATCTGCAATCTCATCCAGGGCTTCATCCTCAAAAGTTAGCGATACATCTTCTGCTGTGAACAGAGCTTCGTACTGCTTGGTCAGGGCGTTCTTAGGCTCGCGCAGGATCTGGACGAAGTCTTCCTTGGTCAGGTCGTTTAATTCTACGCGGATCGGAAAACGCCCTTGCAATTCCGGGATCAGGTCGGAAGGTTTGGCAACATGAAAAGCGCCCGCAGCAACGAACAAAATATGGTCGGTGTGGACGATGCCGTACTTGGTGTTGACGGCGCTGCCTTCTACAATAGGCAGCAGGTCGCGCTGTACACCTTCGCGGCTCACGTCGGCGCCACCGCCGCCCTGCCGGTTGGCGCTGGACGCTACCTTGTCTATCTCATCGATAAAGATGATGCCGGTGTCCTGCGCTTTCTGGATGGCTTCTTCTTTTACTTCGTCCATATCGATCAGGCGGGACGCTTCTTCTTCCAACAGTATCTTTTTGGCTTCGCCAATGGTGACCTTACGCTTTTTACTCTTTTTGGGCATCATGCCGTTGATCATCTCCTGCAGGTTCATCATAGAGACTTCGTCCATCATGCCGCCACCGACCATGCCAATGCCCGAGCCGCTGCTTTGTCTGATGTCGATCTCTATCTTTCTTCCATCGAGCTCGCCGTTGCGTATCTTCTCCCGGAAGCGTTCGCGTGTTTTCATGTTCAGTTCGGCATCGCTCATCGGCATATTGGATTCTTCCTGGCTGTTAAAGCCCAGCGAAGGCTGACTGGCTTTGGGGGCACCTTTGACAGGCGGGATTAGCGCATCCAGGATGATCTCTTCTACGGCTTCGGCGGCTTTTCCCTGCACTTCTTCTTTCTTACGCGACTTGACCAGGTTAATCGATTGTTCTACCAGGTCGCGCACCATGCTTTCTACGTCGCGGCCTACGTAGCCTACTTCGGTAAACTTGGAAGCTTCTACTTTGGTGAAAGGCGCATCGGCAATGTTGGCCAGGCGGCGGGCAATTTCAGTTTTTCCGACACCTGTAGCACCGATCAACAAGATATTGTTAGGCACAATCTCCTTTTGCATGTCCGATGTTACGCTCATGCGCCGCCAGCGATTGCGCAGGGCAATGGCTACGTTTTTCTTGGCATCTTTTTGCCCGATAATGTACTTGTCTAATTCGGCAACGATCTGCCGGGGCGTCAAATATTTATTTTCTTCTAACATGGAATTGTTTATTGTTTCTTAAAAATCAATTGGTTGAGGTTGGCTGTCAAAGAGAGATGACTGAAGCCACCTGTTACGTGGTAATATTCTCTGGCAAAATCCAATTGCAGGGCTTTGACCCGAAGCATAAATCCGAATGATAATCCGGCGCCTCCGCTCACTTGCTGTAATTGTAACGAACTTCTGATCAAATGGTTATAACCCAACCGCAGGTGGAAATGAGGGCTGAGCAAAGCTTCCCCGCCGAAGGTCATATGCCGCAAAATCCTGCCCGCCACCCCTGGTGTTTCACCATTGACAGCATCATAAGCTTTCGTATCGCGCAGTATCCTGTAGACAGAAACATGGAACCTGAAAGGCATATACTCCGGCTTAAAAGCTACCCCCAGGCGGACATCTGTTGGCAGCCGTGAGTCGCTCGCTGCCGTATAATCGCTCAGCAGCACGCCCAGGTTGCTAAACAGCAAGCTAAACGTAAGGTCGCGGCTCGGATGCACGAAAGCGCCGCTGATGTCCAGCAGCAAAGCCGCCGCCTGGTAACCTGCGATCTGGGAAGCCGCTACTTTCAGGTTAGCGCCTACGCGGTACAAGCCTATCTGTTGGCTATGGTTGATCACCAGGGCATAATCCTGGGCACTGACTTCTCCCTGGGGCAAACCGGCAGCGTCAAAACTTTCCAGGCTGCCATAGCTCAGGTATTGAATGCCCGCCCCCCAGGTTCCGTACTTGTCAAAGTGGTGTACATACGTGAAAGTTCCGTATTTGATGTCAGCATAGTAAGGCATATAGCCTAAAGAAACGTGTTTAGATAACCGGGCATCGCTGTAGGCGGGGTTGAGCAGCCACAGGCTGACATCCTGTACACGCCCCGAGTCCAGCGACTGGCACACCTGCAAGCCGCCCAGCGCCGTATTCCTGGCAGAGACATTGAGGTTCAGAAAATCAAAAGAAGCGTTGCTACCGATCTGGGCAAGCGATGGTGAGATAAAACCAAGCAAAAAAAACAGAGTAACTGATGTTTTCAAGTGGTTGGGTGTTTGGGTGCGAAGGTAATCAACGGCTTGTGCTAAAGCAACGTTATACCTTTATGAGCGAAGATTTAACCACCAAGGTCACAAAGGATGGCACAAAGGTCACTAAGATAGCGGAACAAGCTTTGTGCTCTTTGCGCATTCTTTGTGTACCTTGTGGTTTATAATAATCACCCTGTAAAGTACAATACATTAGCAATATAACATTTCTCTTCTATGAAATTCGGTAAGCTTCCAGACATTAGCCAGGTGGATTTTACCTTGCCTCCGGATGATCCCCGGACGTTGGAGACACTTCGCCGGTGCAAAGGTGATCCTGATACTTTTCAATGTTATATAGGTTCGTCGCGGTGGGGCGAAAAAGACCTGGTGGGCAGTATTTATCCGCCCGGTACGCCTGTCAAAGATTATTTGCATTACTATTCGCGGCAGTTTGCTTCGGTAGAGATGAATACCACGCACTATCGTATTCCTACCCCGCAGATGGTGCAGCAGTGGCGCGACAAGACCTTGCCTTCTTTCCGTTTTTGCCCTAAGCTGCCACAAACCATCAGTCATAGCCGCGACTTTGGAAGAAGTATGCGGGCAACAGAGCTATTGCTGGCATCGCTGGAGGCTTTTGGGGAGCAGTTAGGGATGCCTTTCATGCAGTTGCCAC
>JBBSNI010000173.1:0-10805 GCA_038232695.1 Cytophagales bacterium
ATCATTGACTACGTCAGCAGAAATACCCGGTTTCTTTTGGCGCTGCTCATAGGCGCTGTCATAGGGTATGTGATCTACCTGGTTAATTTTTATCTTTTTACAGGTCTGTTCCCCTGGTTTGCCAAAGCAAGAAATTGGGTGACAGCCTTTACCCATATCAGTTTTGGCATTGCCGCCGTTTGGGCTTACCGGGAGCTCACCCATACGGTAAAACAACTGAGTTTTAACCAGAGCCATCAGTAAAACCCCGGTACAAATCTGCTCGTTCTTGCTGCGTAGAGATCAAAGTCCTCACCGTATTTTGCCTTCAGGTGGCGGTCTAATATGGGGATGTGGTAAGAGATAAACAGCGTTGACATCACAGCCGGAACAAGCAGTGCCCATGCCCTATCTGTGATGAGCGCGAATCCGGTAAACAGTACGGCATCGCCGAAGTAGTTGATGTGCATGGCATACCGGAACAGACCGCCTGTATAGAGCCTCCCCCGATGGGCTGCTTGCTGCTTCCAACGGTGGCGGAGGTACTCCGAAGCGGTATTGAGGTAGGAACCTGTCAGGTATAGGGCGACCCCAAGGATGGTGATGCCCCCGGTAGAAGTGTGATTTGTACCGCCTGCCAGGGCAAGGCTGAGATGGAGGATGTAAAGCCAAGCCGACACTCCGACCGCCTCACCCCATCCCATGGCCCTTTGCAAAAGGTAGAACCCCATGAAACAGACACGGGCGAAATAAATAGCAGCGCACCCAAGCAGAAGCCCTCTTCGGACAAAGTCCCCTGAACTTAGGCTTAGACCACTCCACCCGGAAAGCGTATAGAGACCGTTGCCGAACAGGAGCCAGGCTGCCAACCCTACTGCTATGGCATGATTGGAAGCCAAAAACGTCTTCTGAGGAATAGAAGACGCATGTATTCCATGGATATTGGAAGTATGAAGGTTGGTACTCATAATAGCTCGTGAAGCTTTGTTTGCGATAACAGTGAACAAAACAGTAGATGTCCCTTACACCTCCACGCTCAACCCGTCATAGGCTAGATGTACCTGGGGCGGCAGCTTTTTACTGACCTGGCGGTGCAGCCCGATGCGGTGGCTCATGTGTACAAAATAAGCTTGCTCCGGCTGCATCTCTTCTACCAGCGCCAAAGCTTCTTCTACCGTAAAATGAGAAATATGCGGCTGGTATTGTAAAGCGTTTACCACCAGCACTTTACTTCCTTTGATCTTTTCTTTTTCTTCTTCAGCAATGTAGTTGGCATCGGTCACATAGGTCAAATCCCGGAGGCGGAAGCCATAGACGGGCAACTGGTAGTGCAGCACGTTGATGGGCGTTACCTCCACGCCTTCTATCCGGAAAGGCTCATTCCGAATGGTATGCACCTCTACCTGCGGGGCGCCGGGGTATTTTTCTTTGGCAAAGACATAGGCAAACTCCCGTTTGAGCTGCTCCACCACTTCCGGGCGGGCGTAGATGGGCATGGGCTTTTTTTGCAGGAAGTTGAAGCTGCGCACCTCGTCCATGCCCGCCACATGGTCTTTGTGCTGGTGGGTAAAGAGCAGCGCATCCAGCCGGGTGATCCTGTTGGCAAGTACCTGCTGGCGAAAGTCCGGACCGGAGTCGATGATCAGGCTCAGCCCGTCGATGTCGATGTGGACAGAGGTGCGCAGGCGTTTGTCGCGGTAATCGAGCGAGGTACAGACTTCACAGGAGCAGCCGATGACGGGGACGCCCTGCGAGGTGCCGGTGCCTAAAAAGGTGAGTTTCAAAGGACTGCGGAGGTTTCTATGATTTCCAGGAACAACTTTTTGTTTTTGTCGCTAAGCTGTTCAGGGTCAATGTCAATGATCTTGATAATATCTGTCAGAGAGTTGATCTTTCCTTCCAGGGTGTAAAACTTGTTGACCAGTACGATCCGGGTATCATGCAGCACACAGTAGCCGGACTTGAAGTTGCCTTTTTCGTAGCGAAGCGTATAATCTGTTTCTGAAAAAAGTTCTTCCAGTTTGTGAAGGTAATGCTGGGTATACCTGATCATCACGCCGTATACTTCTGTACGGTCTCTACCAACTGGTCAAAATCAATGGGTTTCTGGACAAACTCGTTGATACCGGCGTTTTTGAAATCTTCCTCGGTATAGTTCATCGCGTTGCCGGAGATGGCGATAATAGGCGTCTTGGATTTCTCCGGGTCTTTCATGTCCCGGATGGCGCGGCTGCATTCCATGCCATTCATCTTAGGCATGTTAATATCCATCAGGATCACATCGTACTGTTCGTCTTTCATGGTATCGAGTACCTGCTGCCCGTCGCGTACGGAAGTGATCTCATAGTTTTGAAACTGTAAAATCCTTTTGGTTAGGTTCTGGATCACAGAACTGTCTTCGGCGACTAATACTTTTTTCTTATCGGACATCGTAGTTGGGTTTTAGTATGTTACTCAAATGGTTTTGGAATTCTGCAAAAGATGCTTGTAAAGATAATAAATCCTGTGCCAATATAACGGTATTTCCTGCTTTGAGTTTGGCTTCTATGCGCTTGGCCTCACCCGCCACTTTCTGTATGCCCAGGGTACTGGCGGTACCTTTGAGCGTATGCAAGCTACTCAAAATATTGTCATAATCCTCGGCTTTCAATGATTCCAGGCACGAATGTATGAGCATCTGGGCTTCCTGTTCGAAATCCATGAGCGAATCCTGGATCAGCGGCTCGCCGCCAAACTTTCTGAGATCATTCAGTATATCCTCGTCCAGTACCAGGAATTCTTTTTCATTTTGAACAGGGGCTTTATCAACATTAGAATCTCCGCCGGTCAACACAGCCACTTTGTGTAGCAATGCTTTGGCGCGGATCGGCTTGGCGATGTAGTCGTCCAGACCCGCCTGCAGGAACTTTTCGCGGTCTCCTTCCATAGAGTAAGCTGTCATGGCCACCACCGGCGGCAGCCGCAAACCTAGTTTTTTCAGCGCCTGCGTGGTGGCGATACCGTCCATTTCGGGCATTTGTATGTCCATCAGGATCAGGTCAAACGTGTGTTGCTGCACCTGCCGGATGGCTTCTGCCCCGCTGGCTGTCACTGTTACCTGGCAACCTGCATTTTTGAGGATTTCCCCGGACACTTTTCTGTTAATAGCGTTGTCGTCTACCAGCAGTATGTGCAGCCCCTGGCGGAAGGACTTTGGCGGGTCAGCCTCTGCCGGTGCGGCAGGCGCGGCCGCCGGTTTTGCCCGGAAGGTGATATAAAAGGTGCTCCCCTGCCCTACCTGCGAGCTGACCCCAATATCGCCCTGCATGAGTTGTATGAGTTGGCGGGCAATAGACAATCCCAGCCCTGTGCCCTCGTATTTTTTGGAAAAAGAGCTGTCTGCCTGGCTGAAGTTCTGAAAAAGATTTTTCTGGTCTGTCTCTGAAATGCCAATCCCGGTGTCGATCACTTCTATGCGGATCAAATGTTCGGCATCCGGCTCCCGTCTTTTTTCGGGGTGGGTCATGTCAGCCGCGCGCAGGGTCACTTCCCCACTTTCGGAGGTAAACTTCAAGGCGTTAGCCACCAGGTTGGAAAGTATCTGTAGCAGCCGCACTTCATCTACCCATAAATAAGTCGGCAGGTCTTCATCCCAGGTATAGGTAAAGCTGATATTTTTGCCGGAGGCTCTGTGCTGGAACAGGCGGTGGGTTTTTTCCAGGACCTGCCGCAGGCTCACCGGCGTACGGTGCAGCTGCATCTTGCCCGCCTCTATTTTGGAAAGGTCCAGAATGTCGTTGAGTATGTTAAGCAGCGTCTCCGACGACGACTTGATGGTCTGTACATAATCTGCCTGCTGCTCGCTTAGCTTGGTTTCTGCCAGCACGTCTATCATGCTGATGATGCCATTCATAGGGGTGCGTATCTCGTGGCTCATATTAGCCAGGAAGGCTTCTTTGACTTTCAGCGATTTTTCGGCTACATCTTTGGCTTTCTGCAAAGCCGCCGTAGCTTTCTTCAACTCGGTAATATCGCGGGCAATGCCTTCAATCTCCGGGGCACGGTCGGGGTAGTGGATCAGCCTGACGTTGCAGATACACTGTAACAGCGAGCCGTCGGCTTTGATTACGGTGGCTTCGAAGTTTCTGACGCTCTTGTTTTTGACCAATCTCTTGATCAGGTTTTTGGTACGGCTGTCGTAAAGGTAATAGTTGGTGACATTTTTCCCTAATACGTCCGATGTCTTAAAGTCTGTCAGTTCGCTGACCGAAGGGCTGACCATCGTAAGCGTACCATCAATGTGGCAACGGAAATAAATATCCTGGAAGGACTCGAAGATGTCGCGAAACTTCTCTTCACTTTCCAGCAAGGCTATTTCCGACTTTTTTCGTTGCGTCACATCGTGGGCGATCCCCGACACTTCCCGGATGCTGCCGTCGGCACGAAACACCGGGTTGATAAAAACCTGCTTCCAGATATAATGATCCGGTCCCAGCTTGAATTCCATCTCGAACTGGGAGGAGCGTCCTTCAAAAGCACGTTCGTATTTCTCTCTGAACTGCCGCAGGTAGGCTTCCGTCACCTGCTGGTTTTTTTTGCTGTATACGCTGTGAAGTTTAGGTCTGACCTGAAAATGATGGTGCATGATCTGCACAAAATTCTGGTTGAAGGTGGTCAGCCGGAACAAGCGGTCTACCGACCAGATCAGATGCGAAGAACTCTCGAAGATTGCATTCAGGCGGCTGGTCTGCTCGCTGAATCTTTCTTCATAACGCTTCCGCTCAATTGCCATCGCTACCTGCCCCGACACGAAGCTGAGCAAATCCAGGTCTTTTTCGTCCAGCGCCTGTCTTCGTTCAAAATGCTGTACGGCGATCAGCCCGATGACCCGCTGGTTGACCGTGAGTGGAACGCCCAGCCAGATCTGCGGGATCGCGGACTGGGGGCGAATGACCGTTGCTGTGATCAGCTCGAGGATGTCTTCTTCGTAGAGGATATGCGCCTGGTTGGTAGAGATCACATAATCTACCAGATCTCCCTCAGAGGCATGGTCTTGCCCCGGGGGTTGATCCTGGTTGCCGGTATGGTAAGAGAAAGAAACCCTTTTTCTTTCGTCTGACAGGGCGATGTAAAAACTGGCAGCGTCCATCACCTTTTTAAGCTCCCGGTGGATGTTGCCATAAAGCTGATCCAGGTCAGCGCTCTGCATGGTCAGGTTGGTGATGCTGTTGTACAAACGCTGGGCGCGTTCGGCTTTGACCTGCTCGCTGATGTCGTGGAAGATCGCCCTGAACTCCCCCGTGTTGTTCTTATATTGCCAGGAGATGGTGCCTGAGACATAGACCTGGCTTCCGTTCTTGGCCATAAGCACGGTCTTAAACTTCTCGCTGTGGCCTTCTTTCCTGACTCTTTGCAGCAGGCTTCTGGCAGCCGCCCCGTATTGCGGATGCAGCAGATCAAAGAAGTTCAGGCTGGTAAGCCCGGCTTCAGGATAGTCCATCGCATCGAGCCAGGCTTTGTTGACAAACAAGAGGCTGCCTTGTTCATCGAAGACCTGTACCAGGTCAAACGCACTCTCAAAAAGCCCGGCAATTTGCTGCTTTTCTATGATTTCTATCAGTTCTTCCCTGCTTTTTTTGTACAAATCCATAGCTTTGCTTTCCTGGTTCAATTTATACAATAACGTACTACAAATCAAAGTGTATTGCACGGCTGCCTATGTCTCTTCCAAAAAAGTACCTGATCGTAGTGGCCGGACCTACCGCTGCCGGTAAGACGCAGGCGGCGATCCGGCTGGCGCAACATTATGGTACAGACATTATTTCTACCGACTCGCGGCAGTTTTACCGGGAGATGCATATAGGCACCGCCAAACCTACCCCGGCCGAACGGCAGGCGGCTACCCATCATCTGATTGATTTTCTGAGCGTAACGCAGTCTTATGACGTCAAGCAGTTTGAGCAGGATGCGCTGCGTGTGCTACAGGATATATTCACCCGGCACCACATAGCCATCGCTACGGGAGGCTCCGGGCTGTATATCCAAACGCTTTGCCGGGGGCTGGATGCCATACCGGATGTGCCTGACGACATTCGCCGGAAATGGAATACCCGCCTGCAGGAAGAAGGATTGGCAAAACTGGCAGCTTTGCTCCAAAATATTGACCCGGACTACTACCGGCAGGCCGATGTGCAAAACCCCCGACGGGTGTTGCGGGCGCTGGGGGTGTACGAAGCGACCGGCACGCCTTTCTCAGCCTTTCGCCAGGATCATATAGAACAAAGCCGGTCTCCGCGAGATTTTCATACCCTGAAAATAGGGCTGCGCCGCGACCGCGACGAGTTGTACGAGAGGATCAACCGGCGGGTAGATGAGATGATGGACAATGGACTGTTGGAAGAAGCCTGTGCTTTGTATCCTTTTCGCAGCCTGAATGCGCTTCAGACGGTAGGCTACCAGGAACTGTTTTCTTTGTTGGAAGGAAAATACGACCTGGCAGAAGCCATTCGTCTGATCAAAAGAAATACCCGGCGCCTTGCCAAACGGCAGATGACCTGGTTCAGAAAAGACACGGACATACGATGGTTTGACCTGACAGGGCAGCTGGAGCCGCAGGTGTTGTCAGAGATGGTTGCTTATCTTAAACTGTTCCACAGCGGCTATGATGAAATGATTTGATGATGGGGTGATGCATAAGGGAAGACACGCGTTTCTACAGCACTCCAATGTGCGCCAGGTGATTACCAAGCTCAAATCTACGATTGCCCAATGTTTCATGCCCTGCTGCGGTTCCACCTCTGTACATACCCAGTCTGGAACTTCCGTAGATGGGCTGTCCGGTGTTTCTTTTACCCAACTTTTTTACCTAATTTGCATTGGATGGTATTGAACAACTGGATGCCGATACCAAAAAGTATGTGTTCTTTTTGATTGATAATGTGATTCAGAACTTTAAAACCAAAAAGGCGTTTGCCTGAAAACCCATAGGCTATGAAGATATTACTCGACATCAAAGATAGCAAAGCAACTTTCTTCATGGAACTGCTGAAGAACTTTTCCTTTGTAAAAAAAGCTACGCCGCTTTCTGATACCAAAGCTGATCTAATGGAGGATATCAGGGAAGCTGTAGAGGAGCTAAAGTTGGTCAGGAAAGGTAAACTAAAAGCCCGTAACGCTGAGGATTTGATCAATGAGTTATAGCGTTAAAACCATTCCCAAGTTTGAAAAGAACTTAAAGAACTGCTCAAAAATGTTCCGGACTTGTAAGCACGCGTTTCTGTTTCACTCAAATGCGCGCCAGAGAAGTGAGAATATGCTTAACCACAAAGCCCACAAAGAATAGCACGAAGATCACAAAGATAGCCAGCTACAACTTAGTGCCCTTTGTGTATAACTTTGTGTCCTTAGTGGTTAGAAAAAGCACTCCCCAAAGTACGCTCAACATCAAACAAATCCGTATTACTATGCATAACAACTATTACTTTCTACGGCAACTGAGCCGGCAGTTAGCTGGGCAACTGACGGGATGGACGCTGGCAGCTTGCTTTAGCCAGCAGAAGGATGAACTGGTGCTTGGCTTTTTTGATCCGGCGCGCCCGGAAGAGGAGTTTTATATCAAAGCCTTGCTGAGTCCGCAGTTTTGCTGCCTGCATTTTCCTGACAGCTACCAGCGTTCGCGCAAAAATACGGTAGACCTTTTTAAAAGCATACTGGACAAAAAAGTAACAGGTGTGCGGCAGTTTGTGAACGAAAGAAGTTTTGCCCTGCTTTTTGAGGGCGATGCAAGGGTGCGTCAGTACCTGCTGCTGTTTAAAATGCATGGCAACCGCAGTAACATACTCCTGTTTGCCGGTGAGGCATTGGAAGAAATCTTCAGAAGCCAGTTGAAGAAAGATGAACTACTGAAACCTGATACCCTGGACCGCCCTCTGCATCCCACCTATGCACAGTTTGCCGAACAGCAAGGTGCCTTGTCCACGCTGTTTCCTACCTTCGGAGCAGTGGTTAAAAGCTACCTTGCGCAACGCGGGTATGACGACCTTGCTTTGGAAGACAAGTGGCAGTTGGTGCAGCAAACGCTACAGCAGTTGGAACATCCCGCCCGTTACTATCTTATTCAACCGCCTTCCGGGCTGTATCTTTCGCTGCTGGCCGCGGAGCCCGTCGTGGCGACTCATACCGACGCTATCGCTGCTATCAACGACTTTTTCTTGCGCTATAGCAGAGAGGAGGGGCTGAGCCGGGAGAAAAACCAGTGGTTGCAAGGGTTAGAGAAAAAGAAAACACAGGCAGAAAACTATATCCGCAAAAGTAAGCAGAAGCTCAGCGACCTTCAGCAGGGAACCTCGCACGAAGAAACAGCCAACATCCTGATGGCGCATATGCACCAGGTGCCTGCCCATGCGGAAAGTGTAGAACTGCTCAATTTTTATAACAACCAGCCTATCAGGATCAAGCTGAAAAAGAACCTGAATGCTCAGAAAAATGCCGAAGTGTATTACCGGAAAGCCAAAAACCAAAAGATAGAAATTGCCCAGCTTTCCCAAAACATAGACCGGAAACAAGAACAGTTGGAAGACATCCAACATCATCTCAACCAACTGAAAGCCCTGCAAGACGTAAAAGCCCTTCGCCGGTATGTGAAAGAAAACCGCTTGGAAGAAAAAAAGCAGCAGCAGGTACAGGAGTTGCCTTACCGGCAGTTTGCCATAGACGGTTTCACGGTGCTGGTCGGCAAAAATGCAAAAAGCAACGACGCTTTGATCCGCCAGCATTCCCACAAAGAAGACTTATGGCTACACGCCAAAGATGTGACCGGCTCCCATGTGATCGTCAAACACCAGGCAGGCAAGCCTTTTCCGAAGGCGTTGATAGAGAAAGCCGCACAATTAGCGGCCTATTATTCTAAAAGAAAGACCGACAGCCTGTGCCCGGTCAGCTTCACGCCCCGCAAGTTTGTACGCAAGTCGAAAGATCTGGCACCCGGACAAGTCATCGTAGACCGGGAAGAGACGGTGATGGTGGAGCCCATGCATCCGTTTTAAGTACTAAGAGAGCGTTTCTATTTTTCATTTAAGCACTATGGTTTTTTCAAATGGCTTACAACGGTTTGTGTATGAAACGTAGCGTTTAAAAAGACGCAAAATTTTCGGATTAACACAGAGCCGAATTTTTAAATTTATTTTTTATCTTAAATTTATCAAAAAGCCAAATTTAAAAATTTGGCGGACTTGGCAAATAAACATTTACCTTTCGGAAAGCCTTTATCAGCTATGTTTTATACACGTTGTTGCCAGTAGTGCTTACGCCACCGTGAATTCCGATTCGTTCATTTCCACACTGAATTTCACATTCGCTTTTAAAGCTCGAAATACTTTCAAAATGGTTTCGATAGTTACATTTTTAGTATTTCGTTCCAGTTTTGAAATTTGCGATTTCTGCACGCCAATAAGTTCGCCGAGTTGTTCCTGTGTCAGTTTGCGTTCTTTTCGGACGGATTTTATCATATCGCCCAAAACTTCCATTCGCAGGTCGAATTCGTATTTGTCGCGTTCCGGTGTTCCTATTTTTCCGATGTCCTTGTCCTTCATTTGGTCAAGGGTCATCATTTTCATTTTCTTATTTTTTGTTTCCATACTATTTTATTTTTAGGAGCAAAAAATCTCAAATTAGCCGTTCAACCCGCATTACGCTTATACAATGTTGTGGGTAGTATTTCGTTTGGATCAACCTCCACAATCTCTCCGTTTCTCATTACAACCATAGGGCTTTTTTTTTGCTTCTTATACTCTACAAGTCTCCTGTAAGTCTCTTCAAGCCCTTTTACAATTTTATCCCTTTCCTCCTTCAATTGCTGTTCTTTATTTTCCATATTGACTTTTTATTTTGTTCCAAAGTAATTCATTATTAATCACGCTCTTTTCAACCGATCCCTCTGCAATGATCTCATATGTATCCCCGGAATTATTGACAAACAACCAATTATCAACAATTGGAAGGTACAATGTAAAAAAGTTTTGCAGACCACTTGTATACCTTCTTCTAATGACATCTACTGGAATATTATGTCCGCCTTCTTTAACCCTGTTCTTTACTCTTGAAACAGCCAATTCAGGAGAATAGAGCCAGAAGAACAAGCATGTAATCTGATATTCTCTATTTCTTGCATTTTCTATCAGGTGTACATAGCTCTTTGTGGCAAGTGTTGTCTCAAAGGCAAAACTCTCATCAGAATGAAGCAATGTCTTGATTCGTTTTAACATTAATCTTCCGGCATCTATGCCTGCTTTTTCAGGTTGAAATGGAGAAAGACCTCTTGCTATTTCGTCGGCATTCACAAATTCTCTACAATCAAGTATCTCCGGTAAAATGGTATAAGAAGCTGTTGTCTTTCCTGCGCCGTTGCATCCTGCTATGATGTATAGTTTCTTCATCGTTTACAAATATACGATTTACTATGGATCATAGCAGTTTCTCTTATTACCCACGACGGTCTGGCTATGCTGTGTGGGGTTTAGAATATTCTGTACGTCCCTCATTTGCTTAGCCACACCAAAATTTAAATTTAATCAACGTGGCGGAATATCCAATCACCACAACACTTTCTGCTCCGATACACCCCCATGCAGTATAGCCCCTATGTAAAAGCATAAGTCCTTACCAACTAACCTTCTAACTTAGGGTTTGGAAGTATTCACTAAAAAGAAAGGAGTAAGGAATTATGAGAACCAAAGTTAATGATTATTCTGGGATTCACATTTACGCAGGTATTGATGTTCACAAAAAGAGCTGGTCAGTGACGCTATTGGCAGATGAGCAAGAGCATAAGACGTTCAATCAGCCACCCA
>JBBSNI010000174.1:0-10744 GCA_038232695.1 Cytophagales bacterium
AGTATTTAGTTTAATTGCTTCTACATCTTTTGCAAAGGCAGTAATTAGTCCTCTTTGGAAAGCTCTTAATTTATGGTTGCCGTCAAACGAAAATTGGGCTGAGCCTTTTCTGGTTATCATCTCAACTATGCTAGTAATAGTTTTTGTTATTACTTTAAGACATTCTATTTATCGATAACAGGTCAAGTATGTATATTTTTTGCCTTAAAAATTGATATAAAAAATTGCTTACCGGAGTGTATATTTAATCTATTAAATCTTGATTTATAACCATAATAGAATGGATGATGTTGGCATTAGAATTCGTAAGCAGCCGCTTTTAATGTGAATTTGATAAAAGCAAAAGGCAAATGGAAAGAAAAAAATTCTCCTACTTCCCCACCCTCACACTATCGTTGCCAATCAAAATAGGCTCGCCGAAGCGGCCTTCTTCTTCACCGTTTTCCAGTTTTAAGACGCCTCGCGGACAGACCGAAGCGCAGACGCCGCAGCCCACGCAGGAAGCCCGCACGATGTTTTGCCCACGCTGCGCATACCAGCGCACGTCGATACCCATCTCGCAGTAGGTAGAACAGTTGCCACAGGAAATACACTGCCCACCATTGGTAGTGATGCGGAAACGCGACTTAAAACGCTGCACCAGCCCTAAGTAAGCCGCCAGCGGACAGCCAAACCGGCACCACACCCGGTTGCCCATCAGGGGATAAAACCCGGTGCCAATCACCCCGGCAAAGCCTGCCCCAATAAAAAAGCCGTACACTTCGGAGACCGTGTAGGTAGGAATGCCCAGCAAGCTACCGCTGCCAGAGAAAAAAGTGTAGATCATCCCAATGGTCATGAGCACGGCAAAAACCAGCACCCCATGCACCATGTAACGCTCCACCTGCCAGGCGCGCAGCGACTTGTCCGACAACTGCCGGTAAGGGTCGCCCAGGGTTTCTGCCAGTCCACCGCAGCCGCAGACCCAGGAGCAGTACCAGCGTTTGCCAAAAAAGTAGACCATCACCGGTACGGCGATGATAATGAGCAAAATGCCCCAAACGAGCATAAAGATACCCAATCCGCCGTTTTCCATGAGTTGGTTGATGCTGCTGGGAAAGAAAAAGTCATAGTCCAGCGGCCAGATGTTTTTAAAATCGTAATAAGGATAGTTGAGCCGCACCAGCACTGCGGGGATCAAAAAAGCAAAAGCCGTCTGGAAAAATATGACAGAGCAGGTACGGATGATATGGTAGTTGCTATGGCGGTAGTTCAAAATCATGCGGATACCCATCACCGCAATACAAAGCGTATACAAAAATCCGTACAGGAAAAACTCACCCGCCGGGCTTCCATTGAGTAGCTGGCTGATGGGGTCAACCGTCAGGACCCAGTTGGTCATGTAGTAAGGATAAAAATACAGGAAGACGTAGAAGACGATAAAAAAAGTACCGACCAGAATGCCGATCCAGCCCCGATGTTTGAGCGCACTGCGGAAAATGTTGTTGTTCTTGATGCCGGGATGCTCCTCTACGCGCGGCAACAGATACATCAGTGCCCCGATGATAGCCACCACAAAAGACAGCACAAACACCAGCAGTTTGTTATCTTTCACAAAACCAATGGTAGAGGCTTTGACGATAGAAGTTTTCAAGCCCTTCTGCCGGTAGCGTCCGATGCCTTTCTGCTGGATCACATCCTGATTGATGCTGCTCACCGTGCCGGACAACTGCTCTTGCAGGCTTTCTTTGCTGTCGAACGTTTTGCCGTCCAGCCAGCCGGTGTAGTCGGTCAGTATTTTCTTTCTGAACTTGCCGACTTCATCTTCGGCAAAAATAGAAGTGGCTACTTTGGGCGAATACTTCAGCTCATTTTCGTCAGCTATGGTGTTAACGATCTTGTCTAATTCGTCCGGCGTGATGCCGTATATCTGACGAACTTCTTCGTTGGCTTGTGCAAAGACCTCATTCAGATCGCTGATAAAGTTAAAGTTGAAGGTATATACTTTGCCTATCATCTCCTGCGCCTGCTCGCTGACGATGGCGTAGGTGCTTTTGGGCATGGCGGCTTTATCTTCATTATCAGAAGTTTCCTGGGCGGCTGCATTAGGCGGTTTTTCGTCGACACCTTCCTGCAATTCTTGCTTGAGTATGTCATCGGTAAGCCGGTAGCTGGAAAGAAAAAAGACAGCGATAAAAAATCCAAAGCCTGCCAGAAACAGGGCAAGACCGATAGATTTGATGAGATTCGTAGTTTTCATAGGGGTTTAGGGATGTTTTTTGATTCTAAGCTTTCCACTTTGGAATACAGAAAAGCTATGTTTTCAGGCAACTTTGTAAACTTTCTCCTGTTCTACCAAATCGGCGGCATAGAATAGACAGGCGGAAATATCTTCGGGCTCAAGCTCAGGGTAATTATCTAACAAATCTGCCTGACCAATACCCGCTGCCAGCGATTTTAATACCTGCTCGACAGAAATTCTGTAGCCTCTGATGATAGGTTTACCAGCTAAAATATTTTCATCTACTACAATTCGGGAAAGCAAATCTTCTTTCTTCTCCATCATTATCTTTATCTTTTAACACTTTAACACCTTCAATACCTTAACACTTGAAAACTACAACCCAAAAATAGCTGCTACCAGGCTTTTCTTTTTCCCCATCCTGACCGCCCGGTCGGGAAACTGCCGGTTGAATGCGGCGACCATTTCATCTTCATACTGCCTGGAAAACTCCGGGTCAAAGTTAGCTTCCTTCAAGTGCACCATTACTTCTCCAATATCGGCTTTTTCTTTGATCCAACGGTCGCAGACGACGTGCTTGTAGCGGATGCCCATGAGGTTGAAGCCGCGGACGATGCCTGTTTCTTTTTCAAAAACGATACGCACCGACTTTTCCCCATCAGGATGTTCCCAGTAAAAGTGGGCTTCGTCGTTGGCAGGTTTTGCATTCACCGCGCCATATACCTGGTATTCTATATCAAAGAATTTAGCCGAGTTGAAAAATACGCCTGGAATATATTTTGTTTTTTTGCCGCAAATAGTTTGCGCCAGGGTTTCGCCCTGCATCCGGCCGCTGTACCAGATCTGTTCCAGGTTTTTTCTGCCCGCCGGTGCTTCCCGGTGCTGCGCACAGTCGCCTGCGGCATAGACGCCCGGCACGTTGGTTTCCAGAAACTCATTGACCAGGATACCTTTGTCTGTTTCAATGGCTGAATCTTTCAGAAAGGCTATGTTCGCTTTTACACCAATGGTAATGCCCACAAACTGGCAGGGGATTTCCTCACCGTTTTCCATCAGCACCGACTTGACCCTTCCCTGCTTATCTCCCCGGATCTCTTTGAAATTGCTGTTTTCCCGCAAGTCAATACCGTATTGCCTGATATGGTGGCTCACCATTTCAGCCTCCTGTCGGGGAAGTACATGGCTCCAATAAGCTTCTTCCCGTATCAGCAAAGTCACCGGGATATGCCTTGAATGCAGGCATTCGGCCATTTCTATGCCGATCAGTCCGCCGCCTACGATCACCGCCCGCTCGATACCCTGGGTGTTTTCTTCCATCTGCTCAATGTCCTGGAGAGTGATCATGCCTTGCACCCCTTTCAGCGTTTCGCCGGGCCAGCCTGCCCGGTTTCCCTGTGAGCCGGTAGCCAGGATCAGCAGGTCGTAAGACAGGTCTTCGTTATTTTGTAGCTTTAGCTTTTTGTGGTCTGTATCTACCTGGTGGACAAAATCCCGGATCAGTTGGATGTCGTTTTTTTCCCAGAACCAGTCTCCGTAAGGTTTGGTATGCTCATACGTCATATGTCCCATGTAGATATACATCAGGGCGGTGCGGGAATAGAAGTAGTCCGTTTCAGCAGAAATAACGGTGATCCGGTAGTCCGAAGCAAGTTGTTGCTTGCGAATGTGGCGGGCAGCCGTAATTCCGGCGATGCCGTTGCCGATGATACAAACATGGGTCATAAAGATTGTTTAATCGATGCGAAGTTAATCGGAAAACAAGGTACGAAATGTCATTTGTAATACATGCTGTTTAAAATTATTTCGTTGTGGGAAGACGGAAGAAAACTTCGGACTTCCGTCTTCCGTCTCAAAAACTATACACAATCCCGCCGGATACCCGGGTAGCCAATCCTACATTTCTGCCGCTCACGTACTGCCCGACACCTGCCGAGATACCGAACGAAGAGGATAGAGGCACAAAAGCGTTGAGGCCGATCTGGGTATAATTTACGCGGGTCTCGTTGAAGGGAACCATGCCTATATCCGGCGCGTCGCTATCGGAGATCTGCGTCTCTGACCAGAGGTCTATATAAAAGCCTGCGCCGGCATAGCCCAGTTTGGCGGCCAGCAGGGTGGCATTGGGTACTTCATTAGACCGTATAGAGTAACCTGCCTGCAACTCGACAAATACCCCACTGCCCGACTGGTAGTGGGTGATAAGCCTACCATCTATACGGGTGGAATGGTTGCCGATAGAAAGCACCGCATTGGCAGCATAGTCGCTCAAAGGCGCAGCCAAACCCAGGGCTGCCAGAAAAGAAAGTTTTCCTTCGCCTGCCTCTACCTGCAAAGGTCTCCATTTGAGCCACAAAGAAGCATCCTGGAGATTGTTTACCTGCTGGTCTATGGTATCTACGCCTTCTCCTTTGGCAGTAATATAAGGAATGTTGGCAACGAGATCAAGGTTATCGGTCAAGCCTACGATGCCATACAGGCTGATGCTTTGGGTCGTGATCTGTCCTCCGTAGGGCGGCGGGGCATCCCTTTTGTCCGGGCCTAAGTAAAACTGATCGTACTGTTCCCAGGAATAAGACAAGACAAGGCTGCCGTGTCCTTTGCCCTTCATAAAGCCATCGACGATGGGTTGGGCATAAGAAAAGCTATGGAAAAAGACCAGTACCATACCGGCAGTGAGCAGTTTGAGCAAAAAAGCGTTGAAAATTTTCATAAGATATAACTTTTGGTTGGTTGATTACCCGCAAGATTTCAAACCCATAGGATAATTAATGTCTGCCAGCCGACTGATTAAGCTAAATCCTACAAAATGTCGGTGAATTGACATCTGAAACCTTCCAAAATTTCGTATATTCGTAATAAACATCTAATAAAAAATCAATAAAATGAAATTTACAATCGTATTACTCGCCTACTTATTTTTTCTTTTTCCTGCCAAACCGCATACCTTCACCCAGGAAGCCAACACGTTTTTTGAGAAAAACGTAGACAGTGGAAAGGTAGATTATGCCGCTATCAAAAAGAATACTGAACTGGTTGACCAGCTTTATAAGCAGATCGGCAGCATGTCGGTGGACGGGCTTTCCAAGGCAGAGAAAAAAGCCTTTTATATCAATGCGTACAACATCATTACCATCCACCAGGTGGCGGAAAACTACCCGATCAAATCGCCGCAGGATGTGAAGGGCTTTTTCGATCAGAAGAAGCACAAGGTAGCAGGTGAATCGCTGACGCTCAATGCCTTGGAAAAGCAAAAGCTGCTGGAGCCTTACGGAGACCCCCGTATCCATTTTGTGGTGGTTTGCGCTGCGGTAAGCTGCCCGCCGCTGGCTGATTTTGCCTACCAGGCAGACCAATTAGACCAGCAGTTGGATAAGAAAACCAAGCAGGCCATGAACGATCCTAAATTCATCCGGGTGATGGATGACAAGAAACAAGTGCAAATCTCTAAAATATTCGATTGGTACAAAAACGATTTTACCAAAAATAATAAGTCCGCCCTGGCTTTCATCAATAAGTACAGAGACAAAAAAATACCTGATAGCTACCAGGTAGGATACTACGAATACAACTGGCAACTGAACGCGCAGTAGTTGCCTGCTCATTACACTACCACAGCCTGACCTAACCGTTTTTTCAAACAAAAATAGTTTATGCTATGAAAACAGTTAGATGGTTGTTCATCATGTTCCTATTTCCCTGGACGCTACAGGCACAAAGTCTGTCGCAGTTTTTCAGTGAGAGTGATGCGTTCTTCAAAGCCTGGGTCAAAGACGGCCGCGTAGATTATGCAGGGGTCAAGCAGCATTTTCAGCAGATTGAATCCTTGTATGGTCAACTCAACCGGATAGATTTGACAAAGGCTTCCGCCGACGGGAAGAAAGCGTTTTATCTGAACGCCTACAACCTGGCGGTAGTCTACCAGGTCTCTAAATATTATCCTCTGAAGTCGCCCATGGACCAGAGCGGCTTCTTTGATAAGGTCAGACACCAGGTGGTGGGCGAATCGCTTACACTGAACGCCCTGGAAATCAACAAGATCGTCAAAGGATATGGCGATGCCCGGATTCACTTTGCGCTGGCCTGTGCTGCCAAAAGCTGTCCGTCGCTGGCCAGCTTTGCCTATCGTCCGGAGACGCTGGACCAGCAACTGGACGAAAGAACCTGGAAAGCACTCAACGATGCTGACTTTATCCGGGTAGATACGCGTCGCAAAACCGTAGCCGTCTCCAAGATATTTGACTGGTATCAGAAAGATTTTACTAAAAATGGTCAGACAGTCTTGCAGTTTATCAACCAATACCGCCACAGCAAGATCGGCGATGATTTTAAGATAGAATACTATGAGTATGACTGGCAACTCAACAGCCAGCAATCTTCCTAAATTAGTTTGTGGTTTGGTTAGTGATCGGTAACGGGTCGCAGCTTATGGTTGCGACCCGTTCTTTTTTCAGGCTATCTTCTCTTGTATGTCCTGTTTCGCATCCGTTCCGGGAGCATCCACTCCGGGAGCATCCACTCCGGGAGCATCCACTCGGGGAGCATCCACTCGGGGAACCTCCGTTCGGGGAACCTCCATCAACGTACCGCACTGCTTGCAGGTACGTAGGTCTTCAGAGTTGTGGAACTTGTTGATGACAGGCGGTAGTTGCTCTACAATATTTTTCAGCGGAAAATATTCTTCGTACAGCTTATTGCCGCAGTTTTCGCAAAACCACATCAGTCCGTCGGTATGGGCTTCCGACCGTTTTTTCTCAATGACCAAGCCGATGGTGTTGGCTGGCCGGCGCGGACTGTGCGGGGTTTTGGCCGGGCATAAAAAGATGTCGCCTTCCCGGATCACCATGTCGCGCATCTGATCATTTTCGCGTATCTTGACGGTGATCTCTCCTTCAAGCTGGTAGAAAAATTCTTCGGTTTCGTTGTAGTGAAAATCCTTGCGGGCATTGGGTCCACCGACCACCATCACGATAAAGTCGCTGGTATCTTCGTATACCTGGGCATTGCCTACCGGCGGCTTCAATACATCGCGGTGTTCGTCAATCCATTGCCGTAAGTTAAAAGCTGCTGTTACTGCCATCATTCAATTGTTTAGAAGGTGTAATGATTGTGTACATGCTATTAACAATCTTTCGCAAAGAAAGATCATTACCCTGCCGCAACAAAACAAAATGATGGGAAGCCTATTATTAATAGTAACAAAAAACTTAGCCTACCTCTATGGTCCTGATGATTGATGACGATAAAGATGCCCTGGAAATTTATCGTTTGTTAATAAATAAAACGGAGCTTGTTTCCCATTTTCACACTTATAACAATGGTCAGGAAGCTCTCCGTTTTTTAGACCGCTGTGCCCGGGATCATATACCCTTCCCCCGCTATGTTCTGCTGGACCTGAATATGCCCGCGCTGAGCGGTATTGAGTTTGTCAAAATGTTTGAACAAAGCTACCCCCATGCTCCGGAGACTACCGAGATTATTATGCTGACCAGTTCCGTTCGGGAGCAGGATCATCAACAAGCCCTGAGCTACAAAACAGTCACCCGCTTTGTCAGTAAACCTTTGTCAAAAGATACCTTACTGTCGCTGATCCGGGAAAGTCTGTAAGGTTATTTTTCCCAAGCCCTTTGTTCAGTATCGAACAGCTACTGTTCGGTTGCGGACACTAAACTGCTTCTTTCTTTGGCTTTACGGGCATCATACAGCCTTTTAGCCGTCTGGCACTGTAGTTGGAAAAGGCGTAGCGATTCACAAAACCACACAAGACCTACGATGAAACGCTCCCTACCAAACCCAAAATGTAACTTTGTTGTGCCAGTTTTTATGCTGCTGAATTTTTTCTGCTTTACAGCGCAGGCACAGCAAATCTCCGGCAAGATATACGACGAGAACAACCAGCCCCTGCCCTACGCCAATGTGCTCCTGCTGGCTGCGGCAGACTCCACCCTAATCAAAGGGACGGCCACAGACACGACCGGCGCTTACGTGATAGAGCAGATAAAAGCCGGAGACTACCTGCTTTCTGCCCAGATGGTAGGCTACAAAAACTACTATTCGGAAGCTTTTGCGCTGAACAACACGCCGCAAAACTTTCCTGACATCCGCCTGCGCGAAGCCACCACCCAGTTGGGAGAAGTCACCGTCCGGTCTACCAAGCCGATGATTGAGGTAACCCCTAACGCACTTACAGTCAATGTAGAAGCCAGCCCGGTGCTGCAAAACGGCACAGCCCAGGATGTGCTGCGCAAATCGCCGGGCATCACGGTAGACCAGAACGGTAATATCAGTCTGAAAGGCAAAGCCAATGTGCTGGTCTACTTGGATGGCAAACCTACCTACCTCTCAGATACCGACCTGGCGCGCCTGCTGGAAAGTACGCCTGCCAAAAACATTGAGAAAATTGAGATCATGGACAACCCACCCGCCCGCTACGACGCCGAAGGCAATGCCGGTATCATCAATATTGTGCGCACAGCCCAGGCAGCCACCGGTCTGAATGGAAGCATCAATCTGAATAGCGGCTACGGACGTTATCCTAAACTCAACCCAAGCCTGAACTTAAACTACCGGCAGAAGAAATTCAACGTCTTTGGCAACTACAGCCACTACTACGCCAAACGTTTTCAGCACCAGAATATCTTCCGCCGCATCCCCTACCAGGGCGATACCACGCTCTTTGACCAATATTCTACATCCGTAAACCGGGTCAACAACAACAACTTCCGTACAGGTGCCGACTGGTTTATTACTCCCAAAGCTACGCTGGGTGTGCTGCTGAGCGGCAACGTCGGCCGGTGGCGCGGCAACACGGATAACCTGACCGAGTTGGGCGGTGAATACAACAATCCTTACGACGGGCTTACCGCTGAAAGCATGGAGCGCAACACCTGGCAGAACCTGACCTATAATGTTAACTTTAAACAGGATTTTGAGAAGGCCGGAACGTTGAGCATAGACGTAGACAACGCCCGCTGGAACAATACGAGCCGGCAAAATAATGATAACTTTTACTTCAGCAACGAAGGAAGCACTGCCGAACCGCCTCTGCTGGTGCGTACCGCTACAGAAACTGCTATTGATATATGGGCAATCAAAGCGGATTATACCCGGAATATTTTTGGCAACTGGGGACTGGAGACAGGCTTAAAAACCAGTTCGGTCGTGACAGACAATGCTTTAGACTTCAATCGTCTGGTAGATAACCGCCTGGTCAACGACACCTTGCGCAGCAACCGTTTCCAGTACGATGAAAAGATCTATGCCGGTTATGCAGAGCTTAGCAAAAAATTCAATGACCAATGGCAGGTCAAAGCCGGGCTTCGGGGCGAGCAAACCTTTTCTGATGGTTACTCCGTAACGCTGGACAGTGCCGCACGCCGCCAGTATTTTAACCTATTTCCTAGCGCCAGCCTATCCTACAAGATGAGCGAGCAGCATAACCTGTCGCTCTCTTACAGCCGCCGCATCGACCGCCCGGACTATGGCAACCTGAATCCTTTTGAATACTTCCTGGACCGTTTTACTTTTAGCCGGGGCAACCCTTTCCTGCGTCCGCAGTATACCAATGCCTATGGCTTGACCTATGGCTTTAAAGATGCCGTCTTTGTGACACTTAACTACAACCGCACGACCGACGCTATCACACAGGTTTTGCTACAGGACGAGGCGCAGCAGACGACGTTTCAAACCACTGTCAATCTTAACCGCATCAATGCCTACAGCGTGAGCCTGGCAGCGCCGCTTCCTGTAACGCAATGGTGGATGCTCAACCTGAATGCGACCGGCTATTACAACGACATACAATCACCTTTCTCGGAAGGCGGACAGATCAACAAGAGCCGCTTCAGTTATAACCTCCGGGCGCAAAACACCTTCACGCTGCCGGGTGATGTCAAGCTGGAAGTCATGGGTTACTACAATTCACCGCAGTTATGGGGGCTTTTCGAGATAGGCTCACAGTACCAGTTAGACGCAGGCGTTTCCAAAACATGGGGAAGGTTCCGCGCCCAGGCCAGCCTGGATGATGTCTTCCGGTGGCAGCGTGCTATCGTAGACATCCGGCAGGGAGACATTGACGCGCAGGTACGCAACCGCTGGGAGTCGCGGGTGTTCCGCCTGAGTCTTTCCTACCGTTTTGGCAATGAAAAGATCAGGCAGGCACGGCAGCGCGGCACAGCTTCCGACGACATACAAAAGCGGGCTGGCAGCGGCAATAATTGAAGCTACGGAGACTGGCTATTCGGTTGGTACAGTTTTCATTACGCCCAATAGAAAATACTGGAAACCGGTCTTTTCTATCTGATCAAAAGTTTTTACGGTTACGCTTTGCCGTACCCATGTCTGTCCTTACCTTTAAACGACTTCCTGAACAATCAGAGAAACGCCCGGAAGGAAGGATACTATGCCGCACTTACCTGAAACGTACTTTTCATACTACCGGAAAAAGCAACGCTATACCTTGTCCAAACACTTTGACAGGATCAAAAAGATCAGCGGCAACCAGCAAAACTTTGCTTTCTACTTCAC
>JBBSNI010000175.1:0-10705 GCA_038232695.1 Cytophagales bacterium
ATAATACTTCATAGGTAGGTGTTCAGGTGTTCAGGTGTTCAGGTGTTCAGGTGTTCAGGACGAAACGTGGCATCAGCAATAGAGTTTGCATACTTCAACAATATCGCTACTAAACTAACCTCTATCTCAAATCCGCAAACATACATAAGTCAATCCCTCAATCCCTCAGTCCTTACATCAAAATATCCTCCACCGGCTGTGCTTTTTCGGGCAGTTCTGTCTCGCCCAGCATCTCGCGCAGGTCAATCTCGATGGTACGGCAGAGGGCAGTCATGGGTACATCGTTGATATAATTCTCAAAAGGGTCTTCGCTGTTATCGCCTACCACCTCGATGGTCACAAAAATCCAGGAGATCAGGATAGAAAACGGGATGGTGAGCCAGATGAAGCCGCCGCTTTTGAGTTCAGAAAACTCACCGATCAGACCGAAGGGCAGCAGGAGGACAAAAATCCAGACAAATACGGAGCTAAAGAAAGCATACTGCCGGGGGAAGGGCGTGTTCTTGATGCGCTCACACATGCCTTGCAGGTTGTAGAGTTCTTTAAGCGTATTCATCATATCAATATGCCGGAAATGTTCAATGAGTCCCTGCTCCTCGAGCTTGCGCAACGCCTCCCCCTGGTTTTTTATAAGATGCGTATCCGTATTGACCTTGTTGATCACCTCCTGGAACTCTCCGCTGTCCAGAAAAAAGCCGATCTGCTCGGTACATTCACGGTCTTGCTGCAACTGCAAATCGGGTACATAGCTCAGGTTTTCGCGGTCGAGGATGGTAGTGCGCCGCAACTGTATACGCAGGGCATTGATCCAGGCCAGTTGCCGGTAGATAAGTTCGTGATGGACCTCATGCAATGCCTGGGGCGACAGCGGCTCCTCGGCGTGCCGGTTGGTTACGTACCCCAACACCTGGTTGGCCCAGGTACGGCTATAGTTGACGATGCCCCCCCAGACCTTGCGGGCTTCCCAGAAACGGTCGTACGACTGGCTGTTTTTGAAGCCAATGTAAAAGGCAACGGCAATACCAATCAGGCTGATCGGGGCAAAAGGAATGCTGATATCCATCCCCAGCGACCGAAGCCCTATATAGGCTAAGGTCACCAGAGACGACCATAGGGTAAAGATCAGTATATTTTTCCAGGCAAACTGCCATACCAGTTTCCAGCGGATAGCTCTACGGACGTACATAGTGTTAAGGTGTTTTATTTAAGACGAAACGATGCCTTGGTCTCAAAGTTAACGACTTTAGCTTTTTTACTGCAATTAGATTTCCTTGAGCATTGAATATTGAGTGTTGAGTGCGCCCGACGCCCGGTTTAAAATATTCAATAATCAATACTCAAGTTAAAGTAACCAGCACGGCAGTGGCAGGCCGCTTGAACATCTTAACACTTCAACCCTATCTCCTGTTACATAGGGTGCTTTTACGCTTCTCCTATGCCTGACAAACACTTCAGCAGAAAACTATCCGTGAGGACATCAGCGGCTTTGTTGCTCACAGTGCATGGCTTCGGACTGCTGGGCTTGCTTATGCCCTGGTCGCGGCCCTGGTTTGAAGCGGCTACGCCTTTGAGCCTGCTGCTTTCGGCGGCTTTGCTGCTATACTTTCACCAGGATTGGCGTTCTGCTTTCCTCGCGTTCGTGGCTGTGGCTGTTCTGACGGGTTTCCTGATAGAGGTGGCAGGTGTGCAGACGCAGGCTATCTTTGGGGCTTATACCTACCAGGGGTCGCTGGGTTGGAAGGTGCTGGAGGTTCCGCTGGTGATCGGTGTCAACTGGCTGATGCTGGTGTATGCTGCCGGGGCGCTGTGGGCGCCGCTCCGCCTGCACTTTCTGCTGAAAAGCCTGGGCGCGGCCGCCCTGATGACGGGTATGGATTACTTGATAGAGCCGCTTGCCATTGCGCATCATTACTGGGCATGGACGGAAGGAGCTATACCCTGGCAGAATTACCTGGGATGGTTTGCCGTATCTTTTGCTTTACAAATTGTTTTCTATACCTTACCTTTTCGAAAGGAAAATCCATTAGCCAAATACATTATAGGGATACAAGCCGCTTTCTTTATGTTGTGGAAGGTAGGCTATCATTGGCTTGCACAAACATTTTAGGACAGGCGAAGTTTTAATACTAATGAAATTTATAGAAGCTATACTATTTTTGGTGGCAGGTTTTCTGGGGATGGAAATTTTCTCCTGGCTCATTCATAAGTATGTGATGCATGGCGCACTTTGGCAGGTTCATAAGACGCACCATGTCAGGGCGAAAGGTTTTTTGGAGAAAAATGACCTGTTTTCCCTGTCTTTTGGCACCGTGGCCGTAGTGCTGATCGTATTAGGTTTGCCAGGCTTGGATTACAGATTTTGGATAGGTTGCGGTATTTCTTTATATGGCTTGCTGTATTTTGTATTGCATGACGTACTCATCCACCGCCGCGTCAGGACATCGCAGAAGCCCGTGGGCCGCTATCTGGATGGTATTGCCAAAGCGCACCGGGACCATCACCGGTCGGCTGAGCGCGACGGAGCCGTGTGTTTCGGATTGTTATGGGTGCCGCTGAGGTACTTTCGAAAGTAAGAAGTAATGTGTGTCAATTAACCAGTAGATGATATTGTGAGCGTTTATTCTATCAAAGACCTTGAGCAGTTGTCCGGCATCAAAGCGCATACCCTGAGAATCTGGGAGCAGCGGTATCGCTTTATCATTCCCAAACGAACCGATACCAACATCCGCTTCTACGACGACCACGACCTCAAGCTGATCCTGAATATTGCCTTGCTGAAAGAAAACGGCTACAAAATCTCCAAGATCGCCGTGATGAACCGGGAAGAACTGCACGGAGAGGTGATGCGGATCACCGAGAAAAACCTCCGCTACCCGGATCAGATCCATGCCCTGACGCTGGCCATGATCGATCTGGATGAAGACCGGTTTGAGAAGATCATGGCTACTAATATTCTCAAGCTCGGTTTTGAGAACACCATGCTCAATGTGATCTACCCTTTGCTTTCCAAGATCGGCATCCTGTGGCAGACCGGTGCCATCAACCCGGCACAGGAGCATTTTATATCCAACCTGATCCGGCAAAAACTCATCGTGGCCATCGACGGGCAGTTTGTCTCTAACAGGGAGCGCTCACAAAAGTACATGCTGTATCTGCCCGAGGGAGAATGGCATGAGCTGACGATACTGTTTATTAACTACATGCTGAAAACCCGCAAAAACAAGGTAGTGTATTTTGGGCAGAACCTTCCTTTTGACGATCTGCCGCTGATTTACGACATCCACAATCCTGATTTTATACTGAGCATCATCACCAGCAGTCCGCCCTCTTCTGAAGTGCAGGCTTATATAGACCGCCTGGCAGCTACCTTTCCGGACGCAACTATTTTGCTGAGCGGCTACCAGGTGATCGGGCAGGATTTGGACTTACCAGAAAATGTACAAATTTTTACCCGTATAGATCAGTTGATTGATTTTGTGGAAGAAAATACCCTGGAAAAGGCTACAAAATTTAATTAACAATCCAAGTTTTTACAACCCCATCTGCAAGCCCTCCGTATAAAACACTACATTCTTACCTATGTAAGGTATGAGAGATTTTTTAAACTTTTTATTTCTTTTCACTCTTAACAAAAACCTGATAAAATTTTTGCTAAATTTTTTGGTTTCAAACTTTTTTTTAACTTTGTTGAACAAACATCAAACAAAAACTTTTTCAACATTCAATAATACAAGCGCATTAACCAAATTTTTATAGATTTTAAACAACATGACCCTCACAAGATATTTTCAGCCTTATTTTTTTGTTTAACTTTCTTTAATTTTTATTAAACATATTTTTTTAACTTTATTTTTATTTCTGATAAACTCAAACAATTATTCTTATGACAGCACTAGAATTCAGTTATTCGCTTAACAAAATGTCCAAGTCTTTGAAACCTTTTGCGCTGAAACTTACCAAGGACATGGAAGAGGCTAACGACCTGCTTCAGGAAACTATTCTCAAAGCTTTTACCAACCGCGACAAGTTTACGGACGGTACCAACCTGAAAGCCTGGTTGTACACCATTATGAAGAACACCTTCATTACCAACTATCAGCGGATGGTAAGAAGAAACACGTTTATCGATACTACCGATAACTTGCACTACATTAACAGCACCAGCAGTGTAACAGAAAACGGTGCTTACGGAAGTTTTGCGATGCGGGACATTACCCAGGCAATCAGCAAACTGGACGATTCTTATAAAACGCCTTTTATGATGCACTTCAGAGGCTTTAAGTATCATGAGATCGCAGAGCGGCTGAGCATTCCGATCGGGACGGTGAAGAATAGGATACATATTGCCCGCAAAGAACTCAAGTCGACGCTGAGAAATTATGCGGTGAAAGAATAGAGACTGCATGAGGAAAAAAAAAGTAATTGTCATTGGAGCAGGCTTTTCCGGAATTGCTGCGGCGACCAGCCTGGCACAAAAAGGCTTTGAAGTTTGTGTGGTAGAAAAGAACGATACGCCTGGCGGTAGAGCCCGCTCTTTTTCCTCTGACGGTTTTACTTTTGACATGGGACCAAGCTGGTACTGGATGCCGGATGTCTTCGACCGCTACTTTGCCGCCTTCGGACACCACACGGCTGACTTTTATGAACTTGTACGCCTGGACCCTTCTTACACGGTCATCTTCAACAAAGATAATTTTCTGTCTATGCCTGCTGATTTGCAGGCTTTATACCATCTCTTCGAATCATTAGAACAAGGCAGCAGCCGGATGCTGGAGAAATTCCTGGCGCAGGCTGCCTACAAATACCAGGTAGGCATCCATAACCTGGTGTACAAACCCAGCCGCTCTCTGACAGAATTTGCCAGCTTGCGCCTGTTGTACGATATCCTCCGCATGGATGTCTTTAAATCTTTTCACCGCCATATCCGTTCCTTTTTTTCCAATGAGCAAATCATCAGGATCATGGAATTCCCCATCCTGCTGTTGGGCGCTTTGCCGAAAGATACGCCTGCACTGTACAGCCTGATGAACTATGCCGACCTGAAACTGGGCACCTGGTATCCGCAGGGAGGCATGTTTAAGATCATAGAAGGCATGGTCAGGCTGGCAGAGGAAAAAGGCGTTACCTTTTATTACGACCAGCCCGTGGAGTCTTTTGGGTTTTCCGGCAACCTGATCAAAGAAGTCAATACTACCCAAGATACTTATGCTGCTGATATATGCGTAGCCAGCGCTGATTATCATTATGTAGAATCTGAACTGCTGCCTGCCGGACGGAGAAGCTACAGCGAAGCTTACTGGGACGAACGCGCGCTGGCACCTTCTTCCCTGTTATTTTACCTGGGGATCAACAAAAAGCTGGACAAACTCACGCATCATAACCTGTTTTTCGACCGCGACTTCACGCCACACGCCAGGGATATTTATGAAAATAAGCAATGGCCGGATGAGCCTTTGTTTTATGTTTCTGCTACTTCTAAAACAGACCCAACAGTGGCTCCGCCCGGATGTGAAAATTTGTTTGTACTCATACCGGTAGCCGTCGGTCTGGAAGACACCGAAGCCATCCGCGAAAAATACTACCAGCAGGTGATGGACCGGCTGGAATACCTGACAGGCCAACCGGTCCGCGAGGCGGTAGTGTTTAAGCGCAGCTATGCTCACCAAGACTTTATCCGGGATTACCACGCCTACAAAGGCAACGCTTACGGATTGGCTAACACGCTGATGCAAACCGCCCTGCTGAAGCCTGCGCTGAAAAGCAAAAAAGTAGACAATCTGTACTATACCGGGCAACTGACAGTGCCTGGCCCGGGCGTTCCGCCTTCCCTGATTTCGGGGCAGGTGGTCGCAGCGGAAGTTGCTAAAGCGTATTGAAACTTTGCTGACGAAAACAAAATTATACCATTACCTGACCGCCTACCTATGGAACTCTTTGATTTGACCACTTTTAAATGCAGCCAGATCATCACGCAGCATTACAGTACCTCGTTTACACTAGGTATCAAAACGCTGCACAAAAGATTCCACTATCCGGTCTATGCCATCTATGGGTTCGTACGTTATGCCGACGAGATTGTGGATACTTTCCATGATTATGATAAGGAGAAATTGCTCCGGCGTTTCCGGGAAGATACGTACCAGGCTATAGAAGAAAAAATCAGCCTGAACCCTGTGCTGCACGCTTTTCAGAAAGTAGTGCATACCTACGGGATCAGACGGAAACTGGTGGATGCTTTTCTGGATAGCATGGAAATGGACCTGCACGACCGGCATTATACCCAGACAGGCTACCAGGAATATATCTACGGCTCTGCCGAAGTGGTCGGGCTGATGTGTCTGCATGTGTTTTGCGAAGGCGACCAGGCGCAGTACGATCAACTGCAAGCGCCCGCCAGAAGCCTGGGCGCTGCTTTTCAGAAGGTAAACTTCCTGCGCGACCTGAAAAGTGATTACCAGGAAAGAGGCAGAATGTATTTCCCGGGCGTAGACTTTAACCATTTTACAGAAAATGCCAAGTGCAGGATAGAAGCTGATATTCAGCAGGATTTTGACGATGCCTATCAGGGCATTCTCCGGCTTCCGGCAGGTGCGCGCACCGGTGTTTACCTGGCATACGTCTATTACCTGAGCCTGTTCAAAAAGATCAAGAACTGTCCGCCGTCGCAGATTGCGAATGAAAGGATTCGCATTCCTGATAACCAAAAGTTTGCTTTGCTCATCGGCACCTATTTCCGTCAGCGGTTCAATTATCTGTAGCGGAACGTCTGCCGTGTGTATCCTCTAAAATTTGTGGTATGTTAAACCTTAGTGTTGAAATTGACGATAACTCCGGCTTTTGTTTCGGGGTCGTGTATGCGATTGCGATGGCAGAAGATATTCTGGATGAATACGGACACCTGTACTGCCTGGGCGACATTGTGCATAACGATGAAGAAGTCAGGCGGCTGGAGCAGAAAGGGCTACGGATCATCAGCCATGAAGAATTCAAAGACATCCGCCATGAAAAAGTGCTGATCCGCGCCCATGGAGAGCCGCCTTCTACGTATCGTATGGCGGTAGAAAATAATTTGGAACTCATTGATGCTTCCTGCCCGGTGGTGCTCAAACTGCAAAACCGTATCAAAAACTCGTATGACAAGCAGGAAAAAATCTACATCTATGGCAAGCCTGGCCACGCCGAAGTGGAAGCGCTGTTAGGTCAAACCCATCAGGAAGCGGTTGTCTTCCAGGACATCAAAGAACTGGACATAGCCAGCCTGCCCAAAAACATGACTTTGTACAGCCAGACGACCAAAAGCACCGATCAGTTTTATGCCATCAACGCTACACTCAAAGCGGCAGGCATACAGGTCAATACCAACGATACGATCTGTCGGCAGGTTTCTAACCGCGACAAAGAACTCCGGGATTTTGCCGGGCGCTTTGACAAGATACTGTTTGTATCGGGCACCAAGTCTTCCAACGGCAGGGTGTTGTACGGTGTTTGTAAACAAAGAAATCCACAAACGCATTTTATTTCCCGGAAAGAAGACATAGATATTTCCTGGTTTGAAAAAAACCATTCAGTAGGCATCTGCGGAGCTACATCCACACCTATGTGGCTGATGGAAGAAGTCAGACAGGCTTTATTGCAAATGTGAAGACGATGGGAAAGATGGAAAAAGGTGTTTGGGTAGGTATCTCCGTCATCCTGTTGTGGGGAACGACTTTGTATCTGCTCTTGCAATATTTTGCTGTGGATTTTGCCAGTCCCTGGACGTATCTGTTGATGCTGCTGCAAACGCATTTGTATACCGGACTTTTTATCACCGCCCATGATGCCATGCACGGTGCGGTTTCTACCCACAAAAAGCTTAACGATGGTATGGGTACCGTAGCAGCCGGTCTGTTTGCTTACAACAATTACAAAAAACTCTTTCCCAAACACCACCATCATCACCGCTTCGTCGCCACCGACCGCGACCCGGACTACCATCGGGGCGGGTTTGTTGCCTGGTACCTCAAGTTTGCCCGTGAGTATGTCAGCCTCTGGCAGATCGTGCTGATGGCTGTGACCTACGAAGTACTTATTCGTATTTTTCCAAAGCCCAATGTGATCTTGTTTTATATCATCCCTTCGCTGCTGGCTACCTTACAGCTTTTTTTCTTTGGCACTTACCTGCCGCATCGCGGCGAGCACACCAACCGGCATAAATCTTCTACCCAAAAGAAAAACCATGTGTGGGCTTTTATAAGCTGCTACTTCTTCGGCTACCACTACGAACACCACAACGCCCCCGGTGTCCCCTGGTGGCAGTTGTATAAGGAGAAGGATATATGAATAACATAGCAATTATTCACCGACCCATCAAAAGCGAGCAAGATTTGGATGCAGCTTTCGCTCGTATTGACGAAATCATAGGGGCTCAACCTGGTACGCCTGAAGGAGAAGAACTGGACTTACTTAGGGTTTTTGTTGCCGCGGCAATTTCCTTTTTCTGCCAATGACAAGAAGGGCTACGCCTCCCGGAATCAGGAAGCTTGCCAGAATGGGCGCCCAGGTGTTTCCAATAAAGGGTACGTTGTCAGCCCGCTCGCCGGGAAGGATCAGGGTGAGTACCAGGTCTAAAAGACAAAGTACGCCTAATACGATCATGATAATGCCTGCTATTCTCATAGTGGAAAATTTAGTAGTTTTTATCTAAGTAACCGCATGGCTGCTATAAAGTTGGTTGCAGTACAAAAGAAAGGTGATACTTTACAGTCTCACTGTTGACTTTCGAAAGGGATAAGAAATAATATGATCTTTTCCTGCCATCACCTGCTTTTATCAAACGCCTGGGTATGGTAGCGGTCCAGCGTTTCTAACATGCTGATCAGATAAGCCTGTTCTGCCTCGGTCAGGTTGGGTAATACGGCGGGAATATCCTGCAAGCCTATGATCGTTTGCTTCATCAGTTGTTTGCCCTTTGGGGTCACATTCAGAAGCTTGGCCCGCCGGTCGGTAGGGTCAGTCTTTTCTGCAAAAATGCCATGCCTGACCAAGCGGCGGATAATGTCCAGCCCGGTTGTGAATTCTGATAAGCTGGCATGGATCAGGTCTTTTTTGTTGGCTTCTTGCAGTTCGTACAAAGTAATTATTCTAAAACAAGTATATCAACTCCGCTGTATTATAAGACGTAAACGATTTAACCCATAGGTACTGCTGTTAAAAATAAGTAACCATGAAAACCAATCCCACCCTTTCCCGCCGTGTAAAAAAACTTCTTTCCAACCCTTCCTTTTTTCGCAAGCAAAAGATACGCCCCTGGCAAGCGGTGCTGTTCTTTGTTGCTGTCACGGCAATAGGTGGATTAGCCAGTGTGGGTTCACGCCGGGAAGATGATGAATTTTATGAAAACCAGCGGCTGCCCGTATGGGCCCCACCCGGCTGGTTGTTTGGCCCAGCATGGACTTTCATTAATATTTGTCTTACCTGGGGCGGCTATCGCCTGCTGAATAAATCTGCCAGGTTTCCGCATCGACGACAACTTCTCAACTTACAAGGTATCTCATGGGTGATCTATGTTACGTTCAGTCCAATTTATTTCGGGTGGCGTAGCCCCATCTTAGCCCATATCTGGACACAAGGCGGTGCCTTGGTTGCTCTTCGCAGCCTGCTGCTGGCGCGCCGCGGTGACCGCAAGTTGGCCTATGCCTATATACCGCTTACTGCCTGGACCTGGTTTGCCAGTACGGTGAGTGGCTATCAGGCGTTGTACAATGCAGACCCCTTCCTTCAAACACCCGCGCCTTTAGCTTTGCCTAAGAGCAGCGAAGCACCGCTTCAAAAGTAAAAAGTTGATGCATCACAAAAAACTTCAGGCAAGTTTGAATAGCCTCTGGCTTGTTGTACTGATAACGTTCCCCGCGCTGGCGCAAAACAATGGCCAACTCAGTGGCTTTGTACGCGATGCCCGCACCCGCGAACCGCTCATAGGTGCAACAGTCAGGCTGGAAAATACCGACCGGGGCGTATCCACGCTGGGCGGCATTCCGCCGGGCGTATCCACGCTGGGTGGCGTTACAGATGTCAATGGCTATTATACCATTCAAAACGTTCCTGCTAAAACGTATAACGTGATCGCTTCCTCGGTAGGGTACCAGGCACTGACGCGCTACAATGTGGTGGTGCGCTCCGGCGGCAATCCTGATGTGAATTTTGAGCTTAAAGAAGCGGTCGGCGAATTGGGTGAGGTGGTGGTGGAAGCCAGCCCCTTCGAGAAGCTGACCGAAACGCCTAATTCTATCCAGCGGCTGTCGCAGGAGGAGATCGCTACCTATCCGGGCGGCAACAACGACATTGCCAAAGTGGTGCAGTCGCTGCCGGGGGTGTCGGGGTCGGTGGGTTTTCGCAACGATGTGATCATACGGGGCGGCGCGCCCAACGAAAATGTGTATTACCTGGATGGGGTGGAAATCCCAAACATCAACCACTTTGCCACGCAGGGTAGCGCGGGTGGTCCGGTGGGCTTGCTCAATGTTTCTTTTATTGAAGGCGTGACGCTGAGCACCAGCTCTTTTCCGGCGCAGTACGACAATGTATTGTCCGGCGTATTGCAGTTCGACCAGCGTAATGGCAATCCGCGGGAACGGCGGGTCAACTTTCGCCTGGGCGCCAGCGAAGCGGCTGTTACGCTGGAAGGTCCTTTGATCATGCCTAAATCCGACACGGATTCTTTGTC
>JBBSNI010000176.1:0-10689 GCA_038232695.1 Cytophagales bacterium
AGAAAAGCGGGGCGGCCTGGTTCAGTTCTTTTCGGTAATATTCCAGGTATTCCTTGCGGAGCGCGTACCTGTCTTCATCCAGTACAAAACACAGAAACTCCACCACATCATATTGCGGCACATGAAAGGTTGACAGTTCCCAGTCGTACAAACAAAACCGGGAGCCTTTGAAGCAGGCATTCCTGGGGTTCATGTCGTTGTGAACCAGGGTCATGGGCATGGCTTGCAACTCCTTTTGATACTCAGGAATTTTTGAGATAGCATGTTGTAGAAAAGCCGTTCGAGGCTTCGTATACAAACCGGGAAAGTGGCGGTGGGCATGAGTGAGCAAGGCTTCCCACAAAGGCGACAGACGTTGCATGTAGTCAGGCGATTGCGTATCTGACCAGTATTGCCTGTCCAGCGCAGGCTTTTGCAGCATAAATGTAGCGTGAAACTTTGCTATCTGCGACAAAGCAGACCTGATGTGAATATCTGACCATTCATTGACCTTCATCACACTATTGAGCAGGTCTACGTGTTCGAAATACTCCATCAAAAAGAGATAACATTCGTTTTCATGGTCTGCATAGCAACCATAAATTTCCGGCAGTATAGGATCAGACAGCTTTTGATAAACTTCAATCTCCCGCATGTGCGTATGCTGAAAACCGGTCAATGCCATAAAAGCCGGATACACCTGGGCCAGGGGCTCCTGGCACATTTGTGCCAATCCGTTGAGCATGGAAGAGATTTCCCTTCCGTGCGGTTTTATTTTCATCACCATCTTCCGGGTTTTGTCCTGCCCGTCTTCCTGCCAGTGTACGAGCAACCCAAAGTGACCAATAGATTTGTCGCTGGTCGCTGAGGTGAGCGTGACCAGGATGCTGGCACTATTGTCTATAGCAAACGGGCTGACGCTATGGACAACCATACCCTTTTTCGGATGTTTTTGCTGCATGACGGATTGTACAAACGCTTGGGTAAAATACGTTTCCGGGGTCATATTTTTTTGTCAATGTATTGGAGTTGCCTAAATATCTTTCTTTTAGCTGCAAAAGCTCTTCAAGCAGGACGGACACGATTTTTTCCACCCACGCGCATTTTTGCAATATTTAAATGATGTCGCGTAATTCCTGTTGTTCTTAAATAAATTAGTATAGGAAACTGAAGACAAATTCAGTTCGCAGCAAAAGAAGCGTGGTGGTTCTTAATGTACGTTTAGATTAAGAGGTGGATTTCTCTAAATAGTAATCAACTGTAGTTAAGAGTTGGTCACTAAAATTATATATATCATCAAGCTTTTCAATAGGGTGCTTGCTTTCATTTTTATCTTGATCAAATAATCCTATATGCTTATTCTTACTATTGAACCAAAGTCTGGCAAGTGGTTTTCTGTTGTTATCATCTAAAATAATAGCGAAATAAGTTTTAGCATCACGGTAAGTGATACGATCTGTAGAAAGCTTTTGTCTTAGAATAGATTTGACTATCAAAAAACCCTCTTTTTCTTCCTCAGTAGTAACAATTTCAGATTCACCTTTAGGCAAAATATTACTCTTAGCAAGTTCACCAATAGCCTCTTCTCCTTCCGTTTCGTTTTTGTTAAGGGCTGTTTTGAGTCTTTCGTTGATAAGATCATTCACAATTTGGTTAAACGCTCTTTTTGTAATAGGATTGAATTGCTCCAATATTTTAGAAGTCACAATACTTGGATAAGCTTGCTTTGCAAAATATCGTGTGAAATCTTCCGAAGGATTATTTAATTCTTTAAAGAGCAAAGTTTTTACTTCATTTAGGTATTTTAATTCACTGGCTGCATTAGAAATGCTATCAATATCAAAATACGATTTATGAAATTTTTTTAGCTCCTCTATTTCAGCTTCTTTAGCTTGAGTAATATCAAACTCAAAAAAGGGCTTTTCATCCATTTTGTTGGGTTCATTAATATCAGTGTAAAAGCGATATAATTTACCATTGGTAAGAAGTCCGAATTTAGCATCTGAAACATGAAAATATCGGAACAGTTGGGAGTTGTGTGGGTCTAATTTCTCTATATGATGTTTGCATTCAACGAGGATGATAGGTTTTTCATTGAGAAAAATAGCGTAATCAACTTTTTCTCCTTTTTTTATGCCTAAATCAGCAGTAAACTCTGGACATACTTCCATTGGGTCGAAAACATCATAGCCTAGTATTTGAATAAAAGGCATAATAAGAGCATTTTTTGTAGCCTCTTCAGTATGAATTTGGGGCAACACTTTGTCAACTCTGGTAGCTAACTGTTTAATTTGGTCTTGGAAATCCATAGCTCAACAATAGGTTATAGTGGTTTTGTTAAATAAATAATTTTTATTGTAGCATCTATTAAGCTACCAAGATCAACTTTGTTGGGCAAACAAGCAAGGTTTGTGATGTTTTCATTTCTCATCATTTTCTACCACAACATGGTTGTCTATCAGCAGGAAGGCGGACAGGGCGGCGAGCCATCCCAGGGCGGCGCATATTTGCAGGATTTTAGTGTAAGTATTGGTAAACCCGCGATCAATAGCCTGCGCGATCTGCTGTTGGCTGGCTTCTGCTACAATGGCAGGCACGCGGGCTTCACCCAGGTTAGAGGCTTCCGCCATCACGGCTTCTTTTGCCTGTTGGTTCAGCGGCATGGTTTGCATTTCATCTTTTAGATCGGTAGAAAAAAACAGTATCGCCAGCGCGCCCATGATGGCGTTGGCAAAGACATTGGCCGTGCGGGTCATGGCATTGTTGACACCCGAAGCAGTGCCTGCATAATGGTTGGAGACTGCCCCCATCACCGTGGCTGTCAGCGGAGCGACGGTGAACGACATGCCCAAGGCAAACACTACGATTCCCGGAAAATATGTCGTCCAGTAATGGGCAGGGCCTCCGCTGTCTTGTACAAACGAGAGCATGAGTAAGCCCGTTCCGGCAACGGCAGGTCCGGCCGTGAGCAGCCAGCGCGGACCGTAGCGGTCTACCAGTCCGCCTGCCCAGCGGGCAATGGAAGCCATCAGCACGGTAAAAGGCAGCAGCGTTAGCCCGGCCTGTAACTGGCTGTACTCTTGCACCTGGATGAGGTTCAATGTCAGAAACAAAATGCCTGCGGAAAGCCCGGCATACAGCAAGAAGGTCAGCAAATTCGCACCGCTGAAGGTTCTGTTGCGGAAAAGTTTGAGGGGAACCATAGGATGCGCACTGCGGCGTTCTATGCTTATGAAGACAACCATCGCCAAAAGCCCGCCCGCCAGGGAAGTATACACCTGCCAGTGGCTGACTCCCACTTCCGGGATGCGCAGAAAGCCAAAGGTAAGCAGCGCCAGCCCAACAACGGTAGCTACCGCGCCCGGATAGTCCAGGGCGTGGTCTATCTCTTCGTCGCGGCTTTCCGGTACTTTCTTCCACAAGATGAGCAGGGAAGCCAGCCCGATAGGAATATTGATGAAGAAGATCATCCGCCAGAGTCCGGCATCTGCCAGCGCCCCGCCCAGCACAGGTCCGCCCACCGTCACCAGCGTGGTGACGGCCGACCAGGTGCCGATGGCTTTTCCTCTCTCTTTGGCACTGAAGGAGGCGGAGATGATAGAAAGGCTGCCCGGAATCATCAGTGCGCCACCCAGCCCTTGTACAGATCTGAAAGCGATGAGATAGTTAATATCCGGCGCAAAGCCGCAGGCCGCCGAGGCAGCCATAAAGATCATGATACCGATGATAAAAACCTTCTTTCTGCCCCGTTTGTCGCCCAAGGCCCCGCCGACCAGCACCAGGGCGGCCAGCATGAGCAGGTAAGCGTTCAGCAGCCAGAACAGGTCGGTGCCTTTGGCGCTGAGGTCTTCCTGCAAAGAGGGTAGCACCACGTTGAGCGCCGTGCCATCGATAAAAGCCATGCCGGAGGCCAGCACCGCAGAAGCTAATATCCATTTTCCGGAGATACTGTTGAGAGGGACAGGGGTTTGGGTGTTCAAGTGGTCGGGTGTGTAAGTGTTGGGGTATTACGAGGTACGTAAAAAATTGGTAGTAAGTAGCGAAAACATTAGTTTTTGAAAGCACGTTGGTTTATATTGAAGCAAACTGCTTCATTGAACTGAATAAATTTTCTATTTTAAATGGAAGCACAACTGTCAGAAATTTCCAGTGTATTAAAGGATCAAAAGCTCTCAAAGAAGGAGTTGATGGAAATTCAACATTTATTGAATGAATACAATACTAGCAAATCACAATTAGACAAGCATGTTGAGGAAATACAAGCTTTTTTTCATAAAAGAAATGTTTCTGACAAAGAAATAGAAAGCCTTGTAAGTTTGATCACTTTACATGATGCTGCTAAAGACCAAGCTATTTGGCAAAAAAATCATACTAAACAAGAAAACCAGCCAAGGTTTTATGATGAAGGTTCCGCAGAACCAGATGAGAAAATATTTGAAAAGGTAAGAGGTGTGTGGTCGGACCGTGAAGACATTAAAGACAGAAAACAGTTTAGGCAGTCATTATGGCGAAGAGAGCAAAGAAAGTAATGCTGCTGGATACTAACATCCTGATCGATATATTAGCCGGAGATGAAGAACTGGAAAATGAAATTTATGCTATTGGCGTAAAAAATTGTGCCATCTCAATAGTTACCTATGCAGAAATTATGGCAGGGATGCGGAAAAGCGAAAAGCAAGAAACAGTAGAATTGCTCAATAAACTCCGGGTTTATCATATTGGACTAACTACCTCGAAAAAGTTTATGGAGTTGGTTAACTTTGTCAAAACAAAGAATAGAGAAGTGCTCATTGCCGATCTGCTTATTGCCTCTGTTTCGATTGATTATAACTTAAAGCTCTATACTTTTAATCGTAAAGACTTCGATTTTATTCCGAACATTGACCTCCATAATACCCGTAGAAAGCTTAAATAAATGCTACGGTTGGCATTCTTGATTTGATTGGTACGACGACCAAGGGCTTACTGAATTATCGACTATCTCCATTAAAAAAAACACAAAGTCCGTCTTTGCCTGCTACTACAATGTCTTTACGTCCGTTTCCGTCCAGGTCTGCGACGGTAAAGTAAAGTCCTGTTCCCTTGCCTGTACCCAACGGTCCATAGGCAATGGTATGTTTGGTAAAAGCATTGCCGTTCCACGTAAAGTAGTAGAGTCCCAGCGGGTCATTCGTACCAGGGTCGTGACCGTTGTGCGCACGGTAGCGCTTGCCGGTGATGAGTTCCGGCTGTTGGTCTCCGTCCAGGTCTGCCCATTCCATAGCGTGGTACTGGGCGTTGTCAGGATCAATAGGATGTTTTGCCCAGCTTCTTTTGCCCGAAGGGTCGGTGGTTTGCTCATACCAATCCAGCCCATAGCCATGCCCCTGTCCGACGATCAGATCGTTAGTCCCATCTCCGTTGACATCTACCACGAGGATAGGCACGCTGGCTGTGCCCAGGGAAAATTCCTGATGCGTCTTCCACTTTCCTTTCAAAGGATTTTGAGGCGCCTCCAGCCATCCGTCGCTCACGATAAGGTCGCCACGTCCATCTCCGTTGATGTCGCCAAAACCCAGACCGTGTCCCTGCTTTCCGGCTACATCGATCCTGGTAAATTTTCCCAGGGGTTTGCCTTGTGCATCCTTTTGTAGTTTGTAAAACTTCAGCGCATGTCCGGGATTGTTAGGGACAATTTCTATCTGCCCATCGCCATCTATATCCCAGCCCCGGGTACATTCTACCGGGCCGGTGGTATCGATCACATACTCTTTCCATTCTCCATCCTTGCCGGGGTTTTCAAGCCAGCGGAGGTTGCCGCTTTCCCAGCTTCCGGTCACATAATCCAGGCGGCCATCGCCATTGATGTCCAGGGGGATGTTGGAAAAGTCGTCGTAGTATTGCCCACCGGCAAAACGCTCGACCTCTTTGATAAAATGCCGGTTGATAAAGTCTGGCCCCTCATACCAAAACGCCCCGGAGATAATATCCAGCGTATCATTTCCATCTACATCAAAAACCCCTGCCGATTCGTAGCTTTCAAAAGCGATGGTTTTCATACGAAACTGTATAGGCCCAGTCGTCGTCTGATCGCTTTCCGCTTGCGCTATCAGGGCTTGAGGGGCAAGACTATTGATCAGGAACAGGCTTATTATGAATGGTTTCATCATTTTAGAATTATTGCTGGTTCAACAGATAAGAAAGTAAGGCATTGAAATCTTGTTGAGAAAGCCGTTCTCCAAAATTATCCGGCATCAGGGTGTATGGGGAAGCTTTTCGTTCGGCTATCTCTGCTTTGGGTACTGAAAATTCCTGTCCTGCCATGTTGGCAAAAACCAGCACTTCGCCTTCTTCTCTGCGATACAGACCGGTCATGACGTTGCCATCTTTGGTTTTGATGGTGTAAGTGCGGAAAGCTTCCGAAATATTGCGGTTAGGGTCCAGTATCTTGGTAGCCAGCGCCTGGTCGCCCCAGTTGCCGATGCCGGTGAGTTGCGGACCGATCATGCTACCTTCCTGATCTATCTTATGACAAGGCGCACACTGCTGCACAAAAACAGCATGTCCAGCATCCACTGCTGCATCAGATGCTGCAAAGGCAGTTAGCCGTTGCCGGATGAGTTGTTCTTTTTCTTCGCTGACAGAGGCAAGGTTGGCGGTGAGTTTGTTGAACTTCGCCTGGTGTGCTTGAGAGATATTCAGCAGTATTCTTTCTTCTACTTTAGGCTCTATCAAAGTACGGGGTAGCATTTCTCCCTGGCTTACCTTTTGAAAGATGATGTCTTTGCCTTCCGGAGAAACAGCCAGTGCTATGGCCAGGTCTTTTTGAAGATCGGGAGGAAGGTTTTTTACCGCTGCCAGTACCTTCCGTGTCGCCGGCCCCGGAAGTTCGCCCAACATACTGATCATTTGCCTTTTAAAGGCTACCGTTTGCGACTCATCCTGTAAAACATCACGCACCAGCGGCGCATTTTTTCCGGGTTCTATCTGAAGCAGAGCCTTGGCAGCCGCCACCTTTACGGCCGGGTCGGTCGCCGGTTGTTGCAGGCTGGCTTTTATGCGGGGCGCCAAAGATGCCAGCTTGTATTCTCCTGCCAGCGATACGGCAAGCTTTAGTTTTTTTACCCGCTGCGCCGCCAGTGCTGCCGTATCTAAAGAAGCCGCTTTGGATGAAGCCGCTTCGGACGAAGCCGCTTCGGAAGAAGGATTTTCAGGGAAGTATTGGGTGAAAATATCCTGTGCTAATTGCCCGCCCCATTGGATCATAGGCTGGGTTGCTTTCATACCTCTTTGGGCTAATCCCTGTTGCAGGGCAGCAAACATCATAAATTCCGCATCCATATCTTCGGCCGCTTGCTGTTTGGCTACACGCACTACCTGGTTTAGCTGCGCTTGAGGAACAAAACGGGCTATATGCTGCATCATACCGGCTAGTTGTTCCTCCGGTACTTGATGAGATTGCACATAGTCGTAGAGAAACGTTCCGGCATAGGTGTGATTCACACCCGTCATCACATCGGCTAACGTAGCCGCATCCTGCTCATCCCATGGGTTGGCAACCACTTGTTGCAGTATCTTTTCCTCTCTCAAAAGGTTGCGAAGCCTCAGGCGGGCCGTATAGCGCCAATGAGAATCGGAGGCAGGTATTTTTTCCTGGTGCGCCAGCATTTCCTGTAAGGTTTCCATCCCTGGATATTGGGCGACAGCTTCCAGTGCTACTCTTTGTACATGAGGATTGGGATCACCCAGGGCAGTACACGCCAACGCTTTATAGGTTTGTGCGGCATCCTCACTTTCCTGGATGATCCGCATCGTATGTACCCTCACGACCGGGTCGGTATGCTTGGCCGCTTTTGTGATCATCTCATCACTTAGCGCGCCAAGACGATGCAGCACCCATAAGGCATGTACATACTGTGTGCCCTCTGTCTCTTTTTGGCTCAGTAGCTGTGATACTGGTTTGACCGCCTGCTTGCCTACACGATCCACTAACTGGTCGGCAGCCGTCAGCCTGATGACCTGGTTATCATCATGTAAGGCAGTGAGCAGTTGCTCTACAGAAGCAGCCGCCAGGTTTTGCTTTTGCTCTTTGTTGGTTTTATGGTCATGATAGGTAATGCGCCAGATCCTGCCTCTTAGCCTGTCCCGCTTGGGATGATCCAGCGGCACTTCGTAATGACCGATGATGCTGTTATAAAAATCAGCAACATACAAAGCTCCGTCAGGACCTAACTCAATATCTACCGGTCTGAACCAGGGGTCAGCACTTTTGACCAGGTCAGGCTCGGCTTTGGCTACGGGGGTAGAACCCTGAAATTTAAACGAATTGCGGTGTACTCTACAGGTGACCACGTCGCCAATGTAAAAGTTTTGCTGATATTCCTTCGGAAACTGCCTGGCAGCATAGTAGACCAGTCCGGCCAGGGCGGTAGATTCTTCTCCATGCGGCTTGGCGTCAGGAGCAAAACCGATGCCTTCCGGTTTTTTTCCAAAATGAGGATAATCCGCCCCCCGGATCAACTGATAAATAGGCGAAGTATGGCAATCGGTCGTATACCGGTAGCCCCATTCGTCCCAGGCTTGTCCGAAAGGGTTGACCTGCCCGAAGGTAAGCTGCTCTACATGGCTGCCATCGGCGCGGAAGCGGAAGGTATTGCCCGATTCCATATGGATAGAGTCTCCATCGGTGCCGGCTACGGTAGAACTGTTGGAGAAGCCGTGGCAGGCGTAAATCCAGCCATCATAGGCCCGCTCTATGTTGTTGATCATGCCGTGCGTATCCTTGTGACCAAAAGGACCCAGCAGCACCTTGCTTTCACCGGCTTGGCCGTCGTCATTGGTATCTTCCAACAGGTACACGTTAGGAATGCTGTACACAATGGCTGCCTTTTCTATGGGCAAGATGCCGATAGGGATATTTAAAGTATCTTCATAATGAACAAACTTGTCTGCTTTGCCATCGCCGTCGGTATCTTCCAGCACTGAGAGCCGGTCGCCTCCTTTTCCGGGTTCGGCAGCAAAAGGATATTCATGGGACTGGGTCACCCAGAGCCTGCCTTGCGCATCAAAAGAGAGGTTGATCGGTTTACCAATATCCGGCTCAGAAGCATAGAGTTCTATTGTAAAACCTTCGGGCAGTTGAAAACCTGCCTGCTCTTCTTCCGGCGTCCGCGCCTCTGTCGTGCGGACATGTTCGCTGAATTGGCTGCCGCTGTACAGGCTGTCTGCGGCTTGCGGGCTCTCTGCTTCTTCTTCCCTTACCTGGGTGCAACCGGCCAGCAGCGACAGCAGCATGATGATAAGTAGCTTGTGGTTTGTTTTCATACATAAGTCAGGTTGTATATAGTTTGCTAATATACATTTTATCTACGGATGGTTACGTTCGTTTAAAATTAACGCAACAAATCCAGATCAGGCTGGGCATATTTGAGGACTTTAAAATACATATCCGTTTTGGTCTGAAAGACGCCTTCAATCTTAGGGATGCGGGCATTGATGACTTCCAGCAAGTGATCATTGTCGCGGCACATGACGTCCATCTCCAGGTCGAAATCGCCGGAGGTAATGGCCAGGAAGCTCACTTCCCTGAACTCTAAAAGCTGCCGGGCCACCGGGTCAATAAGATTGGCAGGACGCACGGAGATCTTGATATGGGCATACGCATGAAAGCCTACACTTTCGGGGTTGACCCTGCCGATGATCTGAATGGTTTGGTCTTCAATAAGTTTGTTGACCCTGGTGCGGATACTGCTGATAGAAACGCCCAGCTTCTCGGCAATGACTGTAAAAGACATACGTCCGTCTTGCTGTAGTTGCCTCAGGATATTAAAATCCAGTTCATCCAATGTGTTGTTGTTTTGAGGCGTAGGCGATGTTTCCATAATGAAAATAAGGGTTCGCTTTTCAAAGTAGCTTTATCAATGCCACGATAAGTCCCGTGATGGCAATTCCTGTGGTTACCAACCAGGTGAGCGTATTGCGATGGTAGTCTGATATCTTTTCATGTACGTACTCAAACCGCTTTGACATACCCACTTCCAGACCATTAATCTTTTCCAGTACCTTTTCAATATCTGCCTTAGTGGCATTATCCCGGCTCTCGTCCCGGATAATCGTTTTCATCCCTTCCACTACATCATTCATCTGTTCTTCAGTGAACTCATGGCTTTTAAAAGCCTCGTAAAACCTAAATATTTTCGGATCCATAGATTTTGAATTTTAAAATGATAAAATAAGCACATAAATAGGGTAAAAAAAAGTCCCATCCCGAAAGCTTTCGGGATGGGACCAGGTTGGGCGGCACCCCGCAACAGTCAGCTATTGCAGCCCAGCGGGTTGCCGCCCAGCGGATTGCCGCCCAGCGGAACCTTTTCCATAATGATCCTTCCTTTTCCACCAGCAGCACTATGTCCCCAGGCAAGAAGTCTATTTCTCTCAGCCAGTGGCCGGCGAAAGTCATTTTAGGGACAAACATTTCAGACCATTTGTTTTTACGTCGGTTTCAATCCTTATTTTATCGGAAGTCAATCAGGAAGCGTTTTACACTGGCGGGTGCGGGATAGTTTCTGTTTCAGTTTCAATCCTTATTTTATCGGAAGTCAATCAGGAAGACTAAAAGAGATATTGCAAGAGAATTAATTAAGGCTGGGTTTCAATCCTTATTTTATCGGAAGTCAATCAGGAAGCTTTTCGTTTTCAAAATATCTGTTAACGATCTGATAGTTTCAATCC
>JBBSNI010000177.1:0-10612 GCA_038232695.1 Cytophagales bacterium
AGTACTACATTGGAATTGCCCAACAGTTGGGATGAAATGCTCTTTGATGCCGGTAAGTGGGGAACCGGCTGGAACGCTTTTTTTGGCTATGCGGATGGTTCAAACCGGCAAAGTAAGCAAAAAATGGTGAAGCCTTATGAAAGTGCCAAGGTAGAAGATACCGGTTACCCGGATGGTTTAACCACCGAACTGGCGTTACAGAAACTGAAGGAATTAGCCACCCGAAAGCAACCTTTTTTTCTGGGGGTCGGTTTCTTCAAGCCTCACCTTCCTTTCAACGCACCGCAACAATATTGGGATTTGTACAACAGACCGGACATTCCTCTGACACCATCGCCTGACATACCCGGGCATGTGCATCCGGCCAGCTTACACGAAAGCGGAGAATTCAACCAGTATCAACTTGGCGAAGAAAAAGCGTCCTTAGACAATCCTGTATCGGATGCCTACGCCCGAAAATTAAAACATGCCTACTATGCCAGCGTCAGCTACATCGATGCGCAGGTGGGGAAAGTGCTTGATGCATTAGCCCGGCTGGGTCTGGACAAGAATACCATCGTAGTCGTATGGAGTGATCATGGCTGGCATTTGGGAGATGATCGCGTTTGGGGTAAGCACACCAACTTTGAATATGCCCTTAAAAGCGTGCTGATGATAAAAACACCAAACAATAGCCGTGGAGTCATTTGTGACAAAGTGGTGAGTACGGTTGATGTTTATCCTACCTTGATGGAGCTATGCAATGTGAAAATGCCTCATCAAACGGATGGGAAAAGCCTGCTTCCTCTAATGAAAAACCCTGCGACTGATCCATGGAAAAATGTTGCCTACAGCTATTTCAATCAGGGTATCACCGTTCGTACAGAAAGATACCGTTTTACCAAATACTTCAGGAACGAACAGCCTTCCGTCGAGCTCTATGATCATAAGACAGACCTGCATGAAAACGAAAACATAGCGGCGGATCACCCTGACATTGTACAATCCTTAACCCCTATCTGGGAAAAAGGCAATACCGGACTCTTCCATGAATAAAATCCTTTATTACATATTGATCGCTGTACTTTTTTGCTGTTGCAGTGAAAAAAAAGAAACGGCATTGGCCAAAAAGCCCAATATCATCTTCATCATGGCCGATGATCTGGGCTATGGTGACCTGGGTTGTTATGGGCAGGAACTGATCCTGACACCTCATATCGATCAACTGGCCCAGGAGGGTATAAAATTCACGCAGGTGTATGCCGGAAACACGGTGTGTGCCCCTTCGCGGAGCGTCCTCATGACCAGTATGCATATGGGGCATACCAGGGTAAGGGGCAACAGTTCTCCCCTGCTACAGTCAGATGAAAACCCTCAGGGAAGAGTGCCACTGTTGGCGGAAGATGTTACGGTGGCAGAATTGCTGAAAGAAGCCGGTTACGTGACAGGCATGACGGGCAAATGGGGTTTGGGCGAACCGGGGACTACCGGCATCCCTAACCAACAGGGTTTTGATGAGTGGTTTGGCTACCTGAACCAAAGACACGCCCATAATTATTATACTGATTATTTATGGAAGAACGATACCAAGTATCCCATCCCGGAGAATGAAGGAGGAAAAGAAGTAGTCTACGCGCATGATTTATTTACAGACTTTGCCTTGGATTTTATAGAAGCTAATAAAGATACCACCTTTTTCCTGTATGTGCCCTACACCCTACCGCATGACGAATACGAAGTGCCGGATACAGCCCCCTATACCAATCAGCCCTGGGAAGAAAATGAGATCATCTATGCAGCGATGGTAAGCCGGATGGACAGGGATGTGGGCAACATCATGCAGTTACTCAAAGATTTGCGTATAGATGACAACACCATTGTCTTCTTTTGCTCGGACAATGGTGCAGCACAACGCTGGGAAGGTAGGTTTAACAGTTCCGGAAACTTACGGGGAGGGAAACGCGATATGTACGAAGGAGGCATCCGCACTCCCATGATCGTGCGCGCGCCAGGCTACCTTCAGCCACGTACCGATAGCAGTTCGGTATGGTATTTTGCCGATGTGCTGCCCACCCTGACCCATATAGCTGGCGCACAAACGCCCCCGGATGTTGATGGGATCAATGTATGGCCTGCCATATCAGGTGAGGCATCTTTGCCCAAAGACCGCTTTCTGTACTGGGAGTTTTACGAAAAGGGCTTCCAGCAAGCAGTCAGGTGGAAGCACTGGAAAGCGGTTCGCACAGGCTCGGAGCTAAGCTGGGAGTTGTATGATCTGGCGTTAGACCCCGGGGAAAAGCAAGATATAGCCGCCCAGCATCCTGAAGTGATGAATACCATAACAGACTGGATTAAGAGCAATACTGATGTGAGTCCCTATTGGTCTGCGAAAGTTCAATGAAAACTTAGAGTACAGTATCTTTAACAGACCAAACATTTCTTCTATTATATCTCCCATCCTTTGAGTAAAACTAAAAAATGGGATATATTGCCTGAGTACATATATCTTCCCTTATCCCATGGAGGATAGGATGCGGAAAGCTTCTTTGAAACTCAATTCATTCCACCACTAAACCACAACCACGTATGAAACGAATCCTACAACCATTGTACAGTTTTTTGCTGGCCGGCATTGTCCTGACGGTCCCGCTGGCAACGCAGGGGCCCGCACAAGCCCTGGCTTCAAGTATAGACTTACCGCAACCTTTGGAGCAAACCATCAGCGGTAAAGTAACGGACGGAGAAAAGGGCGACCCCCTGCCGGGCGTCAATGTGCTTGCTAAAGGCACTACTTCGGGTACGGTAACTGATGTAGACGGAAACTACCGCCTTACGGTCAATGATGATGTCACTACCCTGGTATTTTCCTCCATCGGCTATCTATCCCAGGAAGTGGCGATCAACGGCAGAAATGTGATCAACATTGACATGGCTACGGATGTACAATCCCTGGACGAAGTAGTGGTGGTCGGGTATGGCACCCAACAGAAAGCCAACATCACCGGCGCCCAGGGGACCGTTAACTTAGATACAGACCTGCAAAGCCGCCCGATGGTGGAGATGGGACAGGCGATGTATGGCAAACTGCCGGGCGTACAGGTACTCAACGGCAATGGCCGGCCCGGCAGTTCTACTTCCATTCAGATCAGAGGGATCAATTCTATTTCTGCCAATAGCTCGCCCCTGATCGTCGTGGATGGTATCCCTCTGCCTACCTACGATCTGAACATGCTCAACCCGGCGGATATCAAATCCATAGAAGTGCTCAAAGATGCCGCTTCGGCTGCCATCTACGGTTCGCGGGGCGCCAACGGGGTCATCCTGGTGACGACCCGGAGCGGCCAGTCGGGCAAAGCCAAGATCAGCCTTAACTACTCCTATAGCCTGCAGGAAACCATAGACAAAATTGAGGTCATGAATGCCTATGAATATGCACAAGCCTCTATTGATGCGGCTCAGAATGGATGGATTGAAAACGGTGGAGACCCCAACGCGCCCAACACCATAGAAGCCCGCGGGCAATACAAATACACCTGGCCGGTAGCCCTGGAAAATCCCGCATCGCTGCCTAATACCGACTGGCAGGACCTGATCTTCCGGGTAGCGCCTATGCAAAAAATTGATCTGAACGTCTCAGGCGGCAATGAAAATACGAATTATAGGCTTTCTGGCGGGTATGTCAAGCAACAGGGCATCGTCATCCATTCTGACTATGATAAGTATTCCCTGAATTTTAAACTGTCTTCCAAGGTAACCGACCGCGTCGAGCTGGGCGGTATGCTCAATGTGACCTATGATCATGAAAACGAACCTTTTAACAGAACCATAGAGTGGGCTGTGCAGTACCCTGCCATCTATCCGGTGTATGGCAGAACCGGCTACCTGGGTGAGCCTAACTCCGTGGATGGTTTTGGAAGTTACGACGCCATTCTTTTCAGAGCTTTCAACGGACATCCGCTCTACAGGATCAACGATGACATCCAGCACAAACGCTTCAACGGACTGGGCAACTTTTTTGGCAGTCTAGATTTGCTTCCCAGCCTGAATTTCAAATCTACCCTGAACCTTTATTACCGGCGGGTAGACGATACGCAATACGCCACCGTAGACCATAACATGGGCCCGAATGTGCGCACCGAAGGCGTGATGAATGTAGGTCAGGACACAAGGGTCAACTATAACCTGCAAAACCTGCTCAACTATGACAAAAGCTTCGGACCACACCAGTTGTCCGTGTTGTTAGGTCAGGAATATCTCCAGGATAATTTCTACGCGACGGAAGCCGAAAGGCGGGGCTACAACAACGACCTAATCCCTTATTTGAGTGCAGGAGCTACCGTCACCGGGGCCGACGACAGGGCGACGGAAAGGACGTTGATCTCCTACTTTTCCAGGGTTAATTATAATTTTAAAGGTAAGTACCTGGTGTCTGCCAGCATCCGGAGAGATGGCTCCTCCCGCTTCGGGCCGGACAACAAATGGGGATATTTCCCTTCCTTGTCTTTGGGATGGTTCATCTCCGACGAAAACTTTATGAAAAGCCTGGATTTTGTCAGCAACCTGAAACTACGTGCCAGCTATGGCTTTACGGGTAATGACAATTTTCCTGATTATAGCTGGATCGCCTCTATGAACCAGGGCAGGGTCGCTTTTGGCAATTCGCTGGAAACTTCTTTCTATCCTTCCGGTTTTACCAACCCTAACCTGGGATGGGAGCGTTCGCAGCAGTTGAACCTGGGATTGGATGTGGGTCTGTTCAACAACCGGGTGATGCTGGAAAGCAACTTCTACAATACCCGCTCCGATGGGTTGTTGCTTGAAGTTCCTGTGCCTTCTGTGACAGGATTTACGGATATTTTCAAAAATATCGGTGAGATGCAAAACAGGGGCGTAGAACTCAGCCTGATGACGCGCAACCTGACGGGTGCCTTTACCTGGTCTACCCAGTTGAACTACTCGCGCAACCGCAATAAAATACTTGCTTTAGGACCAGACAATGCGCCTTTGATTTCCAACGCAGGTTTCGGTATGCAATCCATCAACCAGGTGGGTGAGCCTATTTTTAGTTTTTATGGCTTTCAATACGATGGCGTCTACAAAAACGAAGCGGAAGTGGAAGCCGATCCTACCCATTATGAAACAGCCGTTCCCGGTGACGGAAGGTATGTAGATGTGAATAAGGATGGGGTGTTTAATGCAGACGACAGGACGATCATCGGTAATGCCGCGCCGGACTTTACCTGGGGCATGACCAACACCTTTGGCTACAAAAGCTTTGATCTCAGCTTTATATTTCAGGGTGTGCACGGTAATGAGGTGTTCGACAACAACATCCACCGCTCTATGCAGTACCATGAAGGCCGCAACTATTATAAGGCGATGGTCAACCGGTGGCGCTCGGAAGAAGAACCCGGCGATGGGTATCATTACAAGCTTACCGTCAACCTGGATGGGTATGAAAAACAACCTTCCAGTTACTGGATCGTCGACGGCTCTTTTGTCAGACTGAAAAGCCTGACGCTAGGATATACGTTTACCCCGGCCTTGCTGGAAAAGATCCATCTTGGATCAGTCAGGGCTTATTTCAACGGACTGAACCTGTTTACCATCAAAAACAGCCCGGTCTTCGATCCTGAGAACTACAATGGTGGAGCAACCCAGGCTAACCGGCGCGGGGTAGCCCACTCTCCTTACCCAACGGCCAAAGTGTACTCCTTAGGACTGAACGTAAGTTTCTGATTGCTCACCTACAAAACTGAAAAACATGAAAACGATACATAAAATCTTTTTGCTTGCCTTGCTGCTCCCTGTATTTTCATGCAGCGAAGAAAAGCTTGATCTTTATCCGAAAACAGCCATTACGGAAGGTAACTTTTACAAAACCGAAGATCAGTTCATCCTGGCGGTGAACGATGTATACCGGCAAATGCAAAGAACCTACAGCGCTGGCGGTATTGCCGACATCTATGGAGAACTCAGTTCGGACAATACCTACATCGAGTTTATTGGCGGCGCCAGCAATTCTGCCGAACGGATTTCAGGCTTTAATATTCCCACCAATGATTCGGATACAGAGGATGCCTGGCAGGATTCCTACAACGCCATTTTTATTTGCAACGATGTTCTCAGCAGGCTTGAGAAAACGAGCGTAAAATTTAGCAGCCCGGATCTGAAAGAAAGACTCATGGGAGAAGCTACTTTCGTCCGTGCCCTGATCTATTTTAACATGGTCAGGGTGTGGGGCGATATTCCGTTGCCCCTGACGCCCCTTTCACCGGAACAGAGCTACGAATATCTCCGCGAAAACAGCGAGGTGGTCTATGCGCAAATCATCACTGATCTGATGTACGCGAAAAGCAAACTACCTGCAAGTTACACAGGAAAAAACGTAGGCAGGGTCACCCAATATGGCGCTGCCGCCGTGTTGGCAAAAGTATATCTGACAAGAGGCAATACCGCCGCGGCCGCTACGGAACTCAAAGCCATCATCGATAGCGGCATGTATTCCCTGGATGCCAATGGCGATGGCACGGTGAACGCTGATGATTACCGCTATCTCTTTCAGCCGGACACCAAAAATTCCAAAGCTTCCCTGTTAGAAATACAATACATAGAAGGACAAAATGCAGACAACAGTAACCACCAAGAGCAATATACTCCTTACCAATGGTCTTTCCACCTGCCGGATATCAACGAGACCTTCCGGGGCGGAGGCAGGAATACGCCTACCCAAGACCTGGTCGATGAATTTGAGCCCGGCGACAGCGTAAGGAGAAGTATCTCGGTGTATCCCGGCTATGTCAACCTGGAGTCAGGAGACTTTGTGGAGTATCCATTTACGATGAAGTTTTATGACCCCAACTGGCGGTATGCCGGGCAAAATTTTGAGATCATCCGCTATGCCGATATACTGCTGATGTATGCGGAAGTAACGCAGGACCCTGCCTACCTGAATATGGTACGGGCACGGGTAGGCTTGCCCGGGTATGGCGAACCTGGTTACCCTGCCGAGTACAACACGCTGACCAGAGCGATAGAGCATGAACGCAGGATGGAGTTAAGTTTTGAGTTTCACCGCTTCTTCGACCTGGTGCGTACCGGCCGTGCCATAGACGTTATGCAGGCCAAGGGATATGATATCAATCCAAACAAACTTCACTTCCCTATCCCGCAGCGTGCCATAGATGTCAACCCTGACCTTACACAAAATGACGGGTATTAAGCACAGGCAATGCAAGGGTGTACAGATCGGCTTACTATGCCTTTTATGGGTGGGCTTTACTGCCTGTCAAAATAATCAGGAGGCGGAAAAGCCGCCTCCTCCCAACATCCTGTGGATCACCAGCGAGGATACCAGCCCTGTCTTTGGTTGTTATGGCGACCCCCAGGCGGCTACGCCAAACATTGATCAGATAGCCAGTGAGGGGGTGGTGTATACCAACGCCTATGCCTCCGCTCCTATCTGTGCCCCGGCCCGTTCCTGCCTGATCAGCGGCCTGTATGCGACCTCGCTGGGTACGCAGCACTTGCGCTCCGATATACCCGTTCCCGATTTTGTCAGAGGTCTGCCCGCCTACCTCAGCGACGCCGGCTATTTTACGTTTCTTTACGGAAAAACAGACTATAATTTTGACCCAAAAGACATGTGGGATGACAGGGAGCAGCAACTTACACCCTGGCGAAACAGGAAGAAGGATCAACCTTTTTTTGGGATGTATACCATAGGAGAAACCCATGAAGGGGGCGCCAACATTGAAGAAAAATACCGGGAAGCGGTAGCGGACCTTCCCGACTCGCTTTTGCACGATCCTGAAAACGCCCAACTGCCTGCTTACTTCCCTGATACACCCGCGTTTCGCAAGATCTGGTCTGATTATTACGACCTGGTTTCTGACTTTGACCTGACGGTGGGCAACATTATTCAAGGACTCAAAGAGGACGGACTGTATGACAACACCATCATTTTCATTTTCTCAGATCATGGCTTTGGCCTGCCCCGTTACAAACGATGGCTCTACAAAACCGGGTTGCAGGTCCCGCTGATCGTCAGGATACCGCCCCAATACCAGCACCTGGCTAAACAGGAGCCCGGTTCCAACAATAGCGAACTGGTAAGTTTTGTGGATTTTGCCCCTACGGTGCTGAACCTGGCAGCTATTCCCGTTCCTGACTATATGGAAGGACAGTCTTTTTTAGGACAGCACCTACCCAGAAAATACGTGTACGGCGCCCGAAGCCGTGCGGATAATATGTATGAGGTTTCCCGTGCTGTACTGGATAGCCAATACATTTACATCCGGCATTATTTTCCGCACTATCCGTATATACAGCCCGGCTATATTTTTTCTGACAGGAAAAGAAGCTTTCGGGAATTGCGCCGGTTGAAAGAACAGGATTTACTAACGGGCGAAGCCCTGGATATGTGGTTGCCTAAAGGTGTAGAAGAACTCTATGATCTGCGTCATGACCCGCAGGAACTACATAATCTGGCCGAAGACCCCAGGTATCAGCCAGTAAAAACAAACATGCAACAGACGTTACATGCCTGGATGAAGAAGTACCACGATACCGGTTTACTGCTGGAGCCGGAAATGATGATACGTGCCGAAGGTGCTACGCCGTATCACATGGCACATGACCCTGAGCAGTACGATGTATCCAGGGTGCTTGAAGCCGCAGAGATGGTAGGCAAAGCGGATATACAGGAAATGATCCGAAAATTAAAAGATCAGGATTCGGGGGTACGCTATTGGGCGGTCATAGCACTGCAAGCCCGGGAAGCTACTTCTGCGGCTGCTAAGCTTACACCCCTGCTTGACGACCCCTCTCCGACCGTACAGATAGCTGCCGCCGAAACACTCTGCCGGTGGGGGCAGTGTGCTATAGCCCTTCCTATACTCAGTCAATGGGTGCAGGACGACAGACCCTGGCTGGCGCTACAAGCCGCCCGAAGCATCGAACTGATCGGTGCGAAAGCCAAGCCTTTGGTGCCGGTTTTATATGCCGTTTTGGAAAAAAACGCCGCCCCGGAAGAGGCATCAGGGCGATACAAAGACTTCAATTTCGCCGCCTTCACCTCCTGGTCGCTGGAATGGGCGCTGCATCATTGCGGAGAAGATATAGATATTCTCCGGGTGGATATGATTTGAGTGTAAAAACAATAAGCTTTTGCGGAATAACATTGCTCTAACAATGCACGTTTCGAATTGAGAAAACGTTTATTTTCTTCAATAATTAAGGTATGACAACGATTAATATACAAGAACTACCTCCCATCATTGCAGAGGCTGTAAAACGTGCTTTAGCTGGCGGGGAAGACGTGTTTCTGACCGATGACAAAAAAGAACGATTGGCTAAAATTACTTCCGTTCGAAAACCGGCTAACACTTCTCAATCGAATCAGAAGCGAGGTCTGGTCGGAAGCATGAAAGGGTTTGTCACCTATATGGCTGATGATTTTAATTGACAAGACACGCATACGGGCAAGGTTCCGGTCGTTCGGACTTGGCACCACTGGCAATGTCCGAAAAGATTTTCTCCGCGCCACCGGCTTTCAAAGCGTCAATTTGCGCATCCAGGATTGATAGACGCAATAGATGTACGGTGAAAAAGCTAAAATAGCATGGGAAAAGAGCAGGGAAGAGGGCGTATATTAAACCCTTGTTTGTTTAGCATCCTAATAATTTACGGTATCTTTACCAAAAAGCGAAAGTTCTATAATCGTTTGTTTGAACTTTTGAATTTAGGAAGTAAATTATGAATAAAAATATTCAGTCCCATAAAATCTTCGTTGATGAGCCAAAAAAGGTAAATCCCTTATTTTGGTGTGGAAACCCTAAATAATCAATCTTATTGCGCAAAAAAACTTTTAATGAATCAAGTTTATCACAACTCCCTCGAGAAAAGTAAGATAGCCCTTACAAATTTCACTTGTGCCGATGGCCGCGCGTTATTAAAGGATAATTGTCTCTATAAAATAATCTGGGCAAAAGAAGCGATACTGGATTTGAGCATCGATGGCTGTACGTTCAAGCTCGAAGAAAATCAAATGGTATTTTGTACACCGTTGAACATTATGGATATTCCCTTACGGCACAATGACCTCATGTCCATTGTTTTTAATAGGGAATTTTACTGCATCCACGATAATGACATAGAGATAGCCTGTAACGGTTTTTTATTCTATGGTTCTTCTAGCCCGGTTATAGTGAACCTAGAGGAAAGGGAAAGAGATACCTTCAAAACCATTTACGATGTGCTTACTGAAGAGTTTGAGATCAGGGACACTATACAGGGCGCGATGCTCCTGGCCATGCTCAAACGCCTGCTCATCAAATCGACCCGACTGGCAAAAAAGGAAATCTTAGGCTTGGACATATCCCAGAAGAAAGTTGATTTGATAACGCATTTCAATGTTTTGGTTGAAGTGCACTTTAAGACCCATCACAAAGTAACTGACTATGCGGCCCTGCTCTTTAAATCCCCCAAGACCCTGGCAAATACTTTTTCAAAGTACAGTGACAAAACCCCGCTGAGTATAATACATGAGCGCATCCTACTGGAGGCTAGAAGATCGCTACTGTTTTCTGAAAAAACAGTCTATGAGATCGCTTATGAACTTGGCTTTAAAGAA
>JBBSNI010000178.1:0-10576 GCA_038232695.1 Cytophagales bacterium
GGAGCATCGCAAACATTTGATGACCGCTTCCTACGCAGACGAAGAAGTAAAAAAGTTAAGTACGCAAGTGGAGGCGCAGGGACTGATATTTCTTTACGAATGCGGACTGGACCCCGGCATAGATCATATGTCGGCTATGCAGATGATAGATAACATACAGGGGCAGGACGGTAAGGTAACTTCTTTTCAGTCGTTTTGTGGCGGACTGATGGCGCCAGGCTCCGATGATAACCCCTGGCGGTATAAATTTACTTGGAACCCCCGCAACGTGGTGCTGGCAGGTAAAGGCGCTACCGCGCAGTATATTTACAAAGGACGTTATAAAAACATTCCCCATCACCAGCTCTTCAAGCGGCTGACGATGGTAGAAATCCCGGGCTATGGCGACTTTGAATCTTACCCCAACCGCGACTCGCTGCAATACCGCGACCTGTACGGGCTGCACGAGGCGGAAACGATTCTGCGGGGAACCCTGCGCCGCCCGGGCTATTGCTCCGCCTGGCACACCTTCGTGCAGTTAGGGCTGACCGACGACAGCTACCTGGTACGGAACGTAGAAAATATGACCTACGCCGATTTTGTCAAAGCATACCTACCCTATAGCGAAGATGATCTGGTGACTAATTTTTGCCGCTACGTTAACACAGATATTTCTTCCGAGATCATGCAAAAGGTTCGCTGGCTGGGTATTTTAGAAAATAAACCGCTCGGGCTAAAGCAAGCTACGCCTGCGCAGGTCGTACAAAAGCTGTTGGAAGAAAAATGGAAAGCCCGCCCTGAAGATGAAGACATGATCGTCATGCAGCACCAGATCGAGTACGAATTGGCTGGGAAGAAAGAAAAGTCAGTCTCTTCGCTCGTTGTTAAAGGCAAAGTGGGTGGGCTGACGGCGATGGCCAAAACCGTAGGCTACCCCCTGGGCATTGCCGCCCGGCTGATCCTGGAAAACAAAATTTCAAAAAAAGGACTGCTGATCCCTGTCTTTGAGGAAATTTACCATCCTGTTCTAAAAGAGATGGAATCTATGGATATTCGGTTTGTATGAGTTTAAGAACAGCATTGGGGTATTGGCTGGAAGACGGAAGACCGAAGACCGGAGTTGGAAGAGGGATACTGCGCCATGAAGCATGTAGGATATAAAAAAGTGCAAATACGACTTCAGTCTTCTGACTTCGGTCTTTCAGGCTTCCGTCATTTTAATATCAAAGTAAGGCTGGCTTACGTATGTTATTATAAAAATATGTCATTAAAAAACCTACAACAATGAGCATCAACAACTTACCCGACCTGCTGGACAAGATGTGGAAAGATTATACCCGCATGAATCCGCAGGTCATGAAAATCTACAACCTGTTTATTGAACGGGGCGACCGCGTACTTAACGATCATATTGCGCTGCGCACCTTCAACCATCCCAAGGTAAACATAGACCTATTGGCAAAACCTTTTTTGCAGGGAGGCTATGAATACCGGCAGGACTATCACTTTCCTGACAAAAAACTCTACGCCAAACATTTTGAACACCCCGACGATCAATTGCCTAAAATTTTTATTAGTGAACTCAAGCTTGAAGAGTTTGACGAAAACTTACAGTCAACCGTCAACGGATTGATAGACCAGGTACCTGATGATCTTCCCAAGGCCTACGATTTTTGTTCGCAAGGCAGACCCTGGCAGATAAGCTACGAAACCTACGAAGCCTTGCGCCAGCAAAGTGAATACGCCGCCTGGATGGCAGCGCATGGCTATCGCCCGAACCACTTTACCGTGTTTGTCAACGGATTGACCAGCCTGAAAGACATCCGCGAAGTGAATGAGTTTATCAAAAAGTACGGCTTTAAAATGAATGATAGCGGTGGAGAAGTCAAGGGTTCTCCCGATGTTTACCTGGAACAATCTTCTACCCTAGCCGATACGGTGGAAGTGGAATTTTCTGACGGCAAGCATCAGGTGCCTGCCTGCTATTATGAATTTGCCCAGCGGTACAAAATGCCCAACGGCAAACTCTACCAGGGCTTTGTAGCCACTTCTGCCGACAAGATTTTTGAGAGTACCGATAAGGGACAGTAAAACGCAACTTATCTGTTACTTTATTAGGAATAAAATCGGCGTTCGTTCGCAAAAACTTATCTGTAGTGAAAATACTGATCGCGCCCAATGCTTTTAAAAACAGCCTGGATGCCTGGCAGGTGGCCCAGGCGATCAGGCAAGGCTTGCAGCAAAGCCAGTTAAAATCTTCTTGCCTTCTGCAACCCATTGCCGACGGGGGCGATGGTATGCTGGAGATGATGTTGCACCAGACTGAGGGTGAAAAGCGATACGCTACAGTAGAAGACCCGCTGGGCAGACCGGTAAAAGCTGCCTACGGTTTGATCCGCAATGGCAAAACGGCTATCATCGAAATGGCAGAAGCTTCCGGTCTGCGGCTGCTGACCCAGGCGGAATACAACCCAATGCTTGCCTCTACCTTTGGTACGGGCCAATTGATCCGGGAAGCATTAGCGCAAGGAGTAGAAGAGATCATCCTGGGTGTAGGAGGCAGTGCTACGGTAGATGGCGGCGCAGGTATGGCGATGGCATTAGGCGTAAAACTGCTGGATAACGCAGGCAAATCCATTGAAAAAGGCGGAAGGGGATTGCAAGACCTTCATGCGATAGATTTATCAGAGGCAGATTCACGGTTGCAAAATGTCCGGATCGTGGTAGCCTGCGATGTCACCCACACTTTTCCGGAAGCGCCACAAGTGTTCGGTCCGCAAAAAGGGGCTACGCCGGAGATGGTAACAGCACTCACCAAAAGTTTTGAAGTTTACAGTCAGTTGATTCAAAAACAAATAGGTCAGGATATAGCAAATTTGCCCTCTGGCGGCGCAGCAGGCGGCATTAGTGCTACCTTGCATGTCTTGTTTGGCGCAGAATTGGTCAACGGGACTGAGTTCTTGCTTTCTCGAACAGGATTCTATAAAGATTTGTCGCAGTGTGACCTGCTCATCACAGCTGAAGGTGCTTTGGATAGCCAGACGCAGGCAGGAAAAGGTCCTTTCTATGTAGCCAGCCAAGCTAAAAAGTTGGAAAAGCCTGTGATCATGCTGGCAGGAAGCCTGCCGCAGGATTTTAAAACAGAAGACTATGCTGTCTACGAGGCTGTCTTTCCGATAGGCGCCAAACCGGAAAGCCTGGACCAAGCCATAGCGCATACCCGGCAGAACCTGATTCGTACAGTGCAGCAAATCGGAAACCTGTTGGCCATCCAAAAAAAATGAGCCGCTCTGGTAAGGCAGCTCATTGGTTATAAAGCAGATTTGACGTTTTAAATTTTCTGTAACAATTCTATCAGTCCGGCATTTTTGTGCTTTGCCCGGACAACCAACAGGGGTATGGTAGCGTCCATGCTGATCAATCGCTCCGTATTGGTGCCGATGGGAATGAAAGCGGTAGAGGCTGCTTTTCCTTTGTTACCGATCACAATACAATCTACATTTTCGCGCACCGCCTGCCCGTAGATCGTAGCGACGGTGTCTTCCTGGCTGTCCAGCGCAAAAACCGCCTTTATCTGGATGTCTTGCGTGTCTATCTTACGCATAAACCGCTGATACTGCTTCTGCGCATTACTTTCCATGATGTCGGCAAATTCAGCATAGGTTTTTCCGGTATAGTGATAACCGGATGGCACCTGGTAGACATGCAAGGCTACAATCTGTACATTTTTTCCTTCGCGCATACACTTGGAAGCCACTGAAATAGCTTCCTGCATGGCTGCCTGCGAATCTTTTGAAAAATCTGTAGCCACCATCAGTTTACAGACTGCTGATTGGCTGCCTTCCGGCACGATCAGCAAAGAGCAGGTAGCTCTTCTTGCCAGGCGCTGCGTCACCACGCTGTTGCCTTTCAGGTGTTGCTTTCTGCCTACGATAATGGCATCAATGCTGTACTTTTCGGCTAACTTCAGGATTTGCTTGGAAGGGAAATCGCCTTGTTCTACGGCAATTTTTACGCGGCTTGGCAGCGTCATATCAAAATTCTCAATCACGCTTTTTTCAAGCAGCCGTTTTCTGTCTTTGATCGCATCTTCCATCAGCGTCGGAAATTCTTTTCTAACCGACCGCGGAAGGGGGGTGTCTTTAATAATATTGACAAAGTATACGTTTTCGGCAGCATACGTACGCGCCAGAAAGGAAGCAAACTGAATCAGGGTGCTGTCCATTGCTGTGGCGTCCAGGCCGACTAAAATCTTTCTTAAGGGAATCATTTTTTCCTCCGTTTTTTTCATTTTCGCTTGTTAATAAAGTATCTAACAAGCACAAAGTAAAGCATGTTCATTATAATGCAAATCCTTTTTGTAGCTAATATACATAGCATGTAAGATAAAGGATCATTATAAATTTACTTTACTTTTTCAGGCACCTTAGCGCAATTTTCGAGCCGAAATCTACTATTTCAGCGTATTTATTCTATCCGCCAGCATTTCTATCTGCTCTTTGGAATGTGTAGGAAAATTAGCGATTCTGACGTGTTTTGCCTTATAACTTCCATATCCGCTACCTACCACCAGCCCCAACTCTTTTAACAGGCTGACAACTTTGGAAGAATCCGTACGCGTTTCTGCCACAATGACAGTCTTTGAGCGATACCGCTGTTCTTTGACAAAAGGAGCCAATACCGGATGATTCTCCAACGTATGGTACAGCAAGGCGGCTTTGTAATCCGTTTCTCTCCTGATCTGGTCCATGCCTTTTTGCAGCATATCGCCGCAAACTTTGGCTAGCAGATAAATATTCAGGACATTGGGTGTTTCGGGTGTCTGGTTTTTGCGGGCTTTTTCCAGCAACACCGGCAAGCTGTGATAAGCGCCTATGGACAGACCCTGTGCCTGCAAACGAACTGCTTTCTCCACACATCGGTCGCTGACGATCCACACGCCCAATCCGGCGGGCAGACCGAAGCCTTTTTGTACCGAAAAGAAGGCTGTATCTATTTGGGTATAATCAAAATCAGGATAGGGAAGGGAAGAAACCGCGTCGACGGCAATCAGCTTGCCGGGATGCGCTTTCCTTATGTTGTAAATATCTTCCAGCGGCTGAGACGCCCCGGTGCTGGTTTCGTTATGCGTCAGGGCGATCAGCTCGGTATCATCTGGTATATGCATATCTTCTACTGCCAGGCAACTTCCTTCCGGGGCGGTTGCTGCCGTTGCCGTTTTACCTAATTCCAGGGCAGTCTGATAAAATCTTTCTGAAAAAGCACCGTTCACCGCGTGAAAAGATTTTTTCTCTACACAATTTTCTATGATCCTTTCCCATATCTCTGTAGCCGATCCGGTAAAGAAGATGTGGTACTCATCTGGAATGTTTAACAAAGCTTTCAGATGAGTGACTGCTTCTTCAAAAATGCCTTCAAAAGTTTTGCTGCGGTGAGAGATAGAAGGGATTTGTTGTTGCAAAGCCTGCCGGATGTGTTCAGGAACGGTAAAATACAGTTCGGCAGGGCCAGGCGTAAAAAAGATGTTTTTCATGGTAGGTTTCTTAAATTTTTGAGAGAATGACAAGCCATATTTGCCCGCAAAGGTAGATATTTTGTAGATTGCCGCGCGTTTGGCGACCAATAATTTGTAGAAGCCATAAATATCTCAACAACTAACCAACTTTATCATGTCATTTATTCTCAAATGGGTGTTGTCGGCTGTCGCCGTACTGATCGCAGCGTACTTGCTGCCGGGCGTCGCAGTAGAAAGTTTCTGGTCTGCCTTGGTGGTGGCTGTTATTCTGGCTTTGATGAATGCTACGCTCAAACCGCTGCTGGTCATTCTCACCATTCCTATTACCGTCATTACGCTGGGGCTTTTTCTGCTGGTCATCAACGCTATTATCATTTTGCTCATCGATGCCATCATCGGCGGGTTTCAGGTAAACGGTTTTTGGTGGGCACTGGCTTTCAGCCTGATCATCTCTATCCTGGGCGCTTTGTTTGATGATATAGCCGAACGGGTTTGATTTTTTAGTTCTAAGTTCTGGGTTCTTAGTTAAACGCTGCACTTAGAACTGTGAACTCAGAACTCTGCAATCCAGGTTAGCTTCCTGACTGTTTGCTTTAATGACTGAATGGGTTTTCATAAGAGCCTGCGTTTAAATCTTTCCAGCGCCAGCCATCGTTGCTGATAAGACCCAACAGTATCCTTCTTCTACCTGCAAACTTTTCGTACCACTGCTGTATCTGTTGAGGGTCTTTGATCAAAGGAATCCCGATCTGCCCGAACTCTTCAAGGTTAGGAATTTCTGGTATATCATGGGCAGGGCCTACAAAGGCACTTTTGATGGTGAGCAGATAGCTGGAAATAGCTTTACGCAAAGGATACGTTTCTGCATTTTTAGGGCGTTGTGCTTCCGGCACGTGCAGCAGCATCAGCGTCAATGCTTCGTCCAGGTTGGTGATGTTCAGCACGAAAGCTTCTTTCCGGTTGGAGGTGTGGTAAAAGTGAAGGATAGGATAAGCATTGTGGTTTTGGGCATGTAAGATGATCATGTTTGTCAGCCTGCCGAAGTGAGGCTCCAGGTCTTTAAGGTCGCGACCATTCCAGGCGTTTTCTATGATTTCGGCAGCCGAACAGCCCAGGGTGGTGATATACACGCTCAGCCTTCTTTTCTCTATCTCGGCAGACAGTACCGGGATCAGGTAAGTGATGGCAATGGAGATCAGGATCAGGCCGGAAAAGGAAAAAAACGCCGTGAAGAACTCCCAAAAGCCGTCGCCCGGCTCCATGTCGCCGTTGCCCATCGTAGACAAGGTATAGCCGGTAAAGTAGATTTTGCTCATCAGTTTGGCAGGCGTATTGGTCTCCATATTCATGACCGATTTCTCGTCGCTGTAGATCATGATGGTGCAGGCAGCCCAGATCAGCAGTAGCCAGTTGATCAGTACGGTCACGGTGATAAAAGCCCCGGCAAAGTTCAGGATACGGTGAGAGCCGGTATTGCGGTTGACAAACAAAAAAAACTTCCACAGTCCTTTAGACAGCGGCCCGGTGATAAAGCCAGCCCCGTTGGGCGACAGAGCGGTGAATACCAGGTCTAAGGCAGCCAGCACCAGCAGCAGAAAGCCAGCCGAAAAAATAAAGTAATCTATAAGCTACCAATGACAACTTCCATCTACCCGTTTTGTTGATAGCACTACCCGGATCGCCCCGTGAAAAATACAGAGTTTCAAATATTCAATCCCTCAGTCCCTCAACACCTACAAAGGATTATCCTGCGGATAGACAAACAGCACAGAGTCTGACAACACCACCGAGCCAAAAACACCAATAGCGCCCCCATCAATATAGCTTTTCAGAAAGACAGGCTCCACAAACGGGTTCAGGATAGAAATAAGCTGATCATCCAGTTCCTTGTAAAAGGTAGCGGATTTTGGGTCCAGTGATTGGAGGGAAACCCAGGTAGAATCTCCCTGGCTATACTCAAAAGAAACCTCCGCCAGCATATCCAGGGTAGCGCCATCATTGCCCGTATCGGCATAGATCGTTCTGCCCAGATCGGTGATCGGAAATTCTTCATCACCAGTACAATCGCTGACGATGACATCCAGTACATGGGCGTGGGCGACGGTACGGTCTATCATGCGATACATCTGAAAACGATAAAAGTTTCCAGGCCCGGAAGCATCCCTGAACCGGACATTCACCCCATCATGTCCTCCGTACAGGTCGGTAAATTCAGGCGTGTAGATGATATCCTCAATGACGGCTTTTTTTTGGTCGATCGTTGTGCTGGCCGTGTAGGTCTTACCCTCGAATACGACGGTGAGTGTATACGTTTTTCCAAATTCGGCTGCTGTTGTGCCGTGATAAAAAGGAACCCAGCGGCAGCGAAACTTATCAAAGGTGGAGTCTGCGAACAAAACTTCCGTTTCAGCATCACTGGTAATACCCACGGTCGCACTCCGGGCAAAGACTTGCTGTGGGGTCACTTTTTTGTCAAAAAAAGGCACACTTTTGCTGATGTAAATGCGTGGGCTTTCTCCGGGATAGAGAAGTCCTTCAATACAGACCGTGCTGGTAAGATCAGCAGGCACATCAATCTGAATGTCTTTTTCACAGCCCATGAGGAGCAAAACGGCCAGCAGCCGTATCCAGGGAGTACGCTTCATGTTTGTCAGAATTTAAAGTTAAAAGAGATACTGGGAATAGCCGGTAAGAGTGAGACCTGCTTGCCCTGGGGTTGGTCTGTGACAGGGTCTACCTGCAGGTAGATAAAATATGGGTTCAGGCGGCTGTAGATATTGTACACCCCTATCACCCATTCTGTCTGAAATTCCTTTCCGAACAGGTGCGCCTGGCTTCTTCTGACCGCCGAAATATCCAGCCGGTGGTAGGCAGGCAGACGCTGGTTGTTGCGCCTTTCGTATACATAATAGTTACCTTCAAACAGGGATGGTCCGTAAAACGCTGGAAATCGCCCTACTGGAAGCGTAAAGGCACTGCCCGTGTTGAATACAAACACGCTGGACAAGGTCCACCGAGGATTCATGGCATATGAACCTACCAGCGACAACACATGCCGGCGGTCGTAGCGGAAAGGGAACTTCTCCCCAAAATTCAAAGCATCAAACTGCTGGAAAGTCCAGGATAGCGTATAGGCCAGCCAGCCGGTGAACTTGCCTGTATTTTTTTTGAGGAATAGCTCTGCTCCATAGCTCCATCCTTTTCCGTAGACCAAAGAAGTATCTACGGCGAAGCTCTCTATGAGTTGGTTGCCCTCCGGGAACAGCACCTGGTTTTTCATATCTTTATAGTAAAGTTCTAGGCTCGACTCCACACTGTTATCGCTGAAGTTTCGGAAATATCCCAACGCATACTGCTGCGAAAACTGGGGGCGGGTGCGCTCCGTAGAAGGCACCCAGACATCAGTAGGGATCGTGCCCGTAGCGCTGGGAACCAGGTGTAGAAACTGGTTCATGACCGAGTAGGCTGCTTTGACAGAGGATGCCTTACCGGTAGAAAGCTTGACCGAAGCGCGTGGCTCCAGCCGGTAGTAGCTGACCGTGTTAGAAGCATACCCCGGCGCCCTTAGCCCCAGGCTGGTAGAAAACCGCTCGCTGATCTTAATCTCATCATTAAGATACAGGGCGAACTCGTTAAAGTACCGGGTAGGGATTTTCTCTTTATTGATGTTTTGATCAATTGTTTTCTGAGATTCCGATTTGCCGCCCGACACAAACTTATGATGAATGTACTCCGCTCCGAACTGTATGGCATGTCTGGGATTAGGAAAATACTGAAACCCGGTCTTACCATTGATGTCGTTGATGCCGGTAATGGTCTGGGAGAAATAATTATCCAGAATAGCAGACACATCCTGGTCGTACTGGTTGTAGATCAGCGAAGTATTGGCAAAGAGCTTGGGCCCAAAGGTATGATTCCACCGCAAGGTGCCCGTTGCATTGCCAAACAGTATCTTATAGTTGATACCCTGGGAAGCCCTGTACTCGGCCTGGTCGCGCCCCCGGAATATGCTAAGAAACAGCCGGTCTTTGTCCGACAACTGCCAGTTTACTTTGGCATTAAGATCATAAAAATGATAGTTGGATTTGTTGCCCTTGGGCAGAAAGGGTTTAGCTAGTAGATCCAGGTAGGTTCTTCTGCCAGAAATGATGAAAGACGCTTTTTCCTTTTTCAAAGGACCTTCCAGCGTCAGGGTAGAGGTGATCAGTCCGATGCCGCCGTCGGCATGAAACGCTTGGTTGTTGCCTTCTTTCATGGTAATGTCCAGGATAGAAGACAGCCGTCCGCCGTACTGCGCCGGAAAGCCACCTTTGATCAGGGTAGCACTGTTCAGCGCCCTGGAGTTGAACGTACTGAACAAGCTCAGCAGGTGATTAGGATTGTATACTGTCGCTTCGTCTAACTGGACGAGGTTCTGGTCAGCGTTGCCTCCTCTCACATAGAAGCCTGTCGTCCCTTCGTTGCCCGACTGCACGCCCGGCAGGAGTTGCACCACTTTAAGAATATCCGTTTCTCCCAGGATAACCGGTAGTTCGGAGATCTTTTGGATCGGCACATCCACCACTGCCATCTGCACCCGCTCTACATTCTCGTTGGGCGGCGTGGCGTTGATGACTACTTCATCTAAGGAAAGCTCTCCGGGCACGAGCCGGACGTTCAGCGTGATATTTTCGTGCAAACGGATACGCTTGACCTGTGGTTTGAAACCCAGAAAGGTGATCACCAGGGGCAGGCTGTCCGTTTCGGGCAGGGTCAGCGAAAAAAACCCGTAATTGTTGGTCACCGTGCCCGCCTGCTGGCTTTTGGCGTAGATCGTCGCACCGATCAGGGCTTCTCCGCTTTCTTCGTCGGTCGCCGTACCGCTGATGGTAAATTTCTTTTGCGCATACCCGGACAGGCAGAGCGTCAGTAGGAGTAGGCAGGCAAGCGTTCGTTTCATGTGGCTTAGTAACAAGATAAAAATAAGTGTTTGATTTGTAAGTTTTAGATTTACGTTCAAAGAGAAAAAAGAGATCAGAAATGCAAAGCTACAGTAAAGTTATAGAAGCAGATATGCTATATGTGTATAGCCAGATGGATGAA